>CBFHOT010000085.1:0-10137 GCA_965657465.1 Cyanobacteriota bacterium | reverse complement strand
ATCCCCACCGGCCTGTTCGTGCGCTGCACCCAGGAGCGCTCGCAGCTCCAGAACAAGGAGAAGGCGATGGCGCTGCTGATGGCCAAGCTGCTGGTGATCGCCCAGGAGCAGCGGGCGGCTGAGATCGCCGACATCCGCGGCGACATCGTGGAAGCGGCCTGGGGCAACCAGATCCGCAACTACGTGTTCCATCCGTACCAGATGGTGAAGGATCTGCGCACCCAGCACGAAACCACCGACGTGCAGGGCGTGATGGACGGCGACCTCGATCCCTTCATCCAGAGCCTGCTGCACGCGGGCGTGGAGGTGGCCGGAGGCGGCGGCGATGACTGATCCACAGCCCCCGCAACCGGCCGGCGGCGCTGGCAACGGCGAGAACCCCAGCTTCGTCAAGCTGGCGATGCGCAACATGGTGCGCAAGGGCCGCCAGAGCCTGTTCCACTTCGGGCTCACCGCCCTGGGCTTCCTGGGCTTCATCACCCTGATCGCCTGGCTGGGCCGTCCCCAGCTGCCGGGGGGCTGAAGCGATGCGCGACTCCAGCCCCCAGCCCCCGCACCCGGCCGCCGCGGTCGACCTCGACCTGGCCTTCTCCGCCGCGGAGGGGCTGGAGCCCGAGCTGCTGGCCAGCGCCGGCCCCTGGGCCGATCCCCTGGCGGGAGCGGAGCTCTGGCATGGCCTGCTCAGCGACTGGCTGAGCCAGCTGGCCGCCGAACTGCCCGAGGAGCTGCGGGCGCCGGCCTACAGCCTGGGGCTGAGCCTGGTGGATGACGCCGAGATCGCCCAGCTCAACGGCGACTGGCGCGACAAGGCCGGCCCCACCGATGTGCTGGCCTTCGCCGCCCTCGACGACGACCTCGAGGGCGCGCCGGCCCTGCCGCTGCCCGCCTGGGCCCTGGCCGACGGCAACGCGAGCGACGCCGACGCCGACCCCGACCCCGACCCCGACCCCGCAGAAGACTGCGACGCAGAAGAGGGCGAGGACGATGACGACGACGACAGCTGGGAGGCCGGCGAGGAGCCCCTGGAGCTGGGCGACATCGTGATCTCGGTGCAGACCGCCGCCCGCCAGGCGCCGGAGCACGGCCACAGCCTGGAGCGCGAACTGCTGTTCCTAGCCAGCCACGGCCTGCTGCACCTGCTCGGCTGGGACCACCCCGACGACGCCAGCCTGGCGGCGATGCTGGCGCGGCAGCAGCAGCTGCTCGACGGCGTCAGCGACGATCCGGGGGCGTAGTCGTCCCCGAAAAGCAGGGGTAGGGTGCCAGCGGACACGCCTGTGCCGTGCTGCCGCTGCCCCATCCCCACGACGACGCCGAGGATCCGGAGCGGAGCCCGGCCGCCCTGCAACCGGTGCCCGACCCGGTGCCCCAGGCTGCCAAGGGCAACCGACGCCCGGCCTCCCGGCTCGGCGCCTGGACGGTGGCGGGCGATCTGCCCACCAGCTTCCGCTACGCCGCCCAGGGCCTGGCCTACGGCTTCCGCAGCCAGCGCAACTTCCGCATCCATGTGGTGATCGGCTCGCTGGTGTTCGCCCTGGGGCTGTGGCTGCAGCTGCCCACCGCCCAGCTGGCGGTGCTGGTGCTCACCGTGGCGGCGGTGCTGGTGCTGGAGCTGATCAACACCGCCACCGAAGCGGTGGTGGATCTGGCGATCGGCCGCCAGTTCCATCCCCTGGCCCGCATCGCCAAGGACTGCGCCGCCGCGGCGGTGCTGGTGGCGGCGCTGGCCTCGCTGCTGGTGGCGGTTCTGCTGCTGGCGCCACCGCTGCTGGTGCGCCTGGGCCTTTGAATGGGAGCTGGGCCGGCGCGGCGATGCTCCTCGTTCTCGACAACTACGACAGCTTCACCTTCAACCTGGTGCAGTACCTGGGGGAGCTGGCGGCAGACCACCCGATCTGCGCCGACCTGCGGGTGGAGCGCAATGACGCCCTCAGCCTCGAGCAGATCCGGGCGCTGGCGCCCGACGCCATCCTGATCTCACCCGGCCCCGGCGATCCGGATCAGTCGGGGGTGTGCCTGGAGGTGCTGCGGCAGCTCAGCCCCACCATCCCCACCCTGGGGGTGTGCCTGGGCCATCAGTCGATCGCCCAGGTGTTCGGCGGCAAGGTGGTGCGCGCCAAGGAACTGATGCACGGCAAGACCTCACCGGTGCTGCATGCCGGCCAGGGGGTGTTCGCCGATCTGCCCAACCCACTCACGGCCACCCGCTACCACAGCCTGATCGCCGAACGCGAATCCCTGCCTGACTGCCTGGAGATCACCGCCTGGCTGGAGGACGGCACGATCATGGGGCTGCGGCACCGCGATTTCCCCCACATCGAAGGGGTGCAGTTCCACCCGGAGAGCGTGCTCACCCAGGACGGCCACCGTCTGCTGGCCAATTTCCTGCGCCAGGCCTGCCGCTAGCGTCAGCGCCACCGCGCGCCCGCCGATGCGTCCGCTGATCGCCTCCCGGCCCCAACGCCGCCGCCAGCCGCTGCGGGGAGCCCTGCGCCCCCGGGCCACGGCGGGGCTGACCAGCGCGGTGCTCACGGGCGCGGCCCTGCTCGGCAGCCTGGCCGGCACGGCGACGCCGGCCCGGGCGGGCAGCGGCGTGACGATCACCAGCTACGGCCACAGCGCCCTGCTGATCCAGGGGGGCGGCGCCAGCGTGCTGCTCAACCCGTTCAAGGCGGTGGGCTGCGCCGCTGGCCTGGCCGAACCGCGCGTCAGCGCCAATGTGATCCTGGCCAGCAGCCGCCTGCGGGATGAAGGCGCCACCGGCGTGGCCCGCGGCACCTTCCTGGTGAAACCGGGCAGCTACAAGGAGGCGGGGCTGAAGTTTGAAGGCATCGCCGGCGCCCACGACCGCGTCGGCGGCCGCCGCTTCGGCCAGGCCACCCTCTGGCGCTGGGAGCAGGGGGGCCTGAGCTTCGCCCACCTCGGCGGCACCGCCGCCCAGCTGAGCGCCTCTGACAAGGTGCTGCTCGGCAGCCCCGATGTGCTGATCCTCGGCGTGGGCGGTGGCGCCAAGGTGTACGACGGCGCCGAGGCGGCGGCGATCGTGCGCGAGCTCAAGCCCAAGCGTGTGATCCCGGTGCAATACGTCAGCGGCACCACCCCCAAGGACTGCGACCAGGGCAGCGTGCAGCCCTTCCTCGATGCCATGGCCGGCACGCCGGTGCAGCGCCGCGGCCGCAGTATCAGCCTGCCCGGCAGCCTCGAGGGCGGCCCGGTGATCGAGGTGCTGCGCTGAAGCTGGCGTGCGCTGAAACCTAGGCTGGGCGGCGTACTGATCGTTCCGCCTGGGCATCAGCCGATGGCTGACCCGTCAAGACGGGCTGGTGGGTCGAGAAAGGTCTGCCGCCAGTCCGCCAGCAGCTGATCGAGCAGCCAGGGATCGCTGGTGGCATGGTGCAGCTTCACCGCCAGAGGCATGATCAGCCGCTCTCCCTGCCAATGGCGCTGGCCGGCATAGAAGGTGCAACGCCCGGGAGCATCACCCCCATGCGTATGCAGCGTGAGGCTGGTGAAGGCGAGATGGGGCAAGTTGCCGAAGAAGATGCCGAGGTTGTAGGCCGTCCAATCGGCCCGCTGCAGAGCGCCGCCGCGCAGGTGGGCCAGCTGGGCGGCGTAGCGGGCCGCGAAGCTCTCCCAGCTGCTGCCGATGACATCGGGCAGCACCAGCTCGACGAAGCGCTGGCGACCACCCACGGCCACCGGCACCACCAGCGGCGGATTCTCGACAACCCACCAGGCTCCATCCAGCTGGCGCAACAGAAAGCCGGGATGGCGAGCCAGGGTCTGCAGCAGCGACCAGCTCAGCCAGGCGAAGAAACTGGCGCCCGGGCGGGATCCATCACCCTGCTGATCGCTGCCCCGCTGATCACGGTTCAGCGGGTGCTGGCCATGGCGGCGCCAGGCGCTGGTCAGATCCAGGGCCAGGGTGATGTCGAGATAGGGAACCTGGAGATGGCGGCGATCGGTGAAGAAGTCGAGCGACCAGTCCAGCCAGCCCTGGCGCTCCTCAGCGGCGAGGGGCCGCAGCCGATAGCGCTCCAGCCCGGCGTTCATGCCGTGGCATGGCGGTAGGCCTGCCAGAAGCGCTGCATCTGCTCGGTGGTGCCGAGGCTCACCCGCAGGGAGCCGTCGATCAGAGGCTTGCCCGCCATCGAGCGCACCAGGATGCCGGCCTGGCGCAGCCGCTGCTCCACCAGGGCCGCCGGCTGCTCCGGCCAGATCAGCAGGTAGTTGCCGCCGGCGGCATGGTGCCGCACGCCGGCGGCCTGCAGCTGCGCCACCAGCCAGGTGCGGGCGCGCAGCACCTCGGCCACATAGGCATCGGTGTAGGCCTGATCGGCCAGGGCCGCATGGGCGGCCGTCACCGCGAAGCTGTTGATGTCATAAGGGCCGGTGACGCGGCTGATGCGATCCACCACGGCGGCATGGCCGATGGCGAAACCGATGCGCAGCCCCGCCAGACCGGCGGTCTTGGCCAGGGAGCGCAGCACCAGCAGGTTCGGCGTGGCCTGAAAATCCGCCAGCGGCAGCACGCTGTCGCCGGTGAAGGCCTCATAGAGCTCATCCACCACCACCAGGGTGTCGGGGGCGCTGGCTGCCAGCTCCAGGATCGGCTCGGGCGCCAGGCGGGTGCCGGTGGGGTTGTTGGGGTTGCAGATCAGCAGCAGCCGCGGCGGCCGCCCCGAAGCGGGATGGAGCAGCGCCTGGCGGATCGCCTCCAGCGGGAAGGCAAACGCGGGGCCTTCGTAGGGAATGGCCTCGATCGCCATGCCCTGCATCTGGGCGCAGGGGCTGTAGTAGCCGAAGGTGGGGCTGGTGGTGAGCAGGGTGTCACCGCGATCGCCATAGGCGTGGAAGATCGCGTGGATCGCCGCATCCACCCCGTTGAACAGGCCGATCTGGGCGGGATCGAGCGGGCCGCACCGGGCGCCATCCGCCTGGGCGGCGAGGTTGGCCACCACCGCCTCC
Source organism: Cyanobacteriota bacterium (assembly GCA_965657465.1). Classification (GTDB taxonomy): domain Bacteria; phylum Cyanobacteriota; class Cyanobacteriia; order PCC-6307; family Cyanobiaceae; genus NIES-981. The sequence goes on along the minus strand of CBFHOT010000085.1, from coordinate 5,169 downwards.
CGCAGGCCGTCGTATTCGGGATAGATGGCGATGTGATCGGCGGGAATCGCCCGCAACGCCTCCACCACCCGCGGGCTGGGGCCGATCGTGTTCTCGTTGAAATCGAGCCGCAGCATCTGCCGGCGGCCCTCCAGCGGAGCGCTGTAGGCGTGCAGGCGCTCCACCTCGGGGCGGGGCTCAGGGAAGGCGGAACTCATCGCGGGGCTGTTGACAGAACGATCGCTCACGGAGCCAGATCACTCCAGTCGCCGCGGGTATCGCAGAGCGTGGCGGGATCCAGCGTCCACTCCGAGCGGGCAGGAAGGCTGCGCAGGCTGAGGTCGGTTTCGCGCAGCACCAGATCGATGCCGGCCTCGAAGCCATCGACCATGGCCTCCGACACCTTGGCCCGCAGGCTGGGGTTCTGCCCCAGCAGGCGAGCGATGGCGCGCCGCTGCTCGCGGATGCTGAGGAACCAGCTGCGGGAGCGGCGCTCCGGCTGGAACTGCCACTTGAGCAGATGGCCGAGCAGCACCGCCAGGCGGCTGACGAGTTCCCGGTATTCCTGGCGGCCCAAGGCTTCCAGCTCCTCCTGCAGGCCGTCCCAATCGAGCTGGCTGCTGTCGTGATTGCGCAGGGCGCTGCACTGCTGCTGCACCCAGCCGTAGAAATCGCGTTCGTGCAGCGACGCTGTCACAGCCAGGCGGATCCGGTTGCTCGACCCACGCTAATCAAGCAGGAGCGGGGCGATCACATCCGCTCCAGCGTAGGGATTCCCAGCAGACCCAGCCCCAGTCTGAGGGTGTCGGCGGTGAGGCGGCAGAGGGCCAGGCGGGAGGAGCTGGCCGGCTCCTCGGCCTTGAGCACCGGCACCTGGTCGTAGAAGCGGTTGAACACCTGGCTGAGCTCAAACAGGTAGGTGCAGAGGCGGTTGGGCAGCAGCTCCTCCTCCACCTCGGCGATCACCGCATCGAGCTTGAGCAGCTCCCGGATCAGCGCCCACTCCTGGGGTTCGCTGAAGGAGAGGCCCCCCGAAGCCCCAGCCCCATCGCTAGCAGCAGCCGATCCAGCCCCCTCCAGATCGCCGCCCTTGCGGGCGATGCCGGCGATGCGCACCACCGCATAGAGCAGATAGGGAGCGGTGTTGCCGGTGAGGGCCAGCATCCGGTCAAAGCTGAACTGGTAATTGGTGATCCGGTTGGTGGAAAGGTCGGCGTACTTCACCGCCGCCAGCCCCACGGTGGTGGCCACGTGCTGGATGAAGGCCTCGTCCTCGCTGCGGCCCTCCTCCTCCAGGCGGCGGCGCAGATCGGCCTCGGCGCGCTCCACCGCCTCATCGAGCAGATCGCGCAGACGCACCGTGTCGCCGGCGCGGGTCTTGAGCTTCTTGCCGTCTTCGCCCTGAACCAGCCCGAAGGGCACGTGTTCGACGCTGGCGGCCGGGGGAATCCAACCGGCGCGGCGCGCCACCTGGAACACACCGGCGAAATGACTGGCCTGGCCGGCATCGGTCACGTAGATCACGCGGCGGGCGCCATCACCCTCCGGTGCCGCCCCGAAGCGATAACGGATCGCCGCCAGGTCGGTGGTGGCGTAGTTGAAGCCGCCATCGCTCTTCTGCACGATCACCGGCAGGGGCTTGCCGTCCTTGCCGCTCACCCCCTCGAGGAACACACAACCGGCGCCGTCATCCACCACCAGCAATCCCGTGGCCTTGAGGTCATCCACCACCGCCTGCAGGTAGGGGTTGTAGAAGGATTCACCGCGCTCGCTCAAGGCGATGTCGAGGCGGTCATAGATCTTCTGGAATTCGCGGCGGCTCTGGTCGCAGAGCAGGCCCCAGGCCTTGAGCGACACCGGATCGCCGCCCTGCAGCTTCACCACCTCCTCGCGGGAGGTGGTCTGGAAGGCTTCGTCCTCATCGAAGCGGGCCTTGGCCTGGCGGTAGAAGGCCACCAGATCGCCCAGATCCACCGCGTCGGCCGTGTCGAGCGCCTCGGGCGCCACCTGCTTGAGGTGGGTGATCAACATCCCGAACTGGGTGCCCCAGTCGCCCACGTGGTTGAGGCGCAGCACCGGATGGCCGCGGAACTCCAGCACCCGCGCCAGCGAGTCGCCGATGATCGTGGAGCGCAGATGCCCCACGTGCATCTCCTTAGCGATGTTGGGGCTGGAGAAATCCACCACCACCGGCGCCGGCGGCTCGCCGCTCTCCTCGGCCACCACCGGCACGCCGAGGCGGGCATCGCCCAGACGCGCCTGCACCTCCGCCGCCAGCCGCTCGGGCCTGAGGGTGAGGTTGATGAACCCGGGCCCCGCGATCTGCGGCTGCAGGCAGAGCTCCGCAAAGGCTGGATCTGCCTGGAGCTGGTCCACGATCGCCGTGGCGATCGCCCGCGGCGGCTGGCCGAGCGGCTTGGCCAGCGGCAGGGCGCCATTGGCCTGGAAGTCGCCGAATTCCGGCTTGGACGCCGGCGCCAGCTGCGGATCGAGGGGCTTGCCGCCGGCCTCGGCCGCGGCCGCCGCCTCGGGGAAAGCCCGCGCCATCGCCGCGCGCAGCTGAGCTTCAAGGGCGTGGGCGAGGCGCAGCATGGGCGGGACGGGGGCAGCCCCTGATCATCCCTCAGCCCGCCAGCCCCAGCTCCTGCTCCATCTCCTCCACCACCACATCGGCCACCAGCTGGATGCGGTAGCGGCAGTGCTGGGTGGCGCTGCAATCAAACGTGCCGTGCTCCCAGTACTTGTTGCTGCCGGCACCGCCGCCGCAGAGGCCGAAGTAGTCGCAGCTGCTGCGGCAGCGCTCCACACCGGAGGCAATCTCGGCCGCCACCTGACGCAGCTTGGGGGTGGCGGCGATCGCTTCGAGGCTGTCGCTGGCCACGTTGCCGAAACTGAAGCTGCCGTAGTCGGCGGTGCTCACCGACAGCAGCTCCGGATCGAAGGTGGACACCTGGCCGGTGGCATCGACATTGACGATCACAAACGGGGTGTTCATGTCGGTGCCGCCCAGGCGCTGGCCGCTGCAGGCCAGGCTGGCCACCCCCTCGAACTCGCGGATCTGCAGGCGATCGGGATGGTGGGCCGTGGCGCGCCACACCTGGCCGAGGAAGCGGCGGTAGCGCTGCTCCAGCTCCTGCCGCTGGGCGCCGGCGGCCTCCAGGCTGGAGTGGGCGTTGGCGCCCTCGGTTTCTTCCATGTTGAAACCCACGTCGGTGATGCCGTGCTCCAGGAAGAAGGCGGTGATCGCCTCACCGTGATCGAGGGATTCCGCGGTGAGCACACAGATCACCTGAAAGGGAATGCCGCGCCGCTGCAGCCAGCCGATGCCCCGCAGCGTGGCGGCGTGGGTGGGCCGGCCGGTGCGGGTGACCCGGTGGGCATCGTGCAGAAAGGCCGGGCCATCCATGCTCACGCCCACATGGATGCCGTTGCGCTCGAAGCAATCGCACCAGGCGGCATTGATGGTGGTGGCGTTGGTCTGCAGCGACTGCACCACGGTGGAGGGCGGCAGGCCGCGACGCTGCAGCAGGGCCTGGATGCGGGCCGTGGCTGCGTCGTAGAAGGCGATCGGCATCGTGAGCGGCTCGCCCGCATGCCAGAGCAGGGTGAAGCCGCCGTCAAACCAGGGGCTCTCCAGCACCCGCTCCACCGCCTGCTCCACCAGCTCCAGGCTGATGCGCCGCCGGTTGCCGCGATCGGGCAGGTAGCAGTAGTCGCAGTCGAGGTTGCAGAAGGGGGTGGGCTGGATCACCAGCAGCCGCACCGGCCCGCAGGCGGCGGGATCGAGCGGAGGGGGCAGCGCGGCGGCCAGGGCAGCGGGCGGCGGATCAGCGCGCATCACCAGGCGTTGCGGAAGCCACCGTTGCGGAACCCGCCATTGCGCCAACCACCGCCATTGCGGAAGCCGCCGTTATAGAAACCGCCGTTGCGAAAGCCACCGTTGTAGAAGCCGCCATTGCGGAAGCCGCCGTTATAGAAACCGCCGTTGCGGAAACCGCCATTGCCCCAGCCCACCGCCGGAGCGTTGACGAACACATAGGCGAGGCGATCGTCCGCCGCAGAATCCGTGCTGGCGGCATCAGTGCTGGCGGCATCGGCGCTGAAGGCCTCCGCCTGGCTGACATCGGCAGCCGCCAGCTCGGCATCCGCAGCATCCGCCTGGGCGGCCTGGCGGCGCTCCACCGCCAGGGCGATGCGCTGCAGGCGCTGCTCCAGGCTCAGGCCAGCCGCCGACGGAGCCGGCGGGAGCGGCTGATGGGCGGCGGCTGCCGCCGCCAGGGCCGCAGCCCCCTCCAGCGGCAGGGAGAGCAGAAACAGCAGGCCAAACAGGCGAGAGCGGGAGAAGAACGCCATGGCAGCGGCAGGAAACGGTGGGGCGAATCAGGCGAACAGGCAGACGGGCACGGCCGGGCGGACGACCCGGCGCCACGGCTCAGGGATTGGCGTTGGGCAGGGGGCGGATCGCCTCCACCCCCAGCAGGGCGGCGGCAAAGATCCCATCCAGCCGCTCCTGGGGAATGCCGATGGCGCTAGCGGGCCCCAGCCAGCGGTTCACCTCCTTCACCGCGGCGGGATCGCGATCGAGGTAGCCCTGCAGCAGGCGGGCGATCGCCAGATCGACGAGATGGCCGTAGGCGGTGCTGTTCGGCGGCACCAGACACGACACCGCATACACCTCATAGGGCAGCTCCGGCGTGAGGATCAGATCGCGCAGGCCGCGCTGGGCCGCCAAACCGGCGAGCACGATCGAATCGCTGAGCACCCCCTCCACCTGACCAGCCTGCAGCGCGGTGAGGGCGGAGGGCAGATCGTTGAAGGGAACGGCTCGCGCCTGGGGCTGCATGCCGAGCAGCTCGGTCTGGGCCAGCGAATCGCGCACCACACCGATCGCTCGACCGGCCAGAGCTTCGGGGCTGCCATCGAAGCGGCCGGTCGGCGCCAGCAGCCGCAGGCCGGAGAGGCCGATCGGGATCGAGTGATCGACCAGCATGTCCTGGTCCCAGCTGAAGGGCACGCCGCAGGCCAGATCCGCCTTGCCGCTGCTCACAGCCGTCAGCAGGGCTGCCGGATCCTGCACGGTCTGCACCCGCAGGCGCACGGGCCGGCCTAGGGCGCGGCTCAGCTCCGCCGCCACCCGCTCACCCACCACGGCGGCATAGCCCTGGGGGCGGCCCTTGACGGTGGAGAGCA
>CBFHOT010000084.1:8869-10305 GCA_965657465.1 Cyanobacteriota bacterium | reverse complement strand
CGCTGGCGGGCTGGCCCTGCTGGCGATGCCGGCGCCCCAGCACCTCGGCCACCGCCGCACCCACGTGCACCACCGGGCCCTCGCGGCCCAGGGGCAGCAGCGCCAGGCTGGCCACCGTCCAGAGGCTGAGGCGCGCCAGGGTGGGGTTGAGGCTGAGCAGCTCCTCGGCATCCTCGGGCCGCTCGAGGCTGGCGATCGTCTGAGGGATGCCCGAGCCGGCGCCGCAGGCCAGCACGCCCCGCTGCAACCAGAGCAGCAACGGCACCACCAGCAGCGGCGCCGTGGCGATCAGCAGCCCGTGCACGCTCCAGGAGCCGCCCCGGAAGCGGGGCAGATGGGCCAGCAGCCGGTCCTGCCAGTGGTCGACCAGGTTCAGGGGCCAGCAGGCCAGCCCCACCAGCGCTCCCAGCAGCAGCAGCTGGCCCAGGCCCCAGAGCTGACGGCGGCTGCGTTGGCTGTCGATCATCACGAGCGGTGGCGGTTGGTTGGTGGCGGCGATCGGTCTACGGCTCTGGTCTGCGGGCCTGCGGCGGCGGCGGTCAGGCCGCCAGCCCCAGGGCCACGGCGGCGTCCTGCAGCAGGGCCCGCAGGTAGGGGTGCTCCGGTGCACTGCTGCTGTGCAGCTCTGCGCCGGCCGCATTGCGGATCACCAGGCCATCGCCCTGGCGCCGGCACCAGTACTGGCGCTGCCGCCATTGCAGCAGCACCTCCGCCTCCTCGCCATCGCCGCTGCCGCCGCTGGGCCGCAGCCCCACCAGATCGAGCTGCAGCCGTTCACGCCCCTGCCAGCGGTCCAGCTGCAGCCGGAAGGCCACATCCACCTGGTTCGGCAGTCGCGCTTCGCCACCGGCCCAGCGCCAGCCCATCGCCCGCAGCTGCCGCCCCTCCTGTTCCAGCTCCAGCTGCAGATGACCGCCGCGCAGCAGCTTCTGGCTCACCACCCGGCAGCCCCGGCTCCAGTACACCGGTTGCGGGTTGCCGATGCCGAAGGGTGCCAGCCGCTGCTGCTGCCGGTGGAAGGCATGGTCGATCGCCGCGAGGGGCAGCAGCGCCTCCGGTTCCACCGCGTGGCCGCTGCCGCGTTGCTCCAGCCAGTCCCGGGCCCGCTCCTCCAGCTGCTCCTGCAGGGCCGCCAGCCGTTCAGCCCGCACCGTGAAGCCGCCGGCGGCGGGATGGCCGCCGTGGCGCTCGAGCAGCGCGGCGCAGGCGTTCAGGGCCGCATCGACGCGGAAGCCGGCCGGCGCCCGCACCGAGGCCCGCAGGCGTCCGTTGCCCTCACCGGCCAGCAGGGCGCAGGGCCGGCCGAGCCGCTCCACCAGCCGCGCCGCCACGATGCCGATCACGCCGTGGTGCCAGTGGGTCTGGGCCAGCAGCACAAAGGCCGGCCGGTGCTGGCCATCGGCCTCCAGCAGCGCCAGGGCCTCCGCTTCAATCGC
>CBFHOT010000084.1:0-8859 GCA_965657465.1 Cyanobacteriota bacterium | reverse complement strand
CTTCGCACAGCTCCTTCCGTTGGCGGTTCAGCTGTTCGCACTGCCGCGCCAGCTCCAGGGCCAGCTCCGGGTCGTCGGTGGTCAGCAGCTCCACCACCAGCGCGGGATCGCCAAGTCGCCCTACCGCGTTGATCCGCGGCGCCAGCTGGAAGCCCACCGTCTGGGCATCGAGGGGTCGCTCCTCCACCCCGGCCACCCGCTGCAGCGCCTGCAGCCCCACCAGCGGGCTGCGGCCCAGCTGCGGCAGTCCGTCCATCAGCCAGCGCCGGTTCACCCCGCGCAGGGGCGCCATGTCGGCGATCGTGCCGATGCAGAAGAGGTCGAGGGCCATCCGCAGCCCACCGGCATGCCGGAGCCGCTCGCACAGGGCTGCCGCCAGCACATAGGCCAGACCCACCCCCGCCAGGCCGCGGAAGGGGGAGCCCTCCGGCGTCCGCGCCGGATGCAGCAGCGCCAGGTGCGGTGGCAACGGCTCGGGAATCGTGTGGTGGTCGGTGAGGATCACCTCCACCTGCAGGGCCTTGGCCCGCTCCAGCGCCTCCAGGGCCGAGACGCCGTTGTCGACCGTGACCAGCAGGCGGATCTCCTCGGCCGCCAGCCGCTCGACCATCGCCGCGTTGAGGCCGTAGCCATCGTCCATGCGGCTGGGGATGGCGGCCTGCGGCCGGGCCCCCAGTCGCTCCAGCACTCCCACCAGAAGGGCGGTGCTGGTCATGCCGTCGGCGTCGTAGTCGCCGCAGATCGCCAGGGCCTCGCCGCTGCGGCAGGCCCGCTCGAGGCGATCCACCGCCCGGTTCAGATCGGCAAAGTGCCGCGCCGCCGCCGGTGCCGCCTCCGGCGCCAGCAGGGCCCCGATCGCCGCAGCGCTGCGATGGCCGCGGCGGGCCAGCAGCGCCAGCAGCGGCAGCGGCAGGCTGTCCTCCGGGGTGGGATCGAGGGCCGCCAGGGCGTCGGGTTCGGCCAGGTCGCCGAGGGGAGCCGGCAACAGCCAGCGCTGCTCATCGAGGGCAGGGAGCAACGACCGCATCCAGGGATCGCCTCATTGTGGGGGCGACCCCGGGGCGTGGCCTGACGGCCGCTGGACTCAGCCCCTGCGCCATTGTGTGGGCGAGCTGCCGTCGCCTTGCGTCCGATGAACCCGGTGAACGCTGCACCCCTGGCGGGCCTGCTCTGGGATGTGGACGGCACCCTGGCGGAAACCGAACGCGACGGGCATCGCCGCGCCTTCAACCGCGCCTTCGCCGAAGCGGGTCTGCCGCTGCAGTGGGATGAGGCCGCCTACGGCCGCTGGCTGGCGGTGAGCGGCGGTCATGAGCGCATCCGCGCGGCGCTCACCGCGCTGGAGGGCCAGGAGCCGGCGCCCCAGCGTGTGGCTGATCTGCAGGCCTGTAAGCAGCGCCATTACGCCGCCCTGGTGGAGGCCGGTGAGCTACGCCTGCGGCCGGGGGTGGCGGCGTTGATCCGCGCCGCCGCCCAGGCCGGCCTGCCCCAGGCGATCGTGACCACCAGCGGCCGGGTGGCGGTGCGCAGCCTGGTGGATCGCCTGCTGCCCGATCTGGCCGAGGCCTTCGCCTTCTGGGTGTGCGGGGAGGACGTGCAGCGCAAGAAGCCCGATGCCCAGGCCTATCGCTGCGCCGTCGAGCAGCTGCGGTTGGCGCCGGCGCAGCTGCTGGTGCTGGAGGATTCACCCGCCGGTCTGGCGGCCGCCAGCGGCGCCGGCCTGGCCTGCCTGCTCAGCGTCAGCCGCTATGGCCGCAGCCTGCCCCTGACGGCCTTCGCTGCCGCCCGGGCTGTGGTGTCCGGTCTCGGACCGGAGGACCGGGTGCTGCGCGGTCCGGCTTGCCGCACCAGCCCGGGCACGCTCTCCTACCTGCAGCACCTGGTTGCTGCTCCGTCTGTGCCATCGCCTGCGCCATGACGCCCCTGCCTCCCCAGCAGACGCGTTTCGAGCGCGCCTCCAGCGCTCTGGTGGCGATGGCCCTCAGCCAGCTGCGCGGCGGTTGGCGCCACCGCAGCGCTCAGCTGCTGGCGCTGCTGCTGGGCTTCTACGCCGGCGGCAACGTGACCGCCTACGTGCTGCCGATGTTTCCCGGTGGGCGGCCGGCCATGGTCGTGGCGGTGGTGGTGGCCCTGGAGCTGCTGGTGCGGCTGCGCAGCCGGATGGTGGGGCCGGAGCCGCCCCTGGGATGGCGGCTGCTCGACAACCTGCGCATCGGCCTGGTGTATGCGGTGGTGCTGGAGGCGTTCAAGCTCGGTACCTGAGCTCGGCACCTGATGGATGGCTCTGGCGCGTCGATGACGCCTGATCGCTTCGGTCTTGATGCGCTGGATACGCAGCTGCAACGCCACTGCGGCATTCCCGATCTGATCGCCTGGAACGGCTGGGTTGAGGGGGTGCTGGCCCAGGCCGGCTCCGCCGTCGGCCCCTGCCCGCTGCCGCTGCTGCGCCGCTTCGCGCTGCCGCTGCTGCAGCGCCTGCACCGGCTCCGGCAGGACGGTCGGCGGCCGGTGATCGGTCTGAATGGCCCGGTGGGGGCTGGCAAGTCGAGCCTGGCGGCAGCGCTGCTGCAGCTGGCTCCGGCCCTGGGCCTCGAGCTGGCGGTGGCCTCGATCGACGACTTCTATCTGCCCTGGCAGGAGCGTTGCCGGGCGATGGCCGGCAACCCCTTTGGCGTGACGCGGGTGCCGCCGGGCAGCCACGATCCGGTGCTGCTGCAGGCGGTGCTAGACAACTGGCGCGCCGGCGCGCCGCTGCGGTTGCCGCGCTTCGACAAGACGCTGCAGGGCGGCGAGGGGGATCGCTGCGGTGAGCGCCTGCAGAGGGCCGATGCCCTGGTGCTGGAGGGCTGGCTGTTGGGCTGCCGGCCCCTGGGCGCTGACGCCCTGGCGTTGGCCTTGCAGGCGGAGATGGCCGCCGCCGAGCGGGCGAACGGCGATCGATCGGCCTGCGGCGGCGCCTGGTGGTCGCTGCTCTCGCCGGCCGAGCGGGCCTGGCTGCCCCGCTGGGACCGGGAGCTGCAGGCCTACCAGAGCGCCTGGCAGCTGCTCGATGAACTGTGGCTGCTGCGCCCGCAGCACTGGGGATTGCCGCGCCGCTGGCGCTTTCAGGCGGAGGCCCGTCAGCGCCGGCGCCTGCGGGCTGTGGGGGAGGAGCGGGGATGGCTGGCGCCGGCCGCCCTGGACAACCTGGTGCGGGCCAGCCTCTGCAGCCTGCCGCCTGCCCTGTACCAGGACCCGCTGCTGCCGGAGGCCGGCGACGACAACGGATCTGAGCCTCAGGCCGCCAGCCAGGGCAACACCGGCTGCCAGAGCGAAGCTGGGCGCGAGAGCGCAACTGGCTGCCAGAGCGAAAACAGCTGCCACAACAAAACCATCCAGCCCTGCCCCACTGCGGTGGAGGCCAGGCTGGATGGCCGGCGCCGCCTGCTGGCGGTGCGCTGCTGGAGTTCAGCTGTCGGCTGACTCCTCGTCGGTGTCGATCGGGTAGACGAAGCCCTGGGCGCGGCCGCTGAGCACGGCTTTGCCGAGCGACATCGCCTTTTCAGCGGCGACGGCCGCCTTGGCCTTCCAGTGGGCGTGGCGCTGGTTGCGCTTGCCCTTGGACGTTTTCTTCTTGGGAACAGCCATCCCCGAATTCTCTCAACCAAACGATGATTTTCCATTGCCGACTTGCCTTTCGTCAAATCGCTAAGCTCCAGCCAAAGACGGAGTTCCGTGAGCGCCAGCCCCGCCAAGGTCACCGCGCCCTCCAGCGACCCCTCCAAAGACCGCTCTAGCGATAGCCCCAGCACGGCTTCGGGAGCCGCTTACGGAGTGCCCTCTGCAGCGAAGGACGCGCCGGCCAACCGGGCGAAGGATGCGGCTGCGGAGCGCGGAGCCCAGCCCCCCCGCAACCCCAGCTACAGCCAGCTCCTGACCGCCATCCGCAACGGGCAGGTCCAGGAACTGCAGCTGTCGCCGCAGCGCCGCGAGGTGCAGGTGACCTTCCAGGACGACCGCCAGGCCACCGTGCCGGTGTTCGCCAACGACCAGCAGCTGCTGCGCACCGCCGAGCAGGCCGGTGTGCCCCTGGCGGTGCGCGATGACCGCGCCGAGGCCGCCACCGCCTCGCTGCTCTCCAATGTGCTGCTGGTGGTATTGCTGCTGGGGGGGCTGGCGCTGCTGCTGCGCCGCTCCGCCCAGGTGGCCAACCGCGCCATCGGCTTCGGCAGCAGCAAGCCGCGGCTGCAGGCCGACGGCGCCGTGACCGTGCGCTTCGAGGATGTGGCCGGTATTGCGGAAGCCAAGGAGGAATTGCAGGAGGTGGTGACCTTCCTGCGGGCTCCTGAGCGCTACACGGCGATCGGCGCCCGCATCCCCAAGGGGGTGCTGCTGGTGGGCCCTCCCGGCACCGGCAAGACGCTGCTGGCCCGCGCCATCGCCGGCGAGGCGGGCGTGCCCTTCTTCTCGATGGCCGCCTCCGAATTCGTGGAGATGTTCGTCGGTGTCGGTGCCAGCCGCGTGCGCGATCTGTTCCGCAAGGCCAAGGAGAAGGCGCCCTGCATCATCTTCATCGACGAGATCGATGCGGTGGGCCGCCAGCGCGGCGCCGGCATCGGCGGCGGCAACGACGAGCGCGAACAGACCCTCAATCAGCTGCTCACGGAGATGGATGGCTTTGCCGAAAACTCCGGGGTGATCCTGCTGGCGGCCACCAACCGCCCGGATGTGCTCGATGCGGCTCTGATGCGCCCGGGCCGTTTCGATCGCCGCATCAGTGTGGATCTGCCCGATCGCCGCGGCCGGGAGGAGATCCTGGCGGTGCATGCCCGCACCCGCCCGCTGGCCGAGAGCGTCTCCCTGGCGGACTGGGCCAGCCGCACGCCGGGCTTCTCCGGCGCCGATCTCTCCAATCTGGTCAATGAGGCGGCGATCCTCACCGCCCGGCGGCGCCAGAGCCAGATCGACGACCAGGCCCTCAGCGATGCCCTGGAGCGCATCACCATGGGCCTGACGGCGGCACCGCTGCAGGATTCGGCCAAGAAACGCCTGATCGCCTACCACGAGGTAGGCCATGCCCTGCTCACCACCCTGCTGCCCCATGCCGATGCCCTCGACAAGGTGACGCTCTTGCCCCGCGCCGGTGGCGTGGGTGGCTTTGCCCGCACGATGCCGGATGAGGAGGTGCTCGATTCCGGTCTGATCAGCCGCGCCTACCTCGAGGCCCGGCTGGTGGTGGCCCTCGGTGGCCGGGCCGCCGAGCTGCTGGTGTTCGGGCCCAATGAGGTCACCCAGGGGGCGGCGGGAGATCTGGAGATGGTGGCGCGCATCGCCCGGGAGATGGTCACGCGCTACGGCTTCTCGCCCCTGGGTCCGGTGGCGCTGGAGAGCGATGGCGGTGAGGTGTTTCTCGGCCGCGACTGGCTGCGCTCACAGCCTCACTACTCCGAGCACACCGGTCGCCGCATCGACGACCAGGTGCGCTTGCTGGCCAGCCGCGCCCTCGATCAGGCGATCGCGCTGCTGGCGCCGCGCCGGGCCCTGATCGATGCGCTGGTGGAGCGGCTGATCGTCGAGGAGACGATCGAAGGACCCCTCTTCCGGCAGCTGGTGGATGCCGATTCAGCCCGCCAGGCCGCCGCTGAAGCGGATGTCGAGGCTGCGCAGATAGGTGTGTAGGCCAGCGTCCTGAATCGGCAGCAGCCGCGCCATGCGGCCGCTGCTGTTCACATGGGCGTGCCAGTGGCCCGGCGGTGTGATGAAGGCGCCGCCGGCCTCCCAGTCGATGCGCTGGGGGTTGCGGATGGAGCCGTCGGCATTGAGCTCGGTGCCCACCAGGGTGTAGCAGCCGGGATCGCAGTCGATGATCAGATCGAGCGCCACCGACTGATGGCGGTGGGGCGGCTGGGTGGCACCCACGGGCACCACCCCGAGCATCGCCCAGAGCACATGGGTGACCGTGCGGCTGGCGGGCAGCTCAGCGTTGCCCAGCAGCAGGCTCAGGCGGTTGCTGCGGCTGGCGCTGGGGTCGTTCAGCAGCTGCTGCAGCTCCTGCTCGAGCAGGGCCGCTGGGTAGTGGGTGGCCTGGAAGCGGGGGCTGCTGGGCTGCACCCCGAGGTGCTGCAGCAGGGGGCCGTCGTGCACCCAGTAGAGGCTGCTGGGACTGGCAGCTTCGAGCAGAGGCGCTTCGCCGCAGGGCAGCACCAGCAGATCCCCCTGGTTCCAGCTCAGCTGGCGCCCCTGCCAGCTGAGGCTGCCGTTGCCGCTGAGCACGTAGAAGAGGGAGCTGGTGGCGCTGGCTGCCGGCTTGAGCCCTTCGCCGGCCTCGATGTGCAGGAAATGGGCCGCCAGGCCGGGGCTGGTGGCGGGGCCGGCGCAGCCCAGCTCACGGCTGAGATCGAGCGGGATGATCCGGCTGGGGCCGCTCTGGTGCAGCGAGGCAGGCCACTGCCGGTAGGGGATCGGTTCGGTGAGGCCGCTGCGCACCGGGTTCGCCGCCTGGCGGTAGTCGTAGAGCCGGGCCTGGCGCTGCCAGTCGGGATCGCCTGCGGAACCGGTGGCGCTGGGGTTCGGCTGGATCGGGGCCTGGGTCATGGCGAAGGGCGCAGGGGGACCAGGGACAACACCTCGGAACCATTGAGCGGCAGCGCGCCGAAGCGGGCTGCCGCTGTTGCTACGGGAGCGGACGCAGGAGGTGATGGAGCGGTTCAGCCGCCGGCGACGGCGGGAACGATCGAAACTTCATCGCCATCGCTGAGGGCGGTGGTCTCATTGTCGAGGAAGCGGATGTCCTCGCTGTTCACATAGATGTTGAGGAAGCGGCGCAGCTTGCCGCTGTCGTCGCAGAGGCGGGCCTTGATGCCGGGGTAGCGACCCTCCAGGGCTTCCACCAGGGCGCTGACGCTGCCGGCCTCCAGGCTGACACTGGCCTCGTCGTTGGTGAACTTCTGCAGGGGGGTGGGAATCAGGACCTGAACGGCCATGGCGGCTGGAATCGGGGATGAAGGAGGGAAGGGGAAGGGAGGGGATGGCTCCGCTGCGGAGGCTGGCCCCGGAGCGGCTCAGCCCTGTTGGGCAGCCTGAGCCTGCTGCCAGGCGGCGTTGAAGCTGTCGAGCTGGGCTTCGATCAGGTACGGCTCACCGATGGCGGAAGCCACGGCTTCGGTGGTCTTGAGGCCGTTGCCGGTGATGTAGGCCACCGTGCGCTCCTCGGGGTTGATCTTGCCCTGCTCCACCAGCTTCTTGAGCACCGCGATCGTGGTGCCACCGGCGGTTTCGGTGAACACGCCCTCGGTTTCGGCCAGCAGCTTGATGCCCTCCACGATCTCCGTGTCGTTCACCGCGGCGATGTTGCCCTTGGTGGCGTTGGCGATGTCGATGGCGTAAGGGCCGTCGGCCGGGTTGCCGATGGCGATCGACTTGGCGATCGTGTTGGGCTTTACCGGCGTGATGAAGTCGCGGCCTTCGGCGAAGGCCTGGGCGATCGGGCTGCAGCCTTCGGCCTGGGCGCCGCTGAAGCGCACCGGTTTCTCGTCCACCAGGCCGCACTTGATGAACTCATCGAAGCCCTTGCGGATCTTGGTGAACAGGGAGCCGGAGGCCAGGGGCGCCACGATGTGGTCGGGCAGCTCCCAGCCCAGCTGCTCGATCACCTCGTAGCCGAGGGTCTTGGAGCCTTCGGAGTAGTAGGGGCGCAGGTTGATGTTCACAAAGCCCCAGCCGTAGGTGTTGGCCACTTCCGAGCACAGGCGGTTCACCTGGTCGTAGTTGCCCTTCACCGCCATCAGGGTGGGGTTGTAGATCAGGGTGCCGAGCACCTTGCCCAGCTCCAGATCGCTGGGGATGAACACGCAGCACTCCAGGCCGGCGTGGGCGGCGATGGCGGCGGTGGAGTTGGCCAGGTTGCCGGTGGAGGCGCAGCTCACCGTCTTGAAGCCCAGCTCGCGGGCGCGGGTGAGGGCCACCGACACCACCCGGTCCTTGAAGGAGAGCGTCGGCATGTTGACGCCGTCGTTCTTGATGTAGAGGCTCTTCAGGCCCAGGCGCCTGGCCAGGTTGTCGGCCTTGAGCAGCGGCGTGAAGCCGGTGCCGACATCAATCGGATCGCCTTCGATCGGCAGGAAGTCGCGGTAGCGCCAGATCGAGGCGGGGCCGGCCTCGATCGTGGCGCGGCTGACGCGGCTCTTGATCGCTTCGTAGTCGTAGACGACCTCCAGGGGCCCGAAGCAGACGTCCTCGCAGACATGACGGGCGCCGGGTTCGTAGGCATGACCGCATTCCTTGCAGCGCAGGCCGCTGAAGGTCGGCCCGAAGGCGGTGGCGCGGGACAGGGTGGCAGTCACGGCACGAACCAAGGTGCAGATGGAGGCTAACAGCGCTGTCCGGATCGCTGTGTAAAAGCCGATTCCTGAAGTCGGGTATATGAATCCTTGGCGCTGTCTAGCCTCGGGCCTGGCCCGTGGGTGTGCCCGTGCTGCTTTGCCGCCGGCTGCTGCTGTTGCTGTTCGGGTTGCTGGGCGCCCTGCTGGTGCTCTGGATCGGTGCCCGCTCCTGGGTGGAGTGGCAGTGGTTCGTGCAGTTCGGCTGGGGCAGCCTGCTGCTGCGCCGTTGGGGCCTGCAGCTGCTGCTGGCTGTGGCGGTGCTGGGCGCCGGCCTGCTGCTGCAGCGCTGGCTGCAGCGCCAGGCAGCCGCGGAGGGGGAACGGCTCGATCGGCTGCGGCAGCGCTTCTGGCAGGGGCAGACCTGGCGGCGGCAGGAGCGGGTACTGCTGCTGGACAGCCGCTCACTGCTCTGGGCCCTCGATCCGCTGCAGGAGGCGGCGGAGGGGCATGTGGTGCTGGCGGTGAGCGACGACGACACCCGCCAGCGGCTGGAGGCCCA
>CBFHOT010000083.1:0-10365 GCA_965657465.1 Cyanobacteriota bacterium | reverse complement strand
CCCGGCCGGTGCGGCCGATGCGATGCACATAGTCCTCGGCCTGGTTGGGCAGATCGAGGTTGATCACATGGGGCAGCTGGTGGATGTCGATGCCGCGGGCCGCCAGGTCGGTGGCCACCAGCACGCGCAGCTCACCGCTCTTGAAGCCAGCCAGGGCGCGGGTGCGGGCCCCCTGGCTCTTGTTGCCGTGGATCGCCGCGGCCGCCATGCCGACCTTGCTGAGGGTCTCGGCCATGCGGTTGGCCCCATGCTTGGTGCGGGCGAACACCAGCACCTGCTGCCAGCCGTTGCTGGCGATCAGATGGGTGAGCAGCTCCGGCTTGCGGGCCATGTCACAGGGGTGGAGCAGATGCTCCACGGTGGCGGCGGTGCGGTTCTCAGGCGTCACCTGCAGCTGCAGCGGCTGATGCAGCAGGCCATGGGCCAGGGCCTTGATCGGCGGGCTGAAGGTGGCGGAGAACAGCAGGTTCTGGCGGCGCTCGGGCAGCAGCGTCAGCAGGCGCCGGATGTCGCGGATGAAGCCCATGTCGAGCATGCGATCGGCTTCATCGAGCACCAGGATCTCGACCCGATCGAGCCGGATCGCGCTCTGCTGCTGCAGATCCAGCAGGCGGCCGGGGGTGGCGATCAGCACATCGACGCCATCGCGCAGGCGCTGGATCTGGGGGTTGATCTTGACCCCACCGAAGACCACGGTGCTGCGCAGCTCCAGGAAGCTGGCATAGGCCTCCACGTTCTCGCCCACCTGGGCGGCGAGCTCGCGGGTGGGGGTGAGCACCAGGGCGCGCACCTGACGATCGCGGGCGGGAGCGCCGTGGCGCAGCCGCTCCAGCAGCGGCAGGGTGAAGCCGGCGGTCTTGCCGGTGCCCGTCTGGGCAGCGGCCATCAGATCACGCCCTTCGAGCACCGCCGGAATCGACTGGCTCTGAATCGGCGACGGGGAGGTGTAGCCCTTGGCCGCCACCGCCTGCACGATCGGCTGGCCCAGCCCCAGATCGGCAAAGGCGCTGCAGGCCGCCAGCTGCTCGGCGCTGGGGGGCACCGGCTGGGGCCGGCGCTGGGCGGCCGCAGCCATCCCGAAAGGAGCTGCGGTGGCCGCAGGAGCGGCGGCGCGGCCGCCGCTGCGGCGGGATCCGGATCGAGCGCCTCGACTGCCACCGGTGGAGCTACTGCCGGTGGAGCTGCTGCTGGAGCCCGTGCTGCCTTTGGTGCCGCCGCGGCTGGAGGTGCTGCGGTTAGAGATGCTGCCGTTGCTGGCACTGCCGCTGGAGGCGCTGCGGGAGGCGGGCTTGGAACCGGTTGCGGAGCGGGTGATGGGTCAGACCTGAACCGTTGATCTTCACCCTACGGGCGCCCGGGCCAGCGCGCCTCAACCCAAATAGAGATCGCGGGCGGTCTGCAGCACCGCCTCCAGATCGGCATCGCTGAGGTCGAGGGCTTCGCCGCCCCCACTGCTCTGCAGCCACTGGCGCAGGGCGGCGATGCCTCCGGGGCCGTCAAAGGCGCGGAAGAACTCCTGCTGCGCGGCCAGCACCCGGAACTTGAGGAACTCCAGCAGGCGGGCCCGCAGCCGGGCGGGCTGAATCAGACGGCAGCGGCGGGGATCCACCCCCAGCTCCAGCCCCTCGGCAGCGGCGATCGCCGGCTGCCAGGGCGCCAGCACCTCAAGGCGATCCTCCGGCTGGAAGTGGCACGCCTTGGTCTCGGGATGGGGCCAGTAGATCCAGCCGGCCACCGGCTGCTCCAATCCCCGCCAGCGCAGCAGGCAGGGCCAGAAGGAAAAGGTCTCGGGCGGACGCAGGGAGGTCCAGCGCAACTGCTCCAGCCGCCGCTGGGGATCACGCAATCGCCAGCAACCGCCCGCAAAGGCCAGGTTGAGGGTGCCGTCGTGGCAGTCGGCGAGATCGAGGCCGGCCCGGGCGAAGTGGGGCCGCTGCAGGGCGATCGTGCCGGCGGGATAGGGGCTGCTGGCGCTGCGGCCCGAGGCCACGCCATGGCCGGCCACCAGCCGGGCCGGATGCCAGCGCGCAGCGGCGGGCTGCAGCGGTGAACCCGGCGGCGCAGGGGCCGCGGCGGCGGCGGTCAACGGGGCGGGATCAGCCATCAACGGCGGCGAAGTGACTGCAGCGCTCGCAGGGGCCGGCCGGCAGCACGGCGCAGCGCAGCAATGGGCTGCGGGCATTGAAGCGGCAGAGGGGATCGCCGATCACCCAGCGCCCCTGCCACCAGCGGGCGTCCTCAGGGCGGCGCTGGGGCTTCACCTGCAGAGCCACCGAGGCCAGCTCATAGCGGCCCTGACGCAGCTGATAGCGATGGCGGCGCTGCAGCACCAGATAGCTGCGCTCCTCGTGCTCCAGCCAGCGGCCGGGATGCGGCACATCGGCCAGGTTCTCCATCTCCAGAACCCCCAGCAGGCCATCGCTGCTGATCTGGCGCAGTT
Organism: Cyanobacteriota bacterium; assembly: GCA_965657465.1. Lineage (GTDB taxonomy): Bacteria > Cyanobacteriota > Cyanobacteriia > PCC-6307 > Cyanobiaceae > NIES-981. The sequence goes on along the minus strand of CBFHOT010000083.1, from coordinate 7,925 downwards.
CGACCCGCATCAGCCAACGCTCCCGCCAGCGCCGGGCAGCAGAGAGCGGAGCATCATTCAGCCTCCAGCAGCGGCGGCGGCTCGGGATTGCGCTCGGAGAACCCCCAGACGAACAGGCCGGCCACCAGCAGCAGCAGCAGCCACTCAGGGGGGACCAGCTCGGGCAGGCCGAGGCGCATCAGCAGACGGATACCCACCAGACCCACCGCCAGGTAGCCGGCGGTCTCCAGATGGCGGTAGCGCTCCAGCCAGCGGATGAACAGCTCGGCCGTCAGCCGCAGGGCGATGACGCCGATCACCCCGCCGGCGATCACCAGCTCCAGCCGATCGCTCACGGCCACCGCCGCGGCGACGCTATCGAGAGAGAAGGCCAGATCGGTGAAGGCCAGGGTGGCCACCACGCCCGAGAGGCTGGCCGCCAGATGCTGACCCGTGCCGGCGGGATCCGAGGGATCGTCGGGCTCCATCCCCTCCTGCCGGCCGCTGAACACCAGCTGCAGATGGCGACCGCAGAGCCAGAGCAGATAGCCGGCAGCCGCCAGCTCCAGGGGCCAGAAGTGCAGCACCCAGCGGGCCGCCACGATCAACAGGATGCGAAACACCAGCGCCAGGGCCAGGCCGAGGTTGAGGGCCAGCTCCTGGCGGGAGCGATCGTGCAGACGCCGCGAAATCGCCGCCAGGGCGATGGCGTTATCGGCGGAGAGCACCGCCTCCAGGCCCACCAGCAGGGGCAGCAGCAGCAGCAGCTCCCGCCAGTTGTCGGCGGCCTGCAGCAGCGGTGCCAGGCTTTCGAGTGACTGGATCGACTCGGCTTCCATCGGCCCGGGCGGGTTGATCAATCTAGAAAGCACAGCACAGCAGCGAGCGCACCGATGCAGTTCCTGGCCCGGCTGGTCCATGCCGAACGCGGCGCCCGCGTGGTGGAGGTGAGCGCCCGGGAGCGGGGCGAGGTTCTGGGGCGCTGCCTGGGGGAGGGGGCGACCGCCGAGCTGGCCGAGGAGCGGGCGCGTGAGCGGCTGATTCAGCTGCTGGCCGGCGCTGGCCAACCCAGCGGGCAGACTCCGGCGCCGGACTCCGCCACTGCAGCGTTCCGGAGAGGCATCGCCCCCATCAACGGCACGCCCGCCCCGCCGACGGCACGAGCCCAACTGCCAGCGAATGAGGCCGGGGCAGCCGGGCCCAGCGGCGCCGCTGCAAGCGCGGCACCAGGGCCATCGCCAGCGGCCCCGCCCACGCCAACGGCCGCATCCAGCCAAGCCCCCCCCGCCAGCACCGGCCCGACCGCAACGGCCTCGCCCGTCCCCCCGGCTGCCCCGGAGCCCGTGATCAGCGCTGCAGCGACCGAGGGCAACCCCGAACCGGCGCCCGATCCCGAGGACTGGAGCGCGGAGCTGGCGCAGATCGACCTGCAGCTGCGGCGCCTCGGCTGGCAGCGCGAGCAGGAGGGGATCTACCTGGAGCGGGCCTTCGGACACCCCAGCCGCAGCCGGATCACCACCTACGCCGACCTGACGGCCTATCTGCAGGCCCTGCAGGCGATGGCGGCCGGCGCCCAGCCGGACGAGGTGCCCGTGCCCCTGCGACGCCGCGACCTGCTGAACCAGTGCGATGCCCTGCTGGCGCAGCTGGCCTGGGACTCCGGCCAGGGGCGACAGCTGCTGGAGCAGCACTTCCAGCGCAGCAGCCGCCAGCAGCTCAGTGACACCCAGCTGCTGCAGTTCAACATGCTGCTGGAGGAAACCCTGATGCAGCTGCCGGCAGCACCGGAGGCAGAGCCACCAGACCATCCAGCGGCAACGGCCGGCTGAAGTAGTAACCCTGGCCGAGCTGACAGCCCATGCCCAGCAGCGCGTCGCGGTGATCGTGGGTTTCAATCCCTTCGGCCACCACCTCCAGCTGCAGCTGCCGGGCCAGATTGACCACCGCCTCGATCATCAGCCGCCGGCGCGGATCGCAGTGCATCGACGCCGTGAAGCTGCGATCGATCTTGAGGCCATCGATCGGCATTTCAGCCAGCCAGGTGAGGCTGGAGTAGCCGGTGCCGAAGTCATCGAGCAGCACCCGGCAACCAGCGGCCCGCAGCTGAGCCAGCGCGTTACAGGCCCGCTGGGGCTGCTCCAGCAGAGCGGTTTCCGTGACCTCGACCACCAGGGAGGAGGGAGCGATGCGGTGGCGCTGGGCGGCCGACAACACCTGATCGGCGATCCCGGCCGCAGACAGCTGCAGGGTGCTGAGGTTGACCGCCAGGCCATGGGAATAGCTCTGCAGATCGAGGTTCTCCGTGATGCTGAAACAGGCGTCCAGCAGGAGAGCACCGAGCGGCAACATCAGACCGCTGGCCTCGGCGACGCCGATGAATTCCTGGGGCGAAATGCCCAGATCGTCCTGAGCCGGCGGCCGCACCAGGGCCTCGAAGCCCTGGATCCGACCGCTGGCGAGATGGACCACCGGTTGCAGTTCCACCGCGATCCGTTGCTGGCGCAGACAGCGGCGCAGGCTTCTGCGGATGCGGATGCGCCGCTGAAACCGCTGTTCGATGCTGTCGTCAAACACCTCCACCGGCGTGGTGCCGGCAGCTTTGGCCTCGTACATGGCCAGATCGGCATTGTGCAGCAACTGATCGGCGCTGCAGGTGGGATCTCGGGTGACGGCGATGCCGACGCTGATCTGCGGCACGATCTCCAGGCCAAGGGCCTGCTGCGAGGGCTGCCACGGCTGAGCCACCGCCAGCCGCAGCCGCTCCGCCACCCGCAACGCGTCCTCGGGCGTGGCGAGCGGATCGAGCAACAGTACAAATTCATCGCCGCCGAGCCGGGCCAGGCGATCGCTCGGCCGCAGCACCCGCTGCATGCGCTGGGCCAGCTCGATCAGCAGGCGATCACCCACCGAATGGCCATAGGTGTCATTGACCTCCTTGAAGCGATCGAGATCGCAGAAGAGCACAGCGATCCAACTGCCGTGATCCGGCAGATGCCCGAGGGCCGCCTGGATGGCCTGCAGAAGCCCACGCCGATTGGGCAGGCCGGTGACCGGGCAGGTGACCACCTCAGCCGCCAGGGCCAGCTGATGGTCGAGCAGCTCCTGGGAGCGCAGGCGCAGCTCCTCCAGGGAAACGCGATCGCTGACATCGCGGAAGGTGAAGATGCGAGCCGGTGGCACCTCCCCCGGCACCGACCGCCATTCGATCTCCAGCACCTGCAGCGGCTCGCGCCGGGCCACGACCGTGAGCGGACCCGCGGCATCGAGGGCAAGCAAGGTCTGCAGCTCGCGGCGCTCTCCTGCCGGCAGCAGCTGGGCGATCAGCCCGCCGAGATCGGCACCGAGCATCTGCAGGCGCGAGCGCTGGATCAACCGCTCAAAGGCCTGGTTGCACCACAGCAGCTGCACCTCGCTGCTGCAGATCAGCAGGCCATCGGAGATCTGCGCCAGGGCCAGCTCCAGGCGGGCCAGGGTCGAACGCAGCTCCTGCACCAGCGTGGCGTCCCCGGGGCTGGAACCGTGGGGAGCGTCGGCGGTCATGGCGCAGGCGACGGGTGCGGCTGCGGCTGCGGCTGCGGCGAACCCTCCAGAGGGGTGAGCGTGGCACCGAAGCGCCAACCGTCCGGGCACTGTTCGGCAACAATGAAATGCTCCGAGAGCAGGGAGCGGCCATCGGCGCAGAGTGTCATCAGCCGCAGCGGATGGGCCAGCACGGTCGACTGCCCGGTGGCCTGGAAACGGGAGAACCCGAGCTGATGGGACATCCGATAAGCCTCGGGCAGGATCAGGCCCAGGGATCGGCCGATCAGAGCCTGCTCACACCAGCCGTAGACGCGCGTGAACGCCGCATTGATCGCCAGCACCTGTCCGAGGGCATCCGCCAGCACGAAGGGCTGATCGCCGGCGGCCAGCTCCGTCAGGGATGGGCTCTGCGGCGGCAGGGAGCTGGCGGAGCGGGAGGACACGAGCAGGCGGACCGACTGCAATCCGCTCAACCCTACGGAGAGAACGGGGCGTCGACGCTCTCGCCGGCCGTTCCGCAACGCCAGCGCCTACCCCTCGGCCGCGAAGGACGCCGCTGAGGCAGCCGCCGCCAGCCGGCAATGGCGCCGCAACAGCTCAGCGCCCAGGTGCAGATGCCGCTGGTTGGCATAGGCCTCCCGCTCGAGCTGACGCTCCAGCGGGCCGGCGGAGCGATACACAGGCTCCTGCAGCACGCTGCGCTGCTCGGGACGCAGGGTCTGATCGAGGCCGATGGGCGCAGGCCGGCCGCGCAGGCTGCCGCCATGGCAGCTCTGGGCCACGTGAATCGCCTCGTGGTTGAGCACCAGCGCGAAATCAGCACTGCCGCTGGCCACCACCCGCGGCCGGATGCGCAGGGTGCGGGCGCGCGGGTCCCACTCGCCGGCTGCACCGGGTTTGCGGGGTTCCTCCAGACGGATGCGCACACCGGCGCGGGCGAGGGTCTCAAGCAGATCACCGATCTGCCGCTGCTCCCGCTCGAAGCCGGGGGGATTGGCGATGCGCCACTGCACCTCCGCCAGGCTGAGGGGGGGCTCGCCCGTGCGGCGGCGGTAGTGATAGCGGATGCGGCCATCCGGCAGACGCTCGGCCCTCGGGGTCCAGCCGGCATCAGCCTGGCGCAGGCGCGCCAGCAGATCGGCACTGCCGATGCCCTCCAGGCCGGCGGGCTGAACGGGCAGCACCGCCGCCAGCAGCGGCAGCTCCCGCCAGGGCAGATCGGGCCAGGAGAGCTCAGGCCATTCCAGAGCAGGCCATTGCAGAGCAGGCCAAGGCGGGGCCGCTGTGGAGCGCCCCTCCCAGGGCGGGGCCGCGGGTGGCGCTGACAATGCCAGCGCCGTGCCGTGGGCCGGCGGACTCCAGCGCTGCTGCAGCCACCACTGGCGCAGGGGCGACCAGCCAAGCGGCAGCAGCACCAGCAGCAGCACCCCCGCCAGCCGCGCACCGCTGCGCCGACCACTGCTGCGACGACGGTCGCGGCGGCTGCGGCTGAAGGGGGGCGGAGGCACAGACACAGTCGGCGACAGGCAGTCGGCGGCAGGCAGCGGAGACAGGAAGCGGGTGGCAGGAAGCCGGCGACAGGCGGGGCTGCTGCCTCGATTCTGGAGGGGCCCGGGCGGGGGCCGCAGCCGGCCGGCACCGATTGCGAGGATCAGGCCCAGCGATCCCCGCCCACCATGCCCCTCGCCCCCCTGGTGCGCCAGCTGCTGCAGGTGCCCCTCACCGGCGAGGTGCGCAACCGCCTGGAGCGCAGCGAGCGGCTGCGCCTCAGCGGCGGCGGCCGCAGCGCCCGGGCCCTGGTGAGCAGCGCCCTGGCGGGCCTGGAGCAGGCGCCGCTGCTGGTGGTGGTGCCCACCCTGGAGGAGGCCGGCCGCTGGGCGGCGCTGCTGGAGCTGATGGGCTGGCGCAGCTGCCATCTGTATCCCACCAGCGAAGGCAGCCCCTACGAACCGTTCGATCCCACCAGCGAGATCACCTGGGGGCAGCTGCAGGTGCTGAGCGAACTGCTGGACGGCCAGCCCCAGGGCACCCTGCCGCTGGCGGTGGTGGCCACCGAACGCGCCCTGCAGCCCCATCTGCCACCGCCGGCGGCCCTGCAGGCCCAGTGCCTGAGCCTGCGCAAGGGGGACAGCCTCGATCTCGAACAGCTGGGCGAAACGCTGACGCGCCTGGGCTATGAGCGGGTCACCACCATCGAGCAGGAGGGCAGCTGGAGCCGGCGCGGCGACATCGTCGATGTGTTTCCGGTGAGCAGCGAGCTGCCGGTGCGGCTGGAGTTCTTCGGCGAGGAGCTGGAGAAGCTGCGGGAGTTCGACCCCGCCAGCCAGCGCTCCCTCGATCCGGTGGAGGTGGTGCGCCTCACCCCCAGCGGCTACGGCCCGCTGATCGCAGGCGCCCTGCGCGAGAGCATGCCCGATGGCCTGGAGCAACTGCTGACGCCGGAGGCGCTGGAGCAGCTGCTGGAGGGGGGCCCGCCGGAGGGGATGCGCCGCCTGATGGGCCTGGCCTGGCAGCAACCGGCCTCGCTGCTCGACTACCTGCCGCAGGCCGCCCTGGTGGCGATCGATGAGCGGCGGGCCTGCCTGGCCCACGGCCAGCAGTGGTTCGACCACGTCAGCGGCCATCACCAGGAGAGCGAAGCGGAGCTGGGGGCGACGCTGCCAGCGGCCCTGCACCGCCAACCGGCGGAGGCCCTGAACGAAGCCAGCACACGCTTCCGCGGCTTCGACCTGGCGGAACTGCACGAGAGCGACCGCCATCCCAACAGCTTCGATCTGGCCAGTCGGCCGGTGCCGGCCTACCCGAATGCCTTCGGCAAGCTGGCGGGCCTGGTCAAGGACTTCCAGCGGGAGAAGGCGGCGGTGTGGCTGCTGTCGGCACAGCCCAGCCGGGCGGTGGCGCTGCTGGAGGAGCACGACTGCATCAGCCGCTTCGTGCCCAATCCGGGCGACCTGCCGGCGATCGAGCGGCTGATGGAGCAGGGCACGCCGGTGGCGCTGAAAACCCGCGGCACCGCCGAGCTGGAGGGCCTGCAGCTGCCGGCCTGGAAGCTGGTGCTGATCACCGACCGCGAATTCTTCGGCCAGCACGCCCTGGCCGCCAGCGGTTACGTGCGCCGCCGCCGCAAGGCCGCCAGCCGCACAGTCGATCCCAACAAGATGCGCCCCGGCGATTTCGTGGTGCATCGCAACCACGGCATCGGCAAGTTTCTCAAGCTGGAGAAGCTGGCGATCGGTGGCGAATCCCGGGATTACCTGGTGGTGCAGTACGCCGATGGGCTGCTGCGGGTGGCGGCCGACCAGCTGGGCAGCCTCGGCCGCTACCGCGCCACCAGCGAGAAGCCGCCCGAGCTCAACCGCATGGGCGGCACGGCCTGGAGCAAGACCAAGGAGCGGGCCCGCAAGGCGATCCGCAAGGTGGCGCTGGATCTGGTGAAGCTCTACGCCGAACGCCACAAGGCCCCCGGCTTCGCCTTCCCCGGCGATGGGGCCTGGCAGGGTGAACTCGAAGACTCCTTCCCCTACGAGCCCACCCCCGATCAGCTGAAGGCGATCGCCGATGTGAAGCGGGACATGGAGCAGCCGCAGCCGATGGACCGGCTGGTGTGCGGCGACGTGGGCTTCGGCAAGACGGAGGTGGCGATCCGCGCCATCTTCAAGGCCGTCACCGCCGGAAAACAGGTGGCGATGCTCGCCCCCACCACGGTGCTGGCCCAGCAGCACTGGCGCTCGCTCTCGGAGCGCTTCGCCCCCTATCCGATCAAGGTGAGCCTGCTCAATCGCTTCCGCACCGCCGGCGAGCGCAAGGTGATCCAGGAGGGCCTGAGCGAAGGCACGGTGGACGTGGTGGTGGGCACCCACCAGCTGCTCTCCAAGGGCACCAACTTCAAGCAGCTGGGGCTGCTGGTGGTGGATGAGGAGCAGCGCTTCGGCGTGAACCAGAAGGAGAAGATCAAGGTGCTGCGCAAGGACGTGGACGTGCTGACCCTCAGCGCCACACCGATTCCCCGCACCCTCTACATGAGCCTCTCGGGCGTGCGCGAGATGAGCCTGATCACCACGCCGCCGCCGCTGCGCCGGCCGATCAAGACGCACCTGGCCGCGCTCGATGAGGAGGCGGTGCGCAGCGCCATCCGCCAGGAACTGGATCGCGGCGGCCAGATCTTCTACGTGGTGCCGCGGGTGGAGGGCATCGAGGAGGTGGCTGAGCGGCTGCGGCTGATGATCCCCGGCCTGCGGCTGCTGGTAGCCCACGGCCAGATGGCCGAGGGCGAGCTGGAAAGCGCGATGGTGGCCTTCAATGCCGGCGAAGCCGACCTGATGCTCTGCACCACGATCGTGGAGAGCGGCCTGGACATTCCGCGGGTGAACACGATCCTGATCGAGGACGCCCACAAATTCGGCCTCGCCCAGCTGTATCAGCTG
>CBFHOT010000082.1:0-10401 GCA_965657465.1 Cyanobacteriota bacterium | reverse complement strand
CGCATGATCTCACCATGCTCGATCAACATGGGTTCACGCAATGTGTCCCCTCGACAGATGACCGCATTGTTTAAATTATTTAAAATCAGGTTCTGTTTGCAGAGCGCCCAAGTGCTCTGGTTGATCTCTTGGCCGAACAACTGGATGTCCGCTGGGTTCTCCCCATTTTCCGCCAGGCATTTACTGGTCTGAATCAACATGCCACCAGAACCACAGGTGGGGTCATAGACCTTCATCCCTGCATGTGGTTTCAACAAGGACACCAGTAGTTTGACCACCTCGCTGGGCGTGTAGAACTCACCACCCTTCTTGCCCGCTGAGTCAGCGAACATCTTGATCAGGTACTCGTAAGCAGCACCCAGGAGGTCAGGACGCTCAAAGTCCTCGGTCCGCAACCTGAAGGTGGAGTAGTGGGAGAGCAGGTCCCTGAGTTTGCGGTCGTTGAGTTTGTTCTTGATGTTGAAGTCAATGGAGACCAGCACCCCCTCCAAGGTTGTGTTGTGCTCCTCAATCGCTTCGGTCGCCTTGTTCAGTTCGGCACCGATGTCGTGCTTGAGGTCCTTGAGGTTCTGCCACCTCCCCCGCTCAGGCACATAGAAGGTCTTGTCGTACTCGTCCTGGTCCTCTGCCAGTGCCTCTGCCTGCTCCTGGGTCTTGCCCTTGTCCAGGTAGTACTGGATCACGCCCTCCCGTGCCTCATCAAAGGCATCGGACAGACGCTTTAGGAACAGCATCCCGAGGATGTAGTCCTTGAATTCCGAGGCATCCATGCTTCCCCGCAGGATGTCGGCACTCTTCCAAAGGAACGACTCCAGTTGGGAGAGGGTCAGTTTCTGCCCGATCTGGAAGGTCGGTTCAGGAGCAACGCCATTGCCACCAGTGGTTCGGCGTGAGGTCGGTGCTGAGGGTGCTGAGTAGCGACTGCCTCCTGGGACACCCTCTGCAAGGGCAATGGCACCGCCACGTCCTCGCCCCTTGCGGATCATCCCCAGGGCAAGCGCCTTCTCCTTGACCGCCTGGTATTCATCTTCGTTGATCGGACGCTCTGCTGCCCGACCCAACGCCTCCCGTGCGGACAGGTTCCCGATGGTGCTGCCATCAGGGGGGAGCACCTCCAGCAGCAGATCCCCTAGATCTTCATTGCCTGCTTCGGGGGTGGTGAAGGTCGCTGAGTCGGTCACGGGGACTGGATGCATTGCCCCATTTTTGCCTGTGTGACTGGGTTTTGGCCGTTATGCAGTGAGCGCATAAACCTCCTGGTTCTCTGCCGCCAAACCGTCGGACCGCTACTCGGGCGCATAAAAAAGCGGACCCGTCCAGGACCGCTCGATGACCTCACGCACTCTATGAAGAAATGTTGCAGCGCGTGAGTCAGGTCCTCTTTGCCCAAATCCGCTCCAGGGTCTTGCGGAACTCGCCCTCGCTCAGCGGTCTTGCCAGGTTTCGCTTCCTCAGGGTGCTGCCGATCCACCAGACCTGTAAACCTGCGAACACAAGGGCGACCAACCCCAGTTGGAGGTATCCCCAGTTCAGGTTCTCCATCACGTCTCGCTCTGCGCCCTCAGGCACCGCTTGGATTGTTGATGCTGTCTGAATGCCCACTGGTTGCCCTTCACGACCATCCCGCAGTGCTCGCAGGTCGTTGAGGGTGCCTGGCGGATCCAGTGATCAGGTCGTTCCCCCACCAGTTCCCGCCGCTCAGGGTTGATGCCTCGCCCCTGCTGGTAGCGGGTCAGTGCGGGTGCTGTCGTGATGAACCCAGTCTCAAGGCAGCGGAACAGCAGGGACTGCCCTCTGAGGTTCTGCGTGTTGAAGACGGCAGCGGTCACCAGCAGTGCAGCGGCAATCACTACCCATAGTGCCTCGTTCCTTATTGCGGCACTACCGCCAGTGCCCTGGAGGCAACTTGACTTCACCTCCTCGCCCAGTTAGTACAGGTGTACTTGACTGCGTGTGATGACTGCTGCTCGCCCTGTGTTGCCCGCTGAGGACTGGGACTACTTGGAGTGGGGCGTCCTGAGGTCCTCTCGTTCCAGCGCCGTCTGCATCACCTGCCAGCACTTCCGCTACGAGGTCGGCAGGCACTGCGTCACGGTGCTGACCTGTCCGATTCACCAGGGTCTGATTCCCCAGGGTGAGCATCTGACCAAGCGGTGCTCTCAGTGGGTGCCTCGGCAGGTGGTGGCGAGAGGATGGTGCCCAGAGGCTGGGTGATGCAGTTCGGTTGCAGCGCAACCGGTTTGTCGATTCCGTTGACCCCACGGACGAAAACTGACGTTGGGGTAAGTGTTGGGGTAAATGGGAGCCTCTGGCCCCAAAAGCGTCCTATGACGTCCGAGTGAGTGCGGAGTCGACGGACACCCTCTCCGTTTTTAAAGTTGGTCGTCCAGGGTTGTTCGCCCAAAAACGGGGGCGTCCGAGCAGGAACCACGGCTGAGCGGACTAACGTGATGTAAGTCCTGTCGTGGGGCGCCACTCGCCATGGCGGTCAGTCCTGACCGCGTCACCCCGGCCCGGATCGGCAACTCCTCCGGCCTGCGGCTGCCGGCGGCCTTCTACCGCGACCATCCCCAGTTCGCCGGTGCCGCCGGCCAGGTGGAGGTGCTGGACGACAGCACGCTGTTGCTGCGTCTGGAGCCAGAAGGGCAGCAGCAGAGCGAGCCAGAAGAAGACAGCCTGATGCTTGGGCTGTTCCTCGATTTCCTCAGCCGACAGGCCCTGACTGCTGATCAGGGTCCTGTGCTCTACACGGAAGCCATGGCGGCAGACGACGACGAGCTGCTGGCAGGCGTGACGGTTGACGCCGCAGACGAGCCGCTCGGGGCATGAGTGCGCCGCTGGTGCGCCATGGCTGGACGATCGCTTTCCAGCCCCACCTGTTTGCGCGGCAGTACGCCGAACTCAAGGCCGAGGTTAGACGGCTCAAGCAGGAGCTCGATCCTCAGGCCTTCGTTCAGCACCCCCAGGTGAAGCTGCTGGCGGCGGTGATGGAGGGGATCAAGGAGCGGATCGCTGTTGATCCCTACGCCAGCCGCTTTGCTCTCACGGGCCCGCTGCGCCGCTATGGCCGGCTCAAGGGCCTGGGACTGCCGGATCGCTACCGCCTGTTCTTCCGCCCCTTTGAAGCCGGCGGCCGGCGTCTGCTGCTGATCCTCTGGCTGGGCTTCCCCCGCAAGGACGGCGACCGCAACGACTGCTACGCCGTGTTCTCGCGCCTGGTGCAGCGCGGTGAGCTGCCGGAGGACTGGGAGAGTCTGCAGCGCCAGCTCGACGCCGGCTGAGCGGACCGATCTGGCAAGGGAGGACAGGACCCACTCCGCCCCCTGAGCAGGGCGATGGCGCAGCTGCAGGCCCACGCGCTCGTCATCCTGCAGGCCCTCCCAGGGTTGGCTGGCGCTTCAAAGCCCGCTCAGATCTGAAACTCCCCCGGCGCTGCGGCCGGCCTGGAGCGCCGGCAGAGGCCGTAGTGGCCGCGTAGGCGGTTGAGGCGCTGCTCTTCCTGCTGCCGTTGCTGCGTCGTTCGCAGGCGCTGCAGCTGCGCGCTGATCACGTCCAGCGCGATCGAGAGGGTGGAGCAGTAGTTGCGGTAGTTGCCATTCTGTTTGGCCTGGGCGGCGGTGGCCTGCAGCAGGTTCTGCAGCAGCTGCAGCTTGCTGCGATAGAGCAGGCCTTCATCCACCGCATCGCTGCTGCCGGTGGCTGGGGGGGCTGGTGCCGCCAGGGCGGAAGGGGGCAGGCTCGCTGGGCTGCCCAGGCTGCTCAGGGCGACGCTCAGGCTCAGCAGCAGCCGCCAGCGCCGGCCGCTCCGGCGCTGTTGGGATGCCGCCGGTGGGCGGTGCGGGGCGGTGGCCAAGGCGCTGGTCACCGCCCTGGGCGGTGGCGGAGATGCCCGGACTGTGGCACCGTTCCGCGGCCCTGACCGCCCCCTGGCGTTTGCTGATGGGGCCGGTAACGTTTGGCCGCCTCACGGCAGACCAGCGATGACCATGCTTCTGCGGGATGCACGCCGGATGCGCCCCAGCGGCCCGCCCCATCGCGCCGCCGGTTCGGGCCGTGGCGCGGAGCAGCTGCTCAGCCTGCTGCTGGCGCTGCCCCTGGTGCTCTGGATGGGCCTGGCGGTGGAGCAGTGGCGGATCAGCGCCGCTGACGATGAGCTGCGGACGGCCCGTCTGGCCTATCCCAACTGAGGGGTAGATCCAGCTGCAGCGGCCGCCGCTGTTGCTGGGCCTCGCTGCGGGCCACCAGCCCGATCGTGAACGCACTGAGCAACAGCGCCGGGACCAGGGTGGCCAGGATCACGTCGAGTCCCATGGCGGCGGCGCTGCTGTCTTCAGTGTGCGGGCTGCCGCCGTTGTGGCCCTGAGTGCAGTTGCCTAGAGCCGCGCCGCGCCTCGGCCCTGCCTCAGGAGTGGAACAGCAGCACCAGGCCTGAACTGAGCTGGTGGAATTCCCGCTCCTCGCGGCTGAGATCCAGGCCCACCTGCAGACCCTCCTGCAGGGCCGCTTCGTAGGGCGGTGCACTCGGCGGCGACCCGGCGCTCCAGAGGGCGGCGATCCCCACCGGCGTGGCGTGCCAGCGGAACTGCTGGGTCAGACCGATTTCGGGCTCGCTCAGGGCGGCTTCGAGCAATTCGCGAATCGGCATGGCGCTATGGACGTGCCCGCAGCATCGGTAGCGGCACCGGCCGCGGCAATCAGCTGAGAGTTTTCGTGATGAACATCGGCAGCTCCAGATGCCCTGCGCCGGAACGGGCGCTCAACGCCAGGCCCCCCAGGCTGGCCAGCGCCAGCCACAGGCCGCACAGGCGCCGGTTCAGCGCCAGGATCGCCAGCACCACCGCGCCGTCGGCGGGCCGGCCGCCGGCCGCCAGCAGCGGTTTGCGGCGTTGCTCGCCGCCGTAGACGTTCACGCCCCCCAGCTGCACCCCCAGGCTGTGGGCGTAGGCGGCCTGGGACACACCGGCATTGGGGGAGGGATCGGGCCGGCCGTCGCGCAGGGCGTCCTGCAGCACCGCCCAAGCCCGCCAGGGCCGGGCGCTCACCAGCGTCAGGCTGGCGGCCACCAGCCGGCAGGGCAGCCACACCAGCAGGTCATCGAGCCGGGCGCCGGCGGTGCCCAGCCAGGCCAGTCGGCCGCGGCGGTAGCCCAGCATGGAATCGAGGGTGCTGGCGGCCTTGAACCCCCAGGCCAGCGCCAGCGGTCCGGGGGCCGTGCCGGTGCCGGCCACCCAGAGCCAGGCCCCCACCAGCATCCAGAACAGCGGCGCGAACAGGCCGTCCACCGCGTTCTCGCTGGCGGTTTCCGCCGCCGCCCGCAGGATGCCGGCTCGATCGAGTCCGGCGGTGTCGCGGCCGACGATCCAGCTCAGGGCCTGCCGGGCCGGCTCCACGCCGCTTGGTTGCCCTGCAGGGGGCAGCAGCTGCAGCACCGCCAGCACCGCCTGCTCCAGGCTGCGGCCCGCCAGGGCGCTGGCCAAGGCCACCAGTAGCAGCAGCGTGGCCGCCAGGGCTGCTGCCACCGCCGCGGCGCTCGCACCGGCGCCGAGCCCCTCGGCCAGGCTCCCCAGGGCCAGCCGCTCCAGCCCCCAGACGGCGCCGGCGCTGCCGGTCACCAGCAGCACCGTGATCAGCCCGCCCGCCAGCCGCAGCCGCCAGGGCCTGTCGCCGGCCCAGGCCTCCGCCAGCCGCCGCAGCCGGGTGATCCACCAGCCCATCACCACCACCGGATGCAGGCACCAGCGCGGATCGCCCACCAGCCGATCGAGCAGCACCGCCGCTGGCACCACCGCCAGCCCCAGCAGGGCGGCGGCCGCCGGGTGACAGCCGGTGTTCAGCAGGTTGGGCAGCGGTTCGGCCATCGGTGCAGGCAAGGGGCCGTCCATGGGCAGCGCATGGGCTGGCGGGCGACCATCAAAAAGGTCCACGCCCGTGGGCGTGGACCGGAGGGGTTGCGGTGACGCCCGAGGGCGATCAGCCGTTCTTCAGCCAGGAGAACATCGAGCGCAGGCCCTTGCCCACCTGCTCGATCGGGTGCTGGCTGTCGCGGTCGCGGATCTTCTGCATCTCCGGCTTGCCGGCTTCGCACTCGGCCACGAAGTTGCGGGCGAAGGTGCCGTCCTGGATGTCGCCCAGGATGCGCTTCATCTCGGCCTTGGTGTCGGCGGTGATCAGGCGCGGGCCGCTCACGTAGTCGCCGTATTCAGCGGTGTTGGAGATCGAATCGCGCATGGCGGTGAGGCCGCCCTTGACCATCAGGTCGACGATCAGCTTCACCTCGTGCAGGCACTCGAAGTAGGCCAGCTCGGGCTGATAACCGGCTTCCACCAGGGTCTCGAAACCGGCCTTCACCAGCTCGGAGAGGCCGCCGCAGAGCACGGCCTGCTCGCCGAACAGGTCGGTTTCGGTCTCTTCCTTGAAGTTGGTCTCCAGGATGCCGGCGCGGGTGCCGCCGATCGCCTTGGCGTAGGCCATCGCCAGGTCGCGAGCCTTGCCGCTGGCGTCCTGGTGGATGGCGAACAGGGCGGGCACGCCCTGGCCGTTCTGGTACTCCCAGCGCACGGTGTGACCGGGGCCCTTGGGAGCGATCATCACCACGTCCACATCGGCGGGGGGCTTGATCAGCTCGAAGCGGATGTTGAAGCCGTGGGCGAAGCTCAGCACCTTGCCGGCGCTGAGGTGGGGTGCGATCTCGGCGTCGTAGACGGCCTTCTGGGTCTCATCGGGCAGCAGCACCATGATCCAGTCGGCCTTGGCGGCCGCATCGGCCACGCTCAGCACCTCGAGGCCGTCGGCCTTGGCCTTCTCGGCCGAGCGGCTGCCGTCGTAGAGGCCCACCACCACGTTGACGCCGCTGTCCTTGAGGTTGAGGGCGTGGGCGTGGCCCTGGGAGCCGTAGCCAATGATGGCCACCGTCTTGCCGTTCAGCAGGCTGAGGTCGGCGTCGGTGTCGTAGTAGAGCTTGGCCATCAGAGGCGTCGGATCTGCGCTGGGCAAGGGTCGAGCTTACGCAAGCGCCGGATCCGGCTCCCCGCCGCTCAGGCCTCGCTGGGGTGGGCGATCACCCGGTCGATCAGGCCATACTCCTTGGCCTCGGCGGCGCTGAGGAAGTAGTCGCGGTCGGTGTCCTTCTCGATCTTCTCGAAGGGCTGGCCGGTCATCTCGGCCATGCTGCGGTTGAGCATCTCCTTGATGCGCAGGATCTCCCGTGCCTCGATCTCGATGTCGCTGGCCTGGCGCTGGGCGGTGCCGCCCAGGGGCTGGTGGATCATGATCCGGCTGTGGGGCAGGGCCAGGCGCTTGCCCTTGGTGCCGGCCGCCAGCAGGAAGGCGCCCATCGAGGCGGCGAGGCCCACGCAGATCGTCACCACGTCGCTCTTGACGTACTGCATCGTGTCGTAGATCGCCAGGCCGGCGGTCACCGAACCGCCCGGCGAGTTGATGTACAGGTAGATCGGCTTGGAGCTGTCCTCCGAGTCGAGGTAGAGCATCTGGGCCACCAGGGCGTTGGCCACGGCGTCGTTGACCTCCGAGCCCAGGAACAGGATCCGCTCCACACCGAGGCGGGTGTAGATGTCGACCCAGCGCTCGTACTGGCTGCCGGGCAGGCGGTAGGGAACGCTGGGGGTGCCGATGGGCATGGCGGTTGACGGAGAAGGTGGCGGTGAAGCGTTGGGCGGGAGCGGTGCGCGGCGGCCTCAGCCGATGCCGGCCGGGCTGCGGCCGGCGGCGATGGCGCCGTTGGGCAGCTCCTTCTGGCTGGTGAGCACCCGGTCGATCAGGCCGTAGTCGCGGGCCTCCTCAGCGGTGAGGTAGGTCATGCGGTCGGAGTCCTTGGCCAGCTGCTCGACGCTCTTGCCGGTGTTCTCGGCCAGCATCTCCAGCATGGTGCGCTTGTTGTGCAGCACCTCCTGGGCCCGGATCTGGATGTCGCTGGCCTGGCCGCGGGCGCCGCTCCGGGGCTGGTGCAGCACGATCGAGGCGTGGGGCAGGGCTGCCCGGTGGCCCTTGGTGCCGGCGCTGAGGATCATCGCCGCGGTGCCCATCGCCTGGCCGATGCAGATCGTGTGCACCGGCGGCTTCACATACCGGATCGTGTCGGCGATGGCGAAGGCCTCGGTCTCGAAGCCGATGGCGTCGCCGGTGAACCAGGAGGTGCCGGTCGAATTGATATAGAAGAAGATCGGCTTCTCCGGATTGTCGAACTCCAGATACAGCAGCTGGGCGATGATCAGTTCGGTCACATCGATGCCCATCTGCCGCTTGGCGTCGTCATCGCTGAACAGCGGCAACCCCAGGTAGACGATCCGCTCCTTCAGCAGCAGTGAGGGCAGGTCGGGCGGTGGGGTGCGCATCACGGCGGAATCGCCGTAGTAGGGGGCTGACACCGACATCCGCAAACCTTCGGCAGGCACTGGCGTGGAGCCTAGCGGGACTTGCCCGGGGCCCGCTCCCCCTTGCCATCGCGCCCCTCGCTCTTCCCCTCGCGCTGCTCGCTGCGGGGTTCGCTGCGCGGCCGGTCGTTGTGGGGCCCCAGCTCCAGCCGGGCGAAGACGATCCGGCCGGTGGGGTTCTGCAGCGCCCCGGTGATCACCACCGGCAGCCGCTCGCCCTGCCGCGCCCGCGCTCCCTCCACCACCACCATCGTGCCGTCGTCGAGGTAGCCCACCCCCTGCTCGGCCTCCTTGCCCTCGCGCACGATCTTCAGCTGCAGCTCATCGCCCGGCTGCACCTCCGGCCGCAGGGCGATCACCAGCTCGCTGAGGTTGAGCACCCGCAGGCCCTTCACCTCCGCCACCTTGGCCAGGTTGTAGTCGGCGGTGAGCAGGGTGCCGCCCGTGTCGGCGGTGAGCTCCTGCAGCTTGTCGTCCACCCCCTGGCCCTCGTAGCGGGTGCTGTTGACCACCAGCCGCCGGCCGTAGCGCTCCCGCAGCTCGCTCAGCAGCTTGAGGCCGCGGCGGCCCCGGCCGCGCTTGTCGGCGTTGCCGGAATCCGCCAGGGTCTGCAGCTCATCGATCACGCACTGGGCCACGATCACCTGGCCCTCCAGCAGCCCTGAGGCCAGCAGGCCGCGGATGCGGCCGTCGATGATCACGCTGGTGTCGAGGATCTTGGCGCTGGCCGGCTGCAGCACCCCCTCGGCCACCAGCAGCGCCTCGGCGTTGGTGGGGCTGAACAGCCGCAGCAGCGTGCGCCCGTGCACCTCGGCCAGGTTGTAGCCCGATACGCCGAAGAACACGTTGCTGAGCACCGCCGCCAGCGGTTTGACGAACACCACCTCCCAGGGCAGCGGCAGCAGCAGGATCGGTGCCAGCAGCAGGTTGGCCACCAGCAGGCCCAGGATCAGCCCCACCGCTCGGCTGATCAGCAGATCGGTGGGCATCGAGCGCACCTGGCTCATCAGCCGGCGTCGCAGCTGCCCGAAGAAGAAGCCCGCCAGCAGCCCCACCAGGGCGCCGGAGCCGGCCAGCAGCGTGCGCAGCCGCTCTGGGTTGTCGACCTGCACCAGCAGGTTTTCGGGCAGCAGATCCACCCCCAGCCAGCCGGCGGCGGCGCCCGACACCACGAACAACACCAGGATCAGGGAGTCGACCATGCCCGCTGCCCCTGGCTCTGGGACCATTCAGCCAGGCAGCATGCCTGAAACCGCGGCATCTGGCCTGCCGGGGTAACCGCACTTGATCGTGGCTGGATCGTGCCTTTGCCCTTCCCCCCCCGCAGCGCCTACCTGCACATCCCCTTCTGCCATCGGCGCTGCTTCTACTGCGACTTCCCGGTGGTGCCCCTCGGCGATCAGGCCGCCGCTGAGGCCGGCCAGCCCGGGGCGGCGTCGATCGCGGCCTATCTGAGCCTGCTGCTGCAGGAGATCGCCGCCTCTCCGCCGGGCCCGCCGCTGAGCACCGTCTATTTCGGCGGCGGCACCCCGTCGCTGCTCGCCCCCGCCCAGATCGCCGCTCTGCTCAAGGCCCTGCGGCGCCGCTTCGGCCTGGCCCCGGCGGCGGAGGTGACCCTGGAGCTCGACCCGGCCAGCTTCGATCAGGGGCGGCTGGCCGGCTACCTGAGGGCCGGCGTCAACCGGGTGAGCCTCGGCGGCCAGAGCTTCGATGATGCGGTGCTCGAGCGCCTCGGCCGCCGCCACCGCGCCGCCGATCTGCATCAGGCCACCGGCTGGCTGGAGCAGGCCCGCCGCCAGGGGGCACTGGCCAGCTGGAGCCTGGATCTGATCCAGGCGGTGCCCGGCCAGGACCGGGCCGGCTGGCGGCAGCAGCTGGCCCTGGCGGTGGCCAGCGGCGCACCCCATCTGTCGGTCTACGACCTGACGATCGAGCCGGGCACCGTGTTCGGCCGCCGGCTGGAGCAGGGGCTCCTGGAGCTGCCCGACGACGACCTGGCGGCCGATCTGAT
>CBFHOT010000081.1:0-10539 GCA_965657465.1 Cyanobacteriota bacterium | reverse complement strand
GCGGTGGCCTGGTGCCGGGCTCGCTGGTGCTGCTCGGCGGTGATCCCGGCATCGGCAAGAGCACGCTGCTGCTGCAGAGCGGCCGCTCCATGGCTGAGCGCTGCTCGGTGCTCTACGTGAGTGCCGAGGAGTCGGCCCAGCAGGTGAAGCTGCGCTGGCGTCGCCTGGCGGAGGCGCCGCCGGGGGCGGCTGCTGATGGCGCTGCTCGTGCTGCCGGCGGGGCCGAGGCGGCTGGGCCTGCGGGTGCGGCCGATCTGCAGCTGCTGGCCGAAACCGACCTGGAGCTGGTGCTGCAGGAGCTGGAGAGCCTGCGCCCGGCGGTGGCGATCATCGACAGCATCCAGGCGCTGCACGACGCTCAGCTGGCCAGCGCCCCCGGCTCGGTGGCCCAGGTGCGGGAATGCGCCGCCGCCCTGGCCCGCATCGCCAAGCGCCAGGACACGGCCCTGCTGCTGGTGGGCCACGTGACCAAGGAGGGCATGCTCGCCGGACCCAAGGTGCTGGAGCACCTGGTGGACGCGGTGCTCACCTTCGAGGGCGACCGCTTCGCCAGCCACCGCCTGCTGCGGGCCGTGAAGAACCGCTTCGGGGCCACCCACGAGCTGGGGGTGTTCGAGATGCAGGGCCGGGGCCTGGCGGAGGTGACCAACCCCAGCGAGCTGTTCCTTGGCGGCGAGGAGCCCAGCAGCGGCACCGCCACGATCGTGGCCTGCGAAGGCACCCGGCCCCTGGTGGTGGAGCTGCAGGCGCTGGTGAGCACCACCAGCTACGCCAGCCCGCGCCGCAGCGCCACCGGCATCGCCGTCAACCGCCTGCACCAGATCCTGGCGGTGCTGGAGAAGCACCTCGGCCTGCCGCTCTCCCGCTTCGACTGCTACCTGGCGGTGGCCGGCGGTCTGGAGGTGGAGGAGCCGGCGGCGGATCTGGGGGTGGCCGCTGCCGTGGTGGCCAGCTACCGCGATCTCACCCTGCCGCCGGGCACGGTGCTGATCGGCGAGCTGGGCCTGGGGGGGCAACTGCGGCCGGTGGGCCAGCTCGAGCTGCGCCTCGGCGAGGCGGCCCGGCTCGGCTTCACCCGGGCGGTGGTGCCCCGCGGCTCGGGCCTGGCGGCCCAGGCGGCGGAGCTGGGCCTGCAGCTGCTGGAGGCCGGCACCGTGGCCGAGGCCCTGGTGGCGGCCCTGGGGGTCAACCCGGCTGACGACCGCGCCTGAAGCAGCCTCTGAGCAGGCCCTGAGCAGGCTCTTCAGTGGCGAAAGGTGGGTTCATCGGCCGCCGGCGGCAGCGGCGTGGTGGTGGTGGCCAGCCAGGCCAGATTGCGCTCCACGTCGGTGAGCAGCTGGTCGGCCATGTCGCGGCTGAAGCCCGCCCGCACCACGAAGCGCAGCACGCTGCGCTGCTCCAGATTGGCCGGCAGGGTGTAAGCCGGCACCTGCCAGCCGCGGCTGCGCAGCAGCGCTGAGAGGTGGAACACGCTCCAGTTGTCCACGCTGGGGTCGAGCTCCACGGCGAACACCGGCAGCTGGCCGCGCGGATGGCTCACCAGCCGCAGCGGCGCCATCGCCGCCAGCCGATCGGCCATGTGGCAGGCGATCGCCTCCAGGTTGGCCATCCGCTGCCGGTAGCCATCGCGGCCCAGGTGCAGGAAGTTGAAGTACTGCCCCACCACCTGGGCGCCGGGCCGCGAGAAGTTCATGCCGATCGTCGGCATCTCGCCCCCCAGGTAGTTGACGTTGAAGCGCAGCTCCTGGGGCAGCACCTCACCGTTGCGCCAGAGCACCCAGCCCACGCCGGGCAGCACGCCGCCGTATTTATGGCCGCTGCTGTTGATCGACACCACCCGCGGCAGCCGGAAATCCCAGGGCCAGTCGGGTGAATTGAACGGCGCCACAAAGCCGCCGGAGGCCGCATCCACGTGGATGGGAATGTCCAGGCCATTGCGCTGCTGCAGGGCATCGAGGGCCTCTTGCAGCCCATCGATCGGCTCATAGCTGCCGTCGAAGGTGCTGCCGACGATGCCCACCACGCCGATCGTGTTCTCATCGCAGCGCTGCACGGCTTCAGCGGCGCTGAGCTGCAGCCGGTCGGCCTCCAGCGGCACCAGCCGCGGCTCCACATCGAAGTAGGTGCAGAACTTGTCCCAGCAGATCTGGGTGTTGGCGCCCATCACCAGATTGGGGCGGCTGGCCTCCAGCCCGGCAGCCTGACGCCGCTGCCGCCAGCGCCACTTGAGCACCAGGCCGCCGAGCATGCAGCCCTCGCTGGAGCCGGTGGTGGAGGTGCCGATGGCGGCGGCGGGGTCCGGGGCATGCCAGAGGTCGGCCAGGATGCGCAGACAGCGCTCCTCCAGTTCCGCCGTCTGGGGATATTCGTCCTTGTCGATGATGTTCTTGTCGGCGCATTCCTCCATCAGCCGCCGCGCCTCCGGCTCCATCCAGGTGCCCACGAAGGTGGCCAGATTGAGCCGGGCGTTGCCATCCAGCATCAGGTGATCGTGGATCAGCTGGTAGGCCAGATCGCCCGGCAGTCCCTGCTCGCTCAGCCGGTCGCGGGGAATGCGGGTGTCCTCCAGCTGGCGCAGTTGCAGGCGGTGGCCCAGGGGGCCCTGCACATCCAGCTGGCTGGATCGATCGTGCTGGGGTGAGGCCATCGGCGCTGCTGGTGGATCCGTGCGGGCCGCATTTAAATCCCGGTATCCCCGGACGGCCACTGCGCCTGTGGTGTTTGCGCGCCGCTGGTCAGGCCTGCTCGTCTGGGCTGCTTCTCCGTTCGTCCCGCCGTGCTGCCGTCCCATCGCCTGCTCAGCTACACCCTGCCGCAGCCGCCAGCGGCTGGAGCCGGCATCCGCCTGGCCCTCTGGCAGGGCACCGGCCGGGCGGCCACGGCGGCGGCGGTGGCCGAGAACCTGGAGCGGCTGGAGACGGTGGCAGAGCGCGCCGCGGCGCTGCAGGTGCAGCTGCTGGCCTTCCCGGAGCTCTACCTGAGCGGCTACATCGTCACGCCCGAGCTGGCCCGGCGCCTGGCTGAACCGGTTGATGGCCCCAGCCTGCAGCGGGTGGCCGCCTGCGCCCGTCGCCACGGCCTTGCCCTGGCCTGTCCCTATCCCGAGCGGGCGCTGGTGGCCGGCGAGGAGCGCTTCTACGACTCCATCGCTTTGTTCGGGCCTGATGGGGCCCTGCTGCGCAACTACCGCAAGACCCATCTCTGGGGCCCGGACGAGCGGCGCTGCTGGAGCCCGGGGTACCTGCTGCCGGAGGAGGGGCCGGCCTTCACGGTGCAGGCCGTCAATGGCATCGGCGTGGGGCTGCTCAACTGCTACGAAGCCGAGTTCCCCGAGCTCAGCCGCCGGCTGGCCCTGGAGGGGGCCCAGCTGCTGCTGATCCCCACCGCCGCCGACCTCTGGGCGGAGCTGAGCACCGGCCAGCGCACCAGCCAGCCCTATCCGGATGTGTCGCGCACGCTGCTGCCGGCCCACGCCATCCACAACCGCTGTTTCATCGCCTACGCCAACCGCTGCGGTGTGGAGACGGTGGACGGCCAGGAGAAGGCGGCTTACCTGGGCAACAGCATCATCTGCGGCCCCCATGGGGATCTGCTGGTGGCGGCCCGGCCGGAGCCGACCCTGCTGGTCGCCGATTGCCTGCCCGGCGTCTATGGGCCGCTGCATCCGGAGCAGACCAGCTACCTGGCCGACCGGCGGCCGGAGCTCTACTGATCCCGCCGCCGGGTGGCGCAGCACGAATGCGACCACCTCGACGGCCTGCTCTTCCCCGATCGCCTGCAGGATTCCCGGGCCTTCGGTTTCAGCGAGGAGCTGCAGGCGGCCGGTCTGCTCTGAGCCCGGCAACCTGCAGCGGCGGCACCCTCAGAAATAGACGTCGACGCTGCCGCGGCCGCTGGTCTTCAGCCAGTTCTGGGCCTCGATGTAGTTGTTGGGGGCCAGCCGGATCGCCTTGCTCCAGCAGTCGGCGGCTTCGTCGAACTGGCGATCGGCCTCGTCGGCATCGCCCCGCTCCTCCGCCAGGGAGCCGAGGTGGTGATGGATCACCGCCATGTTGTTGAGGGCCTGGGGCATCTTGTTGTTCAGCTCCAGGGCCTGGCCGTAGTAATCGAGCGCCTTGGCGTGTTCACCGTTGCTGGCGAACACCAGGGCCATGTTGTAGAGGATGAAGGCCTTGTCGTTGGGGTCCTCCTCCAGCTTGAGGGCCTCCTCATAGTTCTCCAGCGCTTCGGCGTATTCGCCGTCGGCCTGGGCGCTCATGCCGTCGCGGTAGTAGGCGAAAGCCTCCTTGGCGCGGCGGTTGGTGGGCAGCACCTTGAGGATCAGGTCGGCCATCACCGTGAAGCTCTTGTCGATGAAGTTGTCGTTGCGTTGGGAGCGGGGCACCGGCGGTCGCGCGAGCTTCGATGGTGCCCATCCTGGCCGATCCGCCTAGCGTGAATGCCGCCTGCCCCGGCTGCCGCCGGTCTGTTCAGCGCTGGAGCCCGCCGCCCCGCCCCTGCCGCAGTCCTCCCCCGGGCGCTCGCCTGAGCCCCCTGTGGCGCCCCTTGTGGAGCCCCTGCTGCTGGAGATCGAGGGGATGAAATGTGGCGGCTGCGTCCGGGCGGTGGAGCAGCGGCTGCGTCACCAGCCCGGCGTGCGCCAGGTGAGTGTCAATCTGCTCACCCGCACCGCCTGGGTGGATCTCGATCCGGTGCTTGCCGCCGGCGCGTCGCCGGCCGAGCTGGCCCAGCCGTTGCAGCAGGCCCTGGCTGAACTGGGGTATCAGGTGGCGCTGCCCCTGGCGGAGGCGGAGCGCATCCGCCAGCGTCCGCCCCTGGGCTGGTGGGCCGCCTGGCGGCAGCTGGTGCTGGCCCTGGCGCTGCTGCTCGTGTCGGCCCTCGGCCACCTCGGCGGCCAGAGCGCTCCCCTCTGGCTGCATGCCCTGGTGGCCACCCTGGCCCTGGCCGGCCCCGGCCGGCCGATCCTGCTGGCCGGCGGCCGCGCCGCCCTGGCCGGTGTGCCCACCATGGACACCCTGATCAGCCTCGGGGTGCTGAGCGCCTGGCTGGCCAGCCTGGTGGGCTTCCTCTGGCCCGCCAGCGGCCTGCCCTGCTTCTTCAACGAGCCGGTGATGCTGCTCGGTTTCGTGCTGCTCGGGCGCTTCCTGGAGGAGCGCGCCCGCCGCCGAACCGGCCTGGCGCTGGAGCAGCTGGCGGCGCTGCAGCCCGACACCGCCCTGCTGCTGCTCGGCGATGGTCCGCCGCGGCCGGTGCGGGCCGGCGGCCTCCGCCCCGGCGACCGCATCCAGCTGCTGCCCGGCGATCGGCTGCCGGTGGATGCCGTGGTGCTGGAGGGCCACTCCAGCCTCGATCTCTCCAGCCTCACCGGTGAGCCGCTGCCCCAGCTGGCGGCCGCCGGCGCCGAGCTGCCGGCCGGTGCCCTCAACCTCCAGGGCCCGCTGCTGCTGGAGGTGCGCCGCAGCGGCGCCGAGAGCGCCATCGCCCGCATCATCCAGCTGGTGCAGCAGGCCCAGGCCCGCAAGGCGCCGATCCAGCGCCTGGCCGATCAGGTGTCCGGCCGCTTCTGTGTGGCGGTGCTGGCCCTGGCCCTGGCCACCTTCCTGTTCTGGTGGCAGTGGGGCAGCCGCCTCTGGCCCCAGGTGCTGCAGCCGGCCGTGGGCCACAGCCTGCATGGCAGCCATGGCCTGCTGGGCGCCGCTGCCACCACCCCCCTTTCCCTGGCGCTGCAGCTGGCGATCGCCGTGCTGGTGGTGGCCTGCCCCTGCGCCCTCGGTCTGGCGACCCCCACGGCGATCACCGTGGCCAGCGGCCGGGCGGCCCGGGCCGGCCTGCTCTTTCGCGGCGGCGAGGCGATCGAGACCGCCGCCCGCCTGCGCACGGTGCTGTTCGACAAGACCGGCACCCTCACCTGCGGCCGGCCCCAGCTCACGGCCCTGCGTCCCCTGGCGGACCTGGAGGCCGACCGGGTGTTGCAGATCGCGGCGGCCCTGGAGCGCTCCACCCGCCATCCCCTGGCCCATGCCCTGCTGCAGGCCCAGCAGGAGCGCGGCCTGGCGGTGCTCACGGTGGAGCAGGCCCGCACCGAGGCCGGTGCCGGCGTGAGCGGTGTGATCGATGGCGTCGCCTGCCGCCTGGGCCGGCTCGACTGGGTCTGCCCCGCCTCGCCGCTGGTGGCTGATCCCGCAGCGGCTCCCTCGCCGGCCCTGCAGCTGGGGCGGCAACTGCTGGCGGAGCTGGAGGCCGGCGGCGCCACGGTGCTGGCCCTGGCGGTGCAGGGCGAGCTGGTGGCGTTGCTGGCGGTGGAGGATCAGCTGCGGCCGGATGCGGCGGCCCTGATCGCCAGCCTGCGCCGCCGCGGCCTGCGGCTGGGGTTGCTCAGCGGCGATCGCCGGCGTCCGGTGGAGCGCCTCGGCCAGGCCCTGGGCCTGCAGGCGGCTGAGCTGGCCTGGTCGCTCACGCCGGAGCAGAAGCTGCAGCAGTTGCAGCAGCGGCGTCAGCAGGCCAGCCCGGTGGCGATGGTGGGCGATGGCATCAACGATGCGCCCGCCCTGGCGGCCGCCGATCTGGGCATCGCCGTCGGCACCGGCACCGCCATCGCCCAGGACAGCGCCGATCTGGTGGTGCTGGGCGAGCGCCTCGACAGCATCGCCCTGGCCCTGACCCTGGCCCAGCGCACCCTGGCCAAGGTGCGTCAGAACCTGGCCTGGGCCTTTGGCTACAACCTGATCGTGCTGCCGATCGCCGCCGGCGCCCTGATGCCGGGTTTCGGCGTGCTGCTCAGCCCGCCCCTGGCGGCTCTGCTGATGGCCCTCAGCTCGATCACCGTCGTGGTCAACGCCCTGCTGCTTCAGGATGGGCTGCCCCAGGACCCTGCATCGCGTGCCGCCTGAGACGAACCGGGGCCGATTTCTGGTGCTGGAAGGCATCGATGGCTGCGGCAAGACCACCCAGCTCGAGGCCCTGGCCGCCTGGCTGCCCGCCAGCGGCCTGATGCCGGATGGGGCGCGGCTGATCGTCACCCGCGAGCCGGGCGGCACCCCCCTCGGCCTGGCCCTGCGTCAGCTGCTGCTGCACCCCCCCGGTGAGGCCGCCCCAGGCAGCACCGCCGAGCTGCTGCTCTATGCCGCCGACCGCGCCCAGCATGTCGATGCGCTGATCCGTCCGGCACTGGCGGCCGGCCACTGGGTGCTCAGCGATCGCTTCAGCGGCTCCACCGCCGCCTACCAGGGCCATGGCCGCGGCCTGTCGCTGGCCCTGATCGAGCAGCTGGAGCAGGTGGCCACCGCCGGCCTCCAGCCCGACCTCACCCTCTGGTTTGATCTGCCCCTGGCGGAGAGCCGGCGCCGCCGCGGTCAGCGGCCGGCCGATCGCATCGAGGCCAGCGGCGAGGCCTTCCTGGAGCGGGTGCTGGCCGGATTCGCCCGCCTGGCCCAGGAGCGGCAATGGCAGCGCGTCGATGCCCAGGCGCCGGTGGCCGAGGTCACGGCCGCCTGCCAGGCCCTGCTGCGCCAGGCCTGGAGCGGCCAGTGAGCGAGCTGTTCGGCGATCTGGTGGGGCAGGAGCAGGCCTGCAGCCTGCTGCAGGCGGCCCTGGAGCAGCGGCGCCTGGCACCGGCCTATCTGTTTGCGGGCCCCGACGGGGTGGGCCGCAGCCTGGCGGCCCGCCGTTTCCTTGAGGGCGTGCTGGCGGGCCCGGCCGGTGCGGCCGCCCAGCGCCGCCGGCTGGCCGACGGCAACCATCCCGATCTGCTCTGGGTGGAGCCCACCTACCTCGACAAAGGGGAGCTGGTGCCCCGCTCCCAGGCGGAGGCCCGGGGTGTCAGCCGCCGCAGTCCGCCGCAGCTGCGGCTGGATCAGATCCGTGAGGTGTCGCGCTTCCTGGCGCGGCGGCCGGTGGAGGCCAGCGGTTGCCTGGTGGTGCTGGAGGCGGCGGAGGCGATGGCGGAGGCGGCCGCCAATGCCTTGCTCAAGACCCTGGAGGAGCCGGGCGATGGCCTGCTGCTGCTGATCTCGGCGGCGCCGGAGCAGCTGCTGAGCACGATCCGCTCCCGCTGCCAGACCATTCCCTTCGGCCGCCTGCGGCCGGAGCAGATGCGCCAGGTGCTGGCCGCGGCGCCGCCACCCCAGGAGGGCTGGGTGGATCCGCCGGAGCTGCTGGAGCTGGCGGCCGGCTCCCCCGGTGCGCTGCTGCAGCACCGCCAGCAGTGGTGCGCTCTGCCGGAGGGGCTGAGCGGCCGCCTGCAGGCCGTGGCGATGGCCGGGCCCCAGGAGGCCCTGGCCCTGGCCCGCGATCTCAGCGAGGCCCTGGATGTGGAGCAGCAGCTGTGGCTGCTGAACTGGTGGCAGTTGTGGCTCTGGCGCCATCGCCCGGCCGTTCCGCCCCTGCAGCGGCTGGAGCGCCTGCGGCGCCAGCTGCGCGCCTATGTGCAGCCGCGTCTGGCCTGGGAGGTGGCGCTGCTGGAGCTGGGGCCGTTGCTGGCGCCGGCCTGAGGGGCGCTGGCGGGTCGCGGGGCCTGGGGCGGGTGTCAGCTGGCCTTGGGCTGCCGGGCCTGCTGCACCAGGGGGATCAGTTCCGCCATCTGCTCGCCCTGGGGCAGCTCCAGGCAGTAGCCGGCGCCGTACACCGTTTTGATGAAGCGGGGCTTTCGCGGATCGGGTTCCAGCTTGGTGCGCAGATGGCGCACGTGCACGCGGATCGTTTCGATGTCGTCGTCGGGCTCGTAGCCCCACACCTCCTTGAGGATCAGGGCCGGCGACACCGTCTGGCCGTGGCGCTGCAGCAGGCAGTGCAGCAGCTCGAACTCCAGGTGGGTCAGGCGCACCGGTGCATCGAACCAGATCGCTTCGAAGCGCTCCGGCACCAGGGTGAGCGGGCCGTAGCTGAGGATCTCGCTGTGCTTGGTGGAGAGGGGGGCGTGGTCGCTGCGGCGCAGCAGCGCCTTGATCCGCACCGTCAGCTCCTCGAGGTCGAAGGGCTTGGTCAGGTAGTCGTCGGCGCCGGAGTTGAAGCCGCTCACCTTGTCCTTGGTGCCGCCGAGGGCGGTGAGCATCAGGATCGGAATGCGGGCGGTGCGCTCATCGCGCCGCAGCCGCTGGCAGAGGGTGAGGCCGTCCACCTTGGGCAGCATCAGATCGAGCAGCACCAGGTCGGGGCTGTACTGCAGGGCCAGGGCCTGGCCGCGGATGCCGTCTTCGGCGCGCTGCACATCGAAGCCGTTGTGCTCCAGATGCCCGGCCACCAGGTCGCGCATGTCGCTGTCGTCCTCGATCAGCAGGATGCAGGGCTTCATGGCGACGGCCGCACGGTCGGGAGCTTCAGGGCCGGCGGGTCTGCGTGAGGTTCTGCACACCGGCCTGCAGCATTCTCCCGGGCGCGGCCCCCCTTTGCTGCCCCTTCAGGCCGTCGCCTGGGCTGTGGTCCGGCGCGGGCTGTGAGCAGGCGGTGGTAACGGGATGCGCCATCGCGGCCAATCGTCAGCGCTGGCGGGCCTTCTGCTGCCGTGGACCCTTTGCATCCTCCAGGCTCTGGGGGCTGGATCTTCAGGATTTCTTAGGGGGTTGTTTGTCACGAAGCTGCCGTCGGTCGGGGAGGTGGCAGCGGATCGCGGTGGTGGTTGCCTGCCGGCCGGCCATCGGGCGGCGCTGTCCGATGGCGTGGCGCCGGCGTCTGCCTGCCCGGTCGCTCGGCGCAGTGCCGTTGAGCCGTTCCCAGCGGTTTGGCGAGCTGCCGTCACCCGCAGCCTCTGGCCCGGAGTTGGCCACCTGGGCGCCAGCGGCATGGAGCGCTGAGCGCTGCGACCTGCCTGACCTGGTTGGCCAGGAAGGCGCGTTGCCAAGTGGCCTGACGACAGCCACGAAAACCCTGTAGGTGGGCTGTTGTGGCTTGGAAAAACTCCCCGGGCGGGATTCGAACCTGCGACCAATCGGTTAACAGCCGACCGCTCTACCGCTGAGCTACCGAGGAATGACGGAACTCCCTGTCGGGACTACCGCGGCGACGCCGTGACGTCGTCGGCTTCAGACCATACCGGGCGGCTCGCCCCCACGGCAAGGGGTCAGGCCAGCTGCCGGGCCAGGGCCGCTCCCGGTTGCCAGTGGCCGATGCGCCCGTTCTGCATCAGGGCGGCGCCGTCGCAGCGCTGCAGCTCCTCGAGCCGGTGGGTGATCCACAGAGCCGTCAGCGGTCGCTCGGGGCGCTGGCAGAGCCGGGCGATCAGCTCCAGCACCTCGGCCTGGCTGTCGGGGTCGAGCAGGGCGGTGGGTTCATCCAGCAGCAGCAGCTCCGCTTCGCTGGCCAGGGCGGCGGCGATCGCCAGCCGCTGCTTCTGGCCGCCGCTGAGGCCGTGGATCGGTCGTTCGGCCAGGCCCGCCAGCCCCACCTGGCTCAGGGCCTCCTGCAGCCGCCGCTCCCGCTCGGCCTGGGGCAGCCGCGGATCGATCGCCAGCAGCAGCTCGCTGCCGCAGCTCGGCAGCAGCAGCTGGTGGTCGGGGTTCTGAAACACCAGGGCGCAGCGCCCGGGGTGGTCGATGCGGCCCGCCT
>CBFHOT010000080.1:0-10557 GCA_965657465.1 Cyanobacteriota bacterium | reverse complement strand
GGGGGCGCAGTCGCTGAGCACGGGCGGTTGCAGCTGCAACCCGTGGCGGGCCGCCAGGATCGCCACCCCGTGGCGCCCCAGATCGCCGCTCACCAGCAGGGCATCGCCCGGCCGGATCGCCGCCGGGCCGATCGGATGGCGCTGCAGCTGCGGATCCTCCACCACGCCGATACCGCTGGTGCTGATGAACACCCCATCGGCCTTGCCGCGCTCCACCACCTTGGTATCCCCGGTGGCGATGCGGCAGCCGCACTCCGCCGCCGCCGCCGCCAGCGACGCCACCAGCCGGCGCAGCAACGCCAGCGGCAAGCCCTCCTCCAGGATCAGCGACACGCTCAACTGACAGGGCCGGGCCCCGGCCATCGCCAGGTCGTTGGCGGTGCCGATCGCCGCCATCCGGCCGATGTCGCCCCCGGGAAACTCCAGCGGCTGCACCACATAGCCATCGGTGCTGAAGGCGAGCCGGCCGGGCGGCAGCTGCAGCAGGGCCGCATCGTGCAACGGGCCGGGTTCGGGGGGGAGCAGCGGCCGCAGCTCCTGCTCGATCAGCTGGCGCATCAGGCTGCCGCCGCCACCATGGGCCAGCTGCACCGCCGGCTCGGCAACCCCCATCTCAGGCCACCTCCGCGGCGCGGTAGCGGTAGTAGGCGGCGCAGGCCCCCTCGCTGGACACCATCGGCGCGCCGAGGGGATGCAGCGGCGTGCAGGTCCGCCCGAAGGCGGGACAGTCGGGGGGCAGGGCCAGACCGCGCAGGATGCGGCCGCTGATGCAGGGCCCCTCCTCAGGCTGCGGCAGCCTCTCGGAGGCCGGCAGCGCAGCGCCGTTCGCCGGGAAGCGCTGCCGGGCATCGAGGCTGCGATAGGGGCCGCGCAGCGCCAGGCCGCCACCCGGCAGCACACCCAACCCCCGCCAGGGCTGATCCACCGGCTCGAACACCGCCTCGATCAGCGCCTGGGCGGCGCCGTTGCCATCGGGCCGCACCACCTGGCCGTAGGCGTTCTCCAGCTCAGCGCGGCCCTGCTCCAGCTGCCGCACGCAGGCGAGCACGCCAGCCATCAGCTCCTGGGGCTCAAACCCCGTCACCACCACCGGCAGCCGGTGGCGATCCACCAGCTGCCGCAGCTCCGCCAACCCCATCACCGCACCCACGTGGCCCGCCGCCAGAAAGGCCTGCACCTGATTGGCGGGGTCGGCGAGGATCGCCTCCATCGCCGGCACCACCCGCACGTGGGCCACCAGCAGGGAGAGGTTGGCCAGGCCCAGGGCCAGGGCCTGGCGGGCCAGCAGGGCCGTGGCCGGGGCGGTGGTTTCAAAGCCCACCGCCAGGAACACCACCTGCCGCTGGGGCTCGGCGCGGGCCAGCTCCAGGGCCTGCAGCGGCGAGGTGAGCAGGCGCACATCGCCGCCAGCAGCGCGCACCGCCAGCAGGTCGCCGCCGGGATCGCTGCCGGGCACCCGCAGCATGTCGCCGTAGGAGCAGAGGATCACCTCCGGCCGCCGCGCCAGCTGCAGGGCCAGGTCGATCGAGGCCGCCGGCGTGACGCACACCGGACAGCCGGGCCCGTGGATCAGCCGCAGCGAGGGGGGCAGCAGCTGATCGAGGCCCCAGCGCAGGATCGCGTGGGTCTGGCCGCCGCAGACCTCCATCAGCGTCCAGGACCGGCGCGCCTCAGCCGCCAGCTGCTGCGCCAGGGCGCGGGTCTGCGCCAGCGCCGTCCCGGCGCCCGCCCTCGCTTCAAGCACCGCTGCGGGGGTGTTCATGGCTGGGGCCAGCCGGAGCGCACGGCCTGCACGTACTGCGCCCGCTCGTAGTCCGAGGGATCGGCGCAGCGCTGCTGGCTCATGCAGCCCCGCAGCTCCTCAAGGCTGCTGTAGTCGTGCTCCATCAGCCAGGTGGCGAGCTCATCCTCCAGCCCCCGCAGCCGCTCCGGCCCATGGCGCAGCAGAGCCGCCACCACCTGGGTGATGCTGGCGCCGGCCATCAGCAGACGCACCACATCGCTGCCGCGATGCACACCGCCGCTGCCGGCCAGATCGAGCGGTTCGCGGCCATGCAACAGGGCGATCCAACGCAACGGCAGGCGCAGATCGTGGGGGGTGGAGAGCAGCAGGTTGGGGCGCACCTCCAGCTCCTCGATGTCGATATCGGGCTGGTAGAAACGGTTGAACAACACCAGCCCGTCGGCACCGGCGGCCGCCAGGCGCCGCGCCATCGCCCGCAGGTTGGTGAAGAACGGACCGAGCTTCACCGCCAGCGGCAGCGTCACCTGGGCGCGCACCTGGCGCACGATCTCCTCCACCTGGGCTTCGATGGCGGCGCTGCTGAGGTCGGGATCGGTGGGCAGGGCGTAGATGTTGAGCTCCAGGGCGCTGGCACCGGCGGCCTCGATGCGGCGGGCCGTCTCCACCCAGCGGCCGGGGTGGCTGCCGTTGAGGCTGGCGATCACCGGAATCGAGAGGCGTTGGCGGGCCCGCTCGATCAGCCGCAGGTAGGGATCGGCCCCCTCATGCACCGCGGCGGCGGCGGGCAGGTAGCTGAGGGCCTCGCCGTAGCTGTCGCTGCCAGCGCTGGCATGCCAGTGCAGCGCCAGCTGCTCCTGCTCGATCTGCTCCTCGAACAGCGAATGCAACACCACCGCGGCGGCACCGTGGGCCTCCAGGGCTTCCAGCTGATCAAGGTGGGCGCTGAGGGGCCAGGCGGCACCCACCACCAGGGGCGTGCGCAGGGGCAGACCCAGCCAGCGGCTGGAGAGATCGGGGCTCATGGCTCACCTCCCTGGGACACCGCCGGAGCCGCGGCCGACCCCTGGGCCAGGGCGCGGTAGGCGGCCCAGCGGCGGTCGATGTCGGCCTGGGCCGCCTGGGCCAGCTCCCGGGCGCGCTCCGGCTGGCTGTAGCGCAGCATGCGGAAGCGGTTCTCGCTGTCCATCGCCTCGGCCAGGGGCCTGCGGGGACCGGGGCTGTCGAGCTGCAGCGGGTTCTCGCCGCGTGCGGCGCGGCGGGGGTCGTAGCGGTAGAGGGGCCAGCGGCCGGCCTCCACCGCCAGCTTCTGCTGGCCCATGCCCTGGGCCATGTCGATGCCGTGGGCGATGCAGTGGGAGTAGGCCAGGATCAGCGAGGGGCCCGGATAGCTCTCGGCCTCGAGGAAGGCGCGGATCGTGTGCTCATCGCGGGCACCCATCGCCACGCTGGCCACATAGATGTGGCCGTAGGTCATCGCCATCAGGCCCAGGTCTTTCTTGCCCAAGGGCTTGCCGGCAGCGGCGAACTTGGCCACGGCCCCCAGCGGGGTGGCCTTGGAGGCCTGGCCACCGGTGTTGGAATACACCTCGGTGTCGAGCACCAGCACGTTGAGGTCGCGGCCGCTGGCAAGCACGTGATCCACCCCGCCGAAGCCGATGTCGTAGGCCCAGCCGTCGCCGCCCACCAGCCAGACGCTGGTCTTGACCAGGGCATCGGCCAGCTCCAGCAGCTGCTGGAGCAGCCGCGGCAGCGGTGGCGGCCCGCTTCCCTCGCCCCCGCCAGAGGGCTCATGCTGGAGCTCGTGCTCCGCCAAGCGATCGAGCTCGGGCTGCCCCAGCAGCGCCTGCAGCCGCTCCTTGAGTTCCGCCACCCGCTGACGCTGCTCAACGATGCCGGCCTCATCGACCTGATCGGCGTCGCGAATCGCCGCAACCAGCGCGGGCGGCAGTTGTTCCGGCGGCAGCTGGCCCGCCAGCCGCGTCAGCAGATCGAGGGCCATCCGGCGCTGCTGATCGAGCGCCACGCGCATGCCGTAACCGAACTCGGCGTTGTCCTCGAACAGCGAATTGCTCCAGGCCGGCCCCCGCCCCTCGGCGTTCACCGTCCAGGGGGTGGTGGGCAGGTTGCCGCCGTAGATCGAGCTGCAGCCGGTGGCATTGGCGATCAGCATCCGGTCGCCGAACAGCTGGCTGGCGAGCTTGAGGTAAGGCGTTTCGCCGCAGCCGGCGCAGGCGCCGGAGAACTCGAACAACGGCTGCTGCAGTTGCTGCTGACCGATCTTGTGCAGGTTCAGATCGGCGCGCGGCACCTCGGGCAGCTGCAGGAAGAAGTCCCAGTTGGCGCGAGCCTGCTGACGCAGCGGCCGCTGGGGTGCCATGTTGATCGCCTTGCGCTTCGGTTCGCTGCGATCGCGCGCCGGACAGACCGCCACGCACAGGGCGCAGCCGGTGCAGTCTTCCGCCGCCACCTGGATCGTGAAGGTCTGGCCTGCAAAGGCGTGATCGCGGGCGGGGGCGGTGCGGAAGCCCTCCGGGGCGGCGGCGAGGGCCTCGGGGTCAGCCACCTTGGCGCGGATCACGGCATGGGGGCAGACCATCACGCACTTGCCGCACTGCACGCAGAGGTCGCTCTCCCACACCGGCACCTCGGTGGCGATGTTGCGCTTCTCCCAGCGGGCCGTGCCCACCGGCCAGGTGCCATCGCAGGGCAGGGCGCTCACCGGCAGGTCGTCGCCGCGGCGCTCCAGCATCGGCGCGATCACCTCGCGCACGAAGGCCGGTGCCGCCGCCAGGCGCTCGGCCAGGGCCGGCTCCTGCGGCTCTCCGGCGGCAGGCACGGCCCCAGCCACCGCCTGATCCAGCTCCTGCCAATCGAGCGGCTCCAGGTGATCGAGGCTGGCGTCGAGGGCGGCCAGGTTGCGGTTCACCACCGCCTCGCCCTTGCGGCCGTAGGTGTGGTGGATCGAGGCGCGGATGCGCGCGATCGCCTCCTCACGCGGCAGCACGCCACTCACGGCGAAGAAGCAGGCCTGCATCACCGTGTTGATGTGGGGCCCCATGCCGGCCTCGCGCGCCACCCGGGTGGCGTTGATCACGAACACCCGCAACCGGCGCTCGCGGATCGTGGCGCGCAGCCGCTCAGGCAGCCGCTGCCAGGTCTGGGCCCCGTCGTAGGGGCTGTTGAGCAGGAACACGCCACCGGCTTCAATGCCGGCCAGCAGATCGAAGCGCTCGACGAAATCCCACTGGTGGCAGGCCACGAAGGTGGGCCGCTGAATCAGGTAGGTGGAGCGGATCGGCCTCGGCCCGAAGCGCAGATGCGACACGGTGACCGATCCCGATTTCTTGGAGTCGTAGACGAAATAGCCCTGGGCATAGAGATCGGTGCCCTCGCCGATGATCTTGATCGCGGCCTTGTTGGCCCCCACCGTGCCATCGGAGCCGAGGCCATAGAACACCGCCCGCACCTCACCCGGGGCCTGCGGCGCTGGCCGCTCGGTGACGAAGCCCGGATCCAGCGGCAGGGAGCGATGGGTGACGTCGTCGGTGATGCCGACCGTGAAGTGGTTGAGCCGCGGCTCCGGCCCCTGCAGGTGGTCGAGCACCGCCTTGACCATCGCCGGCGTGAACTCCTTGGAGGAGAGGCCGTAGCGCCCCCCCAGCACCCGCGGCAGCGGCGCGCTGCCGTGCACGGCGCTCCAGCACTCGGCGATGGCCGCCACCACATCGAGATAGAGCGGCTCGCCGCTGGCGCCGGGGTCCTTGCAGCGATCGAGCACGGCGATCGCGCGGGTGCTGGCGGGCAGGGCCTCCACCAGCAGCCGGGCCGCGAAGGGCCGGAACAGCCGCACCTTGAGCAGCCCCACCCGCTCGCCGTCGGCCTGCAGCAGCTCCAGGGTTTCGGCGGCGGTCTCGCAGCCGGAGCCCATCAGCACCAGCACCCGCTCGGCATCGGCCGGCCCGCTGTACTCAAAGGGGGCGTAGCGGCGGCCGGTGAGGGCGGCGAACTGATCCATCGCCTCCTGCACCAGGGCCGGGGTGGCCTCGACGAAACGGTTCACCGATTCGCGGGCCTGGAAATACACATCCGGGTTCTGGGCGGTGCCGCGGATCACCGGCCGGTTGGGGCTGAGGGCCCGGGCCCGGTGGGCCTGGATCTCCGCCTCCGGCATCAGGGCGCGCAGCTGCGCGTCGCTGATCGGCTGCACCTTCTGGATTTCATGGGAGGTGCGGAAGCCGTCGAAGCAGTGCAGGAAGGGCAGGCGGCTGCGCAGGCTGGCGCGGCTGGCGATGGCGGCGAAATCAGCGGCCTCCTGCACCGAGGCGGAGCAGAGGATGGCGCAGCCCGTGCCGCGGGTGGCCATCACGTCGCTGTGGTCGCCGAAGATCGAGAGCCCCTGGGCCGCCAGCGAGCGGGCGGCCACGTGCAGCACCGCCGGCGTCAGCTCCCCCGCCAGCTTGTAGAGGTTGGGGATCATCAGCAGCAGCCCCTGGCTGGCCGTGAAGGTGGTGGTGAGCGCCCCGGCCTGCAGGGCGCCATGCACCGTGCCGGCGGCGCCCGCCTCGCTCTGCAGCTCCACCACCGCCGGCACCGATCCCCAGAGGTTGGGCTGGCCCTGGGCCGCCCAGGCGTCGGCCCACTCGCCCATCGGCGAGGCGGGGGTGATCGGATAGAGCGCGATCACCTCATTGAGGCGATAGGCCACCCGGGCCACCGCCTCGTTGCCGTCCACCGTGATCGTGGCCGGTGCCGTCGGGGCCGGTGGGATCGGGGCCGGCGCGCTGGGCTGAAGGCTGGCGGTCATGGGCCGGAAGGCGGGGAGAGGGGGCTCAGCGCTGGCGCGGCGGCCGCAAGATCGAGGTGCGCGGCGGGAGCCTGCGGATGGTGATCGTCGTCGTCCTGCACCAGGCTCAGGGCCAGGCCCACGTGCACGAGCACCCGATCGCCTACCGCCGCCTGCGGCAGGCAGGCGAGGCTCACCCGCTGCTGCACGCCACCGAAATCGACGTCGGCGCAGCGCCAGAGGGGATCGGCCGCCGGGGCATGCTCGGCGCCCTCGGGAGCCAGTTCATGGATGGCGAGAATCACCCCGGCGGTGGCCAGGCACATGGCGCAGGGTTGCCGCTTGCTGTCGTTATAGGGAGCTCGGCCAGGCCTGCCCAGAGTTGTCCCAGAGCCAGACCACCGTCGTTACACGGCAGTTGCTGCGGCCAGTACACCGCCAGACCGGCGGCGCGCAGGCCGCGGATGCAGCCCTCCAGCAGCAGCGCGTTCTGGAAGCAGCCACCGCTGAGGGCCACCTGGCGGCAACCCCGCTCCCGGGCCGCCTGCAGCGCCACCGCCACCAGGGCCTCCACCAGACGCGCGTGCCACCAGGCGGCCAGCCGCTCGGGAGCGAAGCCCTGGCGGCAGCCCTCCAGCAGAGCCAGCAGCAGCGGCTGCCAGTCGAGCCAGCCGAGGGGCAAGCCGTCGCCGGGCACCACGGGCAGCAAGGTGGCGTGGGCCGCGGCCGCATCGCCAGCGCCCGGCTGGGGGCCATCCGGCAGTGAGCCCTCTGGCGGCAACCGCCGGGCCAGACCCTCCAGCAGCAGCCCCCCCTGCCCCTCGTAGCTGGCGCACTGCAACCGATCCAGCAGCGATGCCGCCGCATCGAACAGCCGCCCCAACGCCGAGCTGCGGGGCGCCTGCAGGCCGGCCCGTACAGCCGCCGTAAGCATGGGCAGCTCCTCTGCCGTGAAGGCGGCGCGGCAGGCTGCGGCACCGGGATGCTCCAACAGATCGGCCTCCAGCAGCAGGCCGAGGGCCGCCCGGCGCGGCTCTCGCTGGGCCCGCTCACCGCCCGGCAGCGGCCAGGGCCGCAGACCGGCCAGGCGCTCGGCCTGCAGGCCTGGACGCTCCGCCCGCTCGAGCCACAACAGCTCGCAGCCCCAGAGCTGATGGCCCGCTCCGGGGCCATAGCCGAGGCCATCGGCGGCCCACACCAGCAGCGGCCCCTGCAAACCGTGCTCGGCCGCCACCGCCGCCCCATGGGCCTGATGGTGCTGCATCAACCGCAGCGGCAGCGCCAGACGCTCCGCCAGCCGTTCAGCCAGGGCGCGACTGGCGTAGCCAGGATGGGCATCGGCCACGAGCAGCGCCGGCGGGCCCGTGGGTCGCCCCTGGCGCTCCAGCAGCGCCAGCAGCCCCTGCTCCAGCCAGCGCTGCTGCTGGGCGCCGGCCAGATCGCCGCCGTAGGGCGCCAGCCAGATGCGGCCCGCCGCGGCCAGGGCCGGTGCGGCCTTGAGATCGCCGCCGAGGGCCAGCAGCGGCGGGGCCTGCGGCAGCGGGCGGGGCAGATCCAGGGCGGCGGGGGCGTAGCCGCGGGCGCGGCGCAGCAGCACTGGCCGGCCATCGATCAGCTGCAGCAGGGAGTCGTCCAGGGGGCGGGCGATCGGGCGATTGTGCAGCAGGAAGGCATCGGCGATCCCGGCCAACCGCCGCTGCGCCTGCTCCGGATCGATGCAGAGCGGCTCACCGCTGAGGTTGCCGCTGGTGGCCACCAGCGGACGCCCGAGGGCCTCCGCCAGCAGCCGATGCAGGGGGGACGCCGGCAGCATCGCCCCCAGCCAGGGACTGCCCGGGGCCACCCCCTCCAGCCCGGCGGCCGCCGGGCGGCGGCGCATCAGCACGATCGGGGCCGCCGGATCCTGCAGCAGCCGCAGCGCCTCAGCGCTCAGCTCCGCCCAGGGCTGCAGCTGATCGGCCTCCGCCACCAGCAGCGCGAAGGGCTTGTGGGGCCGCCGCTTGCGCCGGCGCAGACGCGCCACGGCGGCGGCATCGGTGGCATCCACCAGCAGCTGAAAGCCCCCCACCCCCTGCAGCGCCAGCACCCCACCCACCGCCAGCAACGCCGCGGCCTGCTGCAAGGCGGAGTCCTGGCCCGCGGGCGGCGAGAGAGCCGGCGAGTCCTCCAGGCGGGGGTTCCGCCAGAGCCGCAGCTGCGGCCCGCAGGCCGGACAGCCGATCGTTTCGGCGTGGAAGCGACGGTCGTTGGGGTTGTCAAACTCCGCCCGACAGGCGCTGCAGAGGGGAAAGGCGGCCAGGGTGGTGTGGGCGCGGGCGTAGGGCTCGGCGGTGGCGATGCTGTAGCGGGGCCCGCAGGCGGCGCAGCTGATGAAGGGGTAGCGGTGGCGGCGGTTGGCGGGATCGCGCAGCTCAGCCAGGCAGGCGGGACAGGGGGCGAGATCCGGCGCCAGCGCCGGGGCGAACAGGCCAGGCCCCAGGGGTTG
Source organism: Cyanobacteriota bacterium (assembly GCA_965657465.1). Taxonomy (GTDB): domain Bacteria; phylum Cyanobacteriota; class Cyanobacteriia; order PCC-6307; family Cyanobiaceae; genus NIES-981. The sequence continues at coordinate 1,545 of CBFHOT010000080.1, read as the reverse complement.
CGGGTCAGCGGCGGCGATGCGCAGGCCGGCCGGAGCCGGATCGAGGGGCGGCAGCCAGCGGGGCTGCAGGGGCTCCAGCCGCGCCGCCGGCGGCAGGGCCTGCGGCAGCTCACGCAGCAGGGCCGCCAAAGCCTCGCGGGGGCCCTGCAGATCCAGCCGCACGGCCCCGGCCACGTTCTCGATCAGCCCCACCAGCCCCCGCGCCGTCGCCAGCCGATGCACCAGGGGACGAAACCCCACACCCTGCACCTGGCCGCGGCACCACACCTGCAGACGCAACGCGCCACGGGCCACCCCTGCCGCCATCAAGCGGCGGTCCGCAGCTCCAGGCCCAGGCGAGCCGCCAGAACCTCCAGGCCGGCGCCGCTGCGGGCCGACACCTCCAGCACCTCCGCCGCCGGCGCCACCCGGGCCAGATGGCGATGGGCCAGGGCGCGATCGAAGCCGGTGGCCGCGGCCAGGTCGGTCTTGGTGATCAGCACCAGATCGGCGCTGCCGAACATGGCGGGATATTTGAGCGGCTTGTCCTCGCCTTCCGTCACCGACAGCAGCACCACGCGCAGGCTTTCGCCGAGGTCGTAGGCGGCGGGGCACACCAGATTGCCCACGTTCTCGATCACCAGCAGCCGCAGCGCCGCCAGATCAAGGCCCTCCAGGGCCCGCTCGACCATCGCCGCCTCCAGGTGGCAGGCCTGGCCGGTGGTGATCTGGATCGCCGTCAGACCGGCCTGCTGCAGCCGGCGGGCATCGTTGTCGGTGGCCAGATCCCCCACCACCACCGCCAGCGCTGCCGCCGCCTGCTGGCGCCGAGCGAGGGCCTCCAGCAGAGCCGTCTTGCCGGAGCCCGGCGAGGAGAGCAGGTTCACCACCGGCAGGCCGGCGGCGCCAAAGCGCTGACGCAACCCCGCCGCCAGGGCGTCGTTGCGGGCCAGCAGCGCCTGCCCCAGCTGCAGCAGCCGGCCGCCGGCGGGCGGAGTCGGCATCAGCAGCTCATGGGCATGGTCCGGATCGGGATCATGCCGATGGTCGTGGTCGTGGTGATGGTCGTGCTGGTGCGGCCGATGATCGTGGCCGGGCAACGGCCCCGGAGCGCTGTGGGGATGGCTGTGATCGGGCGAGGCCGGCAGGCTGCAGCCGCAATCGACACACATCGGATCGGCGCCGGGATCCCAGGCTAGGAGGGGCTCAGGTGAGCTGCAGCGAGGCCAGCTGCAGCTCGCGGCCGCGCCGCAGCTGCCGGCTCAGGCCACCGCAGCGCGGACACTCCCACAGACCATCGTCCAGGGCGAACTCGCCCTGGCAGCGATCGCAGAAGGCCGCCGCCGGCACCCGCTCGATCTGCAGCCGGGCATCGGCGGCCATGCTGCCGGCCATCACCACCTCAAAGGCAAACCGCAGCGCCTCCGGCTCCACCCCCGCCAGGCTGCCGATGCGCAGGGTGATCACGTCGATGCGGCGGGCCGCGTGCAGGCGGGCCTGCTCCAGCACCTGCTCGCGCACGGCCTCCATCAGGCTGAGCTCATGCATCGGCGCCATCTCCCTCAG
>CBFHOT010000079.1:0-10577 GCA_965657465.1 Cyanobacteriota bacterium | reverse complement strand
AGCCCGGCAGCCCGGCAGCCCGGCAGCCCGGCAGCCCGGCAGCCCGGCAGCGGAGGATGGAGGCACCCTGGAGCGAGAGCCGCTGCAGCGATGGGCCGCCTCAGTTTTCGCGATCTACAGCGTCAGCTGCAACCGGCCTGGAGCCGGGTCACCCAGGCCCAGGGGCCGGATGTGGATGTGCTGATGGTGCCGTCGCTGTCGATGGACCAGCAGCAGATGGAGCTGGTGACCGGCGCCCATCACTACGAAGAGCGGCAGCTGTTCTCGCTGATCCGCCTGCGCGATCCCGGCGTGCGCATGGTCTACGCCAGCAGCAAACCGCTGGCCGACCTGGTGGTGGATGCGGTGCTGGAACTGCTGCCAGGGGTCCCCACCTCCCATGCCCGGCGGCGGCTGCACCTGTTCGACGCCGACGACGCTTCCAACCGCCCCCTGACCGCCAAGCTGCTGGAACGACCGGCCTTGCTGGCCAGGATCGCCGAACTGCTGCGGCCCGGTCGCAGCTTCATCAGCTGCTTTGTCGTCAGCGATCTGGAGCGGGAGCTGTCGGAGCGACTGCAGGTGCCGCTGCTGGGCACGGCACCGAGCCTGGCCCACTGGGGCAGCAAGGCCGGCAGCCGCGAGCTGTTCGCCCGCTGCGGCGTGCCCCATCCACCGGGAAGCCCGCTGGTGCACAGCCTCGAGGATCTGGTGGAGGCCTGCGCCGAGCTGTGGGAGGCCCACCCCGAGCTGCGGCAGCTGGTGGTGAAACTGAACGAGGGCTTCAGCGGCGAAGGCAATGCGCCACTGCCCCTGGAATCGCTGGAGCTGCAGGAGCTCTCGGGGCGGGAGCGCCGCCGCCGGCTCGCCGCAGCCCTGGAGAAGCTGCCGATGCCGGCAGCCGGCTGGCAAACCCAGATGGCCCAGCAGGGCGCCCTGGTGGAAGCCTGGCTCGAGGGTGGTGATGAGCTGCGCTCCCCGAGCGTGCAGGGCATGATCCACCCCGGCCTGGAGGGCCAGCCCGGGGAGGTGGAGGTGCTCTCCAGCCACGAGCAGGTGCTGGGGGGCCGCAGCGGCCAGACCTACCTGGGCTGCTGTTTCCCGGCGGCCGATCCCTACCGGGCGGACCTGATGCGCCATGGCCGCGCCATCGGCGATGCCCTGGCGGCGGAGGGGGCACTGGAGCGCTATGCGGTGGATTTCATCGCCCGACGCTTTGGCGACCGCTGGGATCTGCAGGCGATCGAAGTGAATCTGCGCCAAGGGGGCACCACCCACCCCTATATGGCGCTGAGCGCCATCACCAGCGGCAGCACCGATCCCAGCGATGGCCTCTACCGCTCCCCCACCGGGGCGCCGCTCTACTACAAGGCCACCGACAACCTCTGCGATCCGGCGCTGCGGGGGCTGCTGCCGGTGGATCTGATCGACATCGTGGCGGAGGCCGGCCTGCACTTCGACCCGGCCCAGCTGCGGGGCAGCGTCTTCCATCTGCTGGGCTGCCTGTCGGAATACGGCAAGCTCGGCATGACCTGCATCGGCCGCAGCGCCGCGGAAGCCGAGGCGGTTTATGCCGCCACCAGTCAGGAGCTGCTGCGGGGAGCGGGCGAGCGCGGCAATGGCCCGCCGCAAGCGGCCGGCGATCCCTGAGGCCAAGGGGCAACGCCGTGCGGCAGCAGGGCGGATGAACCGGCACGGACACCGCCCCTGTCACCCGAGCGCCTCCCGTGGGGCAGGGCGCCTCTGGTTTCGCCAGGGCGCGTGCGGTTTGGCCAGAGTGGATTCATCCGGCCGGCCATCCCCACGGGAGTAGCCCAGGCCGGCCTGCACTGGGTAACGTCGGCGCCGGTCTCCCTACACCATGGTCCTGCCGTCGATCCGCCAATCCGCTGCTGGGCAACGCCATGGCCAGCGGGCCAGGCGGCTTGGGGCCGGTGCGCTGATGCTGATGCTGCTCGGCGGCTGCGGCTGGATCGGCGGCCGGCCGGCCACCCCGCCGCAGGCCTTGCAGCAGGAACAGGAGCGGGCCCGGCAGCAGCGGTTGCAGCGCCTGGTGCAGGACTGCCGCGGCGGTCAGGCCGCCCTGCGGCGTCTGACGGCGCAGCTGCAGGCCAACAGCACAGCGCTGGAGCAGCTGGCGGAACGCCGTTACGCCCCCTCAGCGCGGCCGCGGCCGCCGGCTGATGCAGTGCTGCAGCGTTACACGATCAGCGACCAGGAACTGGAGCTGGAACGCCATCAGCAGGCGCTGGACGCCTGGAGGCGCCGCGAATCCTGGCGACGCCGCAGCTGGCTGAACGAGCAGGCTGCCGCACGCCGCCGCCTGGAGGAGCAGCGCCGTCAGCTGCGACTGCAACTGGCAGAACTGCAACCGGCGGCCGTGGGACCGGCGCCGGGGCTGGAACCGCGCGCGGCTGTGCTGGCCGCCTACGGCAGCTGCAACCCCGCAGCCCTCGCCGCCCTGGACGCGCCCTCAAGCAACACCAAGCCCCCATCCGCAGCCGGCCAGCGCTCAGAGGCTGCCAGCGGCAGCCAGCCGTGACTGCCTAGGCGGTGAGCGCCCAGCGACGCTGATGCCAGCGCCAGGCATCGCTGAGGATCGTCGGCAGATCCGAGCGCTGGGGCGTCCACCCCAGCACGCTGCGGGCACGGCCGGCATCGGCCACCAGCTCCGCCGGATCACCCGGCCGGCGCGGCCCCTCGCGCACCTCCAGAGGGCGGCCGGTGAGGGCCTGGGCGGCATCGATCACCTCCTGCACCGAATAGCCGCGGCCGGTGCCGAGATTGAAGATCGCCGGCTGCAACGGCTCCCCAGAGCCAGGAGCCGCAGCGGCCCGCAGATGCTCGAGGCCCAGCACGTGGGCCGCGGCCAGATCGCTCACGTGGATGTAGTCGCGGATGCAGGTGCCATCGGCGGTGGGGTAATCGCGGCCATAGACCTCGATCGCCGGCCGGCGATCGGCGAGGGCTTCGAGCACCAGCGGGATCAGATGGGTTTCGGGGCTGTGGTCCTCCCCCAAGTCCCCGGCGGGATCGGCACCGGCGGCGTTGAAGTAGCGGAAGATGACGCTCGGCTGGCCATAGGCGGCGGCGAAATCAGCCAGCAGTTGCTCCACCATCCACTTGCTGCGGCCATAGGGATTGATCGGCTGCTGAGGGGTGTGCTCGGCGATCGGGATGCACTCCGGCGCGGGAATGCCGTAGGTGGCGCAGGTGGAGCTGAACACCAGCGGCAGGGGCTGACCGGTGCTGGCGGCACGGGCCTGCAGGGCCTCCAGCAGCACCAGCGTGTCCCCGAGGTTGTTGCGGTAGTAGCGGGCCGGATCGCTGACGCTCTCGCCCACATAGGCGTAGGCGGCGAAATGCAGCACCGCCTGCACCGGCCCGGCCGGCAGGGCCGGATGGCTGCCGTCCAGCAGGGCATCGAGCAGGGGGCGATCCCCCAGTTGCCCCACCACCAGCGGCACCTGAAGCACCGCCTCGGCGATGTCGCGATGGCCATAGACCAGGTTGTCGAGCACCACCACGGCCTGACCGGCGCGCTGCAGAGCCCGCACCGTGTGGCTGCCGATGTAACCGGCTCCGCCGGTGACCAGGATCGTCATCGCTGCTGCAGGCCCCCGGGCCGCACTGGCGGCGATTGTGGCGGAGCCGTGCGGCGGCGGCTGTGATCCGGCAGGATTGCTGCAGCACGGCCTGTGTCCTGAGGAACCGCCCGATGGCCAAGACTCCCGCCAGCTCCGGCCCCCTCGCCGGTCCGATGCCCCAGCTGCCCGACTGGGTGGCCTGGATGCAGGCGGGCCTCACCGCCCTGCTGGCGGTGCTGTTCCTGGTGATGCTGGCCAAGGCGCGCGAGCAGAACCGCCAGATCGAGGAGCTGCAGGAGCGGGTGCAGGGCCTGGAGAACAGCCGCGCCCTGGAGCGCACCACCGGCCTGGAGCAGCAGCTGCGCTCCACCGTGGAGCGGCTGCTGGCGGTGGAGCGCAGCAGCGCCCGCATCGATGTGCTCAGCGCCGACAACGATGCCCTGCGGGCGGAGCTGCGGCAGCTGCGGCGCAGCTCCGCCCGCAGCGTGATCCCGCCGCTGCCCCCCCTGGAGGAGAGCAACGGCAGCAGCAGCGGTGGCGGGCCGGGCAGCGCCACGCCAGGCGCGGCTGCAGCCGGCTCGACGCCCTGAGGTTGGGCGTCAGCCTTTCACCGCATCGCCGCTGGCGTTGGGCAGGATGAAGCGCTGCAGGGCGATGAACAGCAGCAGCACCGGCAGGATCGACACCATTGAGCCGGCAGCCACAAGCCGCCAGTCGAGCGAGAAACTGCTGGCCAGCTGCTGCAAGCCCAGGGGCAGGGTGTAAAGCTGCGGTTCATCGAGGATCACCAGGGGCCAGAGGAAGTCGCTCCAGGTGCCGATGAACACGAACATCGCCAGGGTGATCAGATCGGCCCGGGCCGCCGGAATCATCACGTTCCACCACTCGCCGAGGGGAGAGCAGCCGTCGCTGCGGGCCGCCTCCTCCAGCTCGACCGGCACACCGAGGAAGCTCTGGCGCAGCAGGAAGATGCCGAAGGCGGTGGCCGCCTGGGGAATGATCAACGCCCAGAGGCTGTTGCGCAGCCCGATCTGCACCATCAGCAGATACAGGGGGATCATCACCACCTGAAAGGGGATCAGGATCGTGGCCACCACCAGCGCCAGCACCAGGCCGCGACCGGCGAAGCGCATCCGCGCCAATGGGTAGGCCGCCAGGGCGCAGAAGGTGAGGTTGGCCAGCACCGCCAGGCCACTCACGATGGCGCTGTTGCGCAGATACACCCCCATCGGCTGGTCGGCGAACAGGCGGGTGTAGGCCTCCAGGCTGGGCTGAGCGGGCAGCAGCGCCGGCGGGCTGGAGAAGATGTTCTCGGCCGGTCCCTTGAGCGAGGTGCTCACCAGCCAGAGCAGGGGCACCAGCATCGCCAGGGCCAGCAACAGCAGCAACACCAGTTGGAGCGCCGCCAGCCAGCGGCCGCGGGCGGGCAGGCGGCCCGGCGCCAACCGCCTTGCGTCATCCATGGCTCTTGCCCCGGAAACAACCCACCGGCTTCACCTCACACCCGCGGCCGCTCGGCCAGGGGCAGATCACCCACCACCGGCAGAGGGCCCTTCTGGGGATGCAGCGGCTGGGTGCTGCCCCCGGCGATCAGGCGGTTGAGGGCATTGACGAAGGCCTGGGCTGAAGCCACCACGATGTCCGTGTCGGCGGCGTGGCCGGAGTAGAGCACGCCGTTCTGGCGCAGGCGGATCGTGACCTCCCCCATGGCATCGATGCCCTCGGTGACCGATTTCACCGAGAACTCCACCAGCTCATTGGGCACCTGCGCCAGCCGGTTGAGGGCCTGACAGACCGCATCCACCGGCCCGGTGCCGATCGCCGCCTCGGTGATCTCCGCGCCGTCGGCGGTGAGCAGGGTGACGGTGGCGGTGGGCTGCAGGCCGGTGCCGCAGCTCACCTGCACGCTCTTGAGGCTGTAGCGGGCCTCATCGTTCTGCTGCACCTGCTCGCTGACGATCGCCTCGAGGTCGCGGTCGGTGATTTCCCGCTTGCGATCGGCCAACTCCTTGAAGCGGGCAAAGGCGTCGTCAAGGTCCTGACGGTCGAGCTCATAGCCGAGCTCCTCCAGACGGGCGCGGAAGGCGCTGCGACCAGAGAGCTTGCCCAGGGAGATGCGGTTATCGCTGAGGCCGACGGTGCGGGCGTCGATGATCTCGTAGGTGAGGCGGTTCTTGAGCACGCCGTCCTGATGAATGCCCGATTCATGGGCGAAGGCATTGGCACCCACAATCGCCTTGTTGGGCTGCACCGCCATGCCGGTGAGATTGCTCACCAGCCGGGAGGTCTTGGTGATCTCCTCAGTGCGCACGGCGGTGAGCGGCTCGGTGGAATCAGCCGGCCGGCCGAGGAAGGGATTGAAATAGCTACGGCGCACGTGCAGGGCCATCACCAGCTCCTCAAGCGAGGCGTTGCCCGCCCGCTCGCCGATACCGTTGATCGTGCACTCCAGCTGGCGGGCGCCGTTCTTCACCGCCTCCAGGAAATTGGCCACGGCCAGGCCCAGATCGTTGTGGCCGTGCACCGAGATCACGGCCTGATCGATGTTGGGCACATGGGCATTGATGCCGGCGATCAGCTCGCCGAACTCTGCCGGTGTGGTGTAGCCCACGGTGTCCGGGATGTTGATCGTGGTGGCGCCGGCTTTGATCGCCGCCTCGATCACCTGATACATGAACTCCGGATCGGAGCGCCCCGCGTCCTCACAGGAAAACTCGACGTCATCAACGAGCGAGCGGGCGTAATCGACCATCTCGGCGGTGATCGCCAGCACGTCGCTGCGGCTCTTGCGCAGCTTGTGCTCGAGGTGGATGTCGCTGGTGGCGATGAAGGTGTGGATGCGCTTGCGGGCGGCGGGCGCCACGGCATCGGCGCAGGCCTTGATGTCGCCGGCGGCAGCCCGGGCCAGGCCGCAGATCACCGGCCCCTCCGGGGTGCCCACCGCCTCGGCGATGCGCTGCACAGCATTGAAGTCACCGGGGCTGGCGAAGGGGAAACCGGCTTCGATGATGTCGACGCCGAGGCGGGCCAGCTGCTGGGCGATCGCCAGCTTCTCCTCGAGGTTCAGGCTGGCACCGGGCGACTGCTCACCATCGCGGAGGGTGGTGTCAAAGATCAGAACCCGGCCGGGATCGCGGGCCATCAGCACCTCTCTATGCGGAACAACTATGAGTTAGGGCCATTCTAGGGGCCTCCCGGCGCACCCCTCACGGCAACGGCGATCGGCAGCGGCGACCGGCAGCCGCGCTACCAAAGCCCACCCGACACTGCCCGTACACTGACCCCACTGCGGCATGGCCATGGAACGGGGCGAGCGGGCCACTGGAGAACTGGCCCTCGTCCTGCACGCCCACCTGCCCTACGTGCGCTGCGCCGAACCCGGTTCCCTGGAGGAGGACTGGTACTTCCAGGCGCTGCAGGAATGCTATCTGCCGCTGCTGGAGGTGCTGGAGGAGGCGGCCGCGGACCGCCAGCTGCAGGCCCGGGCGCGGCTCACCCTGGGCCTCTCGCCCACCCTGCTGAGCCTGCTCAGCGACCGCGAACTCAACGCCCGCTTCCTGCCCTGGCTGGTGCTGCGGCAGCAACTGCTGGAGCGGGCGCCGGCTGCTCTGCAGGCCGCCGCCGACCATCTCGGGCAGCAGCTGCGCCGCGTCGCCGACCAGTGGCTCGACTACGAGGGCCAGCTCGTGCCGCGCTTCCGGCGGCTGCATCAGCTGGGGGTGGTCGATCTGATCACCTGCGGCGCCACCCATGGCTACCTGCCGCTGCTGCGGGAGGTGCCGGAGGCGGTGCGGGCCCAGCTGATCAATGCCGTGCGCGAGCATGAGCGGCAGCTGGGCGAGCGGCCCCTGGGCATCTGGCTGCCGGAGTGCGCCTACTACGAGGGCCTCGACCAGGCGATGGCCGCCGCCGGCCTGCGCTACTCGGTGCTCGACGGCCACGGGCTGCTGCACGCGCTGCCGCGCCCCCGCTACGGCGTCTTCGCGCCGATCTGCTCCCCTGCGGGTGTGGCCTTCTTCGGCCGCGACGGCAACGCCACCCTGCCGGTGTGGAGCGCCCGCGAGGGCTACCCGGGCGACGGCGTCTACCGCGAATTCCATCGCGACATGGGCTGGGACCTGCCGGAGGAGGAGCTGCAGGCCGTGGCCATCCATGATCGCCGGCCCCTGGGCCTGAAGCTGCATCGCGTCACCGCTCAGGGCTGCCCGCTGGACCAGAAGCAGCCCTACGACCCGGCCGCCGCCGCCCGGCGCATCGAGGAGCATGCCCAGGCCTACCTGCGGGGCCGTGCCGGCGAGCTGGCGGAACTGGCCGGCTCGATGGAGCCGCCACCGCTGCTGGTGGCCCCGTTCGACGCCGAGCTGTTCGGCCACTGGTGGTTCGAGGGGCCGGCCTTCCTGGCCGCCCTGTTCCGCCAGGCGGCCCAGGCCGGGGTGAAGCTGGTGACCCTGCGCGAGGTGCTGCAACGCCCCCAGCCGCTGCAGGTCTGCCGGCCCTCCCCCAGCAGCTGGGGCCAGGGCGGCTACCACGACTACTGGCTGAACGACAGCAACGCCTGGGTGATCCCCGAGTGGCAGAAGGCTTCGCGGGCGATGGTGCGCCGGGTCAATCGCGGCGTGGCCAGCCCCGCCCAGCGGGATCTGCTCACCCAGGCGGGGCGCGAGCTGCTGCTGGCCCAGAGTTCCGACTGGAGCTTCATCCTGCGGGCCGGCACCACCACCGGCCTGGCGCGGGAGCGGATTGAGCGCCACCTCGACCGCTTCTGGCGGCTACTCGATGCGGTGGAGCACGGCACGGCCGTGCCGGACAGCTGGCTGCAGGCGGTGCGGCGGGAGGACCGCCTGTTCCCGCAGCTCAATGCGGCCGATTGGGTCAGCCAGCCCGGCTCCCCCGGCTGAACGCTGCTCAGCGGCGCAACCGCACCCAGTGATCCATCAGGCGCTCGGTCTGGCCGCTGGCCTGGGCGCGCGCCAGCCAGGCGTTGATGTAGCGGAGCAGCGCTGGATCATCGCCGGCAATGGCCCACACCAGCTCACTGGCCAGGCGATCGGCAAACGGCGCGATCAACGTGGTGCGGGGATGCAGCACTGCCCAGGAGGAGCCCCCCTCGGCCGTGGTGAGCAGCCCATCGAAACGGGCCAGGCCATCGGGGCGGAAGAAACGGTCCTTGCTCGCCAGAGAACTGAGCTGAAGACTCAGGGGAACCTGACCGCCGGCCAACCCCTGCTGCAGCTGCAGTCGCCAGTCCGGGCTGAGCAGCTGGGGATCGGTGACCGCCAGCCGCAACGGCCGCTGCAGGCGCTGGTGCGGCAGGTTCTGCACGAGCGCGACGTTGGCATCCGGCACCACCAGCGCCAGGTGCACCTGCTGATAGCCCTGGCTGAGCTGATGCCGCACAGCGCGCTGGGGACTGCTCTGAATACCGCCCACCGCCAGGTCGATCCAGCTGGCGTCCAGCCAACGCTCCAGCGTCTGCAGATCGGCCTGACGCACCTCGAGGCGCACACCGAGATTGCGCGCCAGGGCGGCGACCAGGTCAAGGTCGTAGCCCACCCACTCGCCGCGGCGATTGCGGTAGGCCCAGGGCATGCCGTCGACGCGCACACCGACCCGCAGCACCCTGCGCTGCTGAATGGCCGTCAGGGTCACCGGCTGCGGCCGCAGCTGCTGCAGCGGCGCTGGCTGGGGGCCCTGAACGCTGGGCCGCAGCGTCAGCAGGATCTGGTCGTTGCGGTAGGTGCCCTGCAGCGATCGCGCCAGCTGGGCCCGGCTCTGGCGCCCTCCCACACCGACAACGCAGAGCGCCAGCAGGGCGGCGGCGATCAGACGCAGGGGCCGCAGCCGGCACTGCCCCACGGCCCGGGCATAGACCAGCACCGCCAGCACCACCAATCCCTCCAGGGCCAGCACCTTCTCGAAGCGATAGAGCCATTCGCCGTTGAGGTAAACGAGCTGCAGCAGATCCAGGGGCAGCCCGCGGGCCTGCAGTTCCTCGCGGATCACCGCCTTGAGGCCGGCGACCGATGCCGGGATCCCGGTGAGCAACAGACGGGCCGTCTGCTCGGGGGCCATCGGCTGATCCACATACCAGCCGGCAAAGGGAATGAACCACAGGGCCGCCACCTGGCCGAGGGTGGGCAGGGCATAGCCGAGGGAGACGAGGGGCGCCAGTTCCTCCAGGGCCTGGGGCTGACGCTGCTGGGGATCGAGAACCGCGGGCAGCTCGCGGCGCAGGTTCTGCACCAGCAGTGGCAGGGCGATCAGCAGATTGGCGCTGCTGACGGTGAGCACCAAGGGAGCGCGCAGGCAGCGCCACAGGGCGTTCAGCGGCAGAGGCACCAGCGCCAGCAGGCTGCCCAGGCAGAGCAGGCTGAGGCCGGCAAAGCCCAGCATGGACAGCTGGAAAAAACCCTGAATGCGCAGCAGTTGCGCCCACTCCAGCCGGGCGCTGTTAAGCGCGGTCAGCGCCAGAATCCCCAGGGGAACACTGCGGGCAACCAGACGATTCAACCGCGCGAACACCTGCTGCATCACCGCCAGCGGCTCCAGCAGGCGCCCTTTGGCCTCGACGCCCTGGAGCAGCACCCCCAGCACGGCGCTGAACAGCACCACGGCGGGAAAGTTATCGGCAGCCAGACCGCTGAAGATGTTGTCGGGGAGATAGAGGCCCAACAGATCCACCGGCTGCGGCCGCTCGAACAGGCCGACGTGGAAGAACTGCGAGGTGACCAGCGGCGGCAGGAAGGCGGGCAGCAGGAGCACCACCGCCGCTCCAGCCGCCCAGAGGAACAGCAGCACCACCAAGCCGGAGCGGGCAAAACTGCGCAGCATTCCCGGCTGCAACGAGCCGAACCCCACCACCAGCTCGCAGATCAGAAACGGCATCACCACGATCTGCGAGGCCTGCAGAAACAGCCGTGCCAGGGGCTGCAGCGACAGGGCAGCCCCGGGCCAGAGCAGGCCCAGGGCCAGCCCCAGCGGCAGCATCAGCAGGCACTGGTTGCCGAGCGA
>CBFHOT010000078.1:0-10635 GCA_965657465.1 Cyanobacteriota bacterium | reverse complement strand
CAATTGGTCAGCACCACCGGCAGGCCATAGGTGTGGTGCCAGGCGTTCACCAGGTGATCGCTGGCTGCCTTGCTGGCCGAATAGGGGCTGCGCGGGTCGTAGGGGGTGGTCTCCGAGAAGCGGCCGGTATCGCCCAGCGAGCCGAACACCTCATCGGTGCTGATGTGATGGAAGCGGAAGCCCGCCTGACGCTCCGCCGGCAGCGCCTCCCAGTGGGCCCGGACCGCCTGCAGCAGCTGGAAGGTGCCGCTCACATTGCTCTCGATGAAGGCGCCGGGGCCTTCGATCGAGCGGTCCACATGGCTCTCGGCGGCCAGGTGCAGCACCAGATCCGGATCCGCCTGGCGCACCGCTGTTGCGGTGGCCTCGCCATCGGCCAGATCCACCCGCAGCAGCTGGTGTCGCCCTTCCGCTTCTGGCAGGGCCTCAATGCTGGTGAGGTCGCTGGCGTAGCCGCACTTGTCCAGGTTGAACACCAGGGCCTGCGAATGGCGCAGCAGCCGCCGCACCATCGCGCCGCCAATGAAACCGGCGCCGCCGGTCACCAGGATGCGCTGGCGCCCGGCCAGCAGCGCCGGCAGATCCAATCCAGGCTGATCCGGTGCGAGCAGATCGGTCACGGCGGCGAGCCCCAGCTGGGCGGCACGCTATCAGCGGTGTTCGGGGGTGAACGCCAGGGCATCGCGGGCCATCGCCGCCAGCCCCTGCTGCGCCCGCCAGCCCAGCAGCTGCGCCGCCAGCCCAGGATCAGCCACGCAGCGGGCCCCATCCCCCGGCCGGCGCGCTCCGCTCTGCCAGGGCAGCGGCCGCCCGGCCGCCTGTTCAAAGGCGGCGATCACCTCCCGCACGGAATGGCCGCAGCCGCGGCCGAGGTTGAGGGCCTGCCAGCCGCTGGGCTGCGCCAGCACCCAGTCCAGGGCTGCGCCATGGCCGGCCGCCAGATCGAGCACGTGGATGTAATCGCGGATGCCGGTGCCATCGGCGGTGGGCCAGTCGGTGCCGTGCACCGTGAGCACCGGCCGCAGGCCCCTCAGCACCTGGCGCAGCAGTGGAAACAGATTGCAGGGCTCAGCGCTGGGGTCCTCCCCCAGACGGCCGCTGGGGTGGCCGCCCACCGCGTTGAAGTAGCGCAGCGCCATCACCCGCCAGGGGGCCTGCGGCGGCGCCGCCGCCACTCGCTGTTGCAGCAGCTGCTCCACCACCACCTTGGTGCGGCCGTAGGGATTGAGAGGCGCCAGGGGGGCCTGCTCGGAGATCGGCTGCACGGCGCTATCGCCATACACCGCCGCACTGCTGCTGAACACCAGCCGCCGGCAGCCCGCCCGCTCCATCGCCGCCAGCAGCTGCCGGCTGCCCTCCACATTGACGGCCTCATAGAGCTGGGGATTCAGCAGCGACTCCGCCACCGACTTCAACCCCGCCAGATGCAGCACCGCCTGCACCGGCTCTCCCGCAAAAGCGGCCTGCAGATCGGCCGCCGAGCGCACATCCCCTACCACCAGCTGCAGCTCCGCCGCGGCACAGCCGGCCAGCTGGCGCACCTGCTCCAGCACCGTTGGCCGGGAGGTGGCGAAGTTGTCGAGCACCGTGATCCGCCAGCCGGCCTGCAGCAACTGCAGGCACACATGGCTGCCGATGAAGCCGGCACCGCCGGTGACCAGCAGCCGGCCCGGAGCCATCAGCCCCGGGGCACCGCGCGCAGCACCTGGCGCAGCGCCTCACGCCAGTGCAGCGGCTCCAGCTCCAGGGCCGCCCGCGTGGCGCTGCAGTCGAGCAGCGAGTAGCTCGGCCGCCGCGCCGGCGTGGGGTACTCGGCGGTGGTGATCGGCTTCACCGCCGCCATCCGCTGCAGCAGCCCCAGCTCGAGGCCCAGCTCACCGATCGCCACGGCGAAGTCGTACCAGCTGGCGGCGCCGGCATCGCTCCAGTGCAGCACCGCCGGCAGGGGCTCGGCCGCCGCCGACTCGGCACCGCTGGCCCGTTCGATCAGCCGCCAGCAGGCCGCCGCCAGGGTGTGGGTGCTGGTGGGACAGCCCACCTGATCGGCCACCACACCGATCTCCGCTTTCTCGCGGTGCAGCCGCAGCATCGTGAGCGCGAAGTTGCGGCCCACCGGGCCATACACCCAGCTGGTGCGCAGCACATGGCAGCGCTGCGGCAGGGCCGCCAGGGCGCGGCGCTCGCCATCGGCCTTGCTGGCGCCATAGACCCCCAGCGGCGCCAGGGGCTGCTCCGGCCGGTAGGGATGGCCCTGGCCGCCGTCGAACACGAAATCGGTGCTCACCTGCAGCAGCGAACCGCCGCTGGCCGCCAGGGCCTCGGCAAAGGCCTGGGGCGCACCGGCGTTGGCCGCCAGGGCCAGCTCCGGCTCGCTTTCCGCCTTGTCCACCGCCGTATAGGCGCCGGCATTGAGCACCCAGTGAGGCTGGTGCTGCTGCACCGCAGCGCGGCAGGCGCCGGCATCCGCCAGATCCAGAGCCAGCAGGCCATCGCCGCCGCTGCGGCTGGTGGCGATCAGCTCAACCCCGGCCGGCAGCTGTTGACGCAGCGCCTGCCCCAGCTGGCCGGCGCTGCCCGTGAGCAGCACCTTCACGCGAACACCTCCCCAGCCGCCAGGGCCTGCGCCAGCAGCGGCGCCGCCGCGTCCTTCTCCGCCAGCAGCGGTTCAGCCCCGCCGATCCGCTGCAGCGGCCAGGCGATCTGCAGCTGGGGGTCATCCCAGCGCAGCGAGCGCTCGCAGGTCTTGCTCCAGTAGCCGCTGGCCTTGTAGAGCACCTCCGCCTGCTCGCTGAGGGTGAGGAAGCCGTGGGCAAAACCCACCGGCACCCACAGCTGACTGTGGTTCTCGGCGCTCAGCTCCGCACCCACCCACTGGCCGAAGGTGGGCGAGCTGCGGCGCAAGTCCACCGCCACATCGAAGATCGCCCCCACCGGGCAGCGCACCAGCTTGCCCTGCGGTTCCGGCTCCAGCTGATAGTGCAACCCCCGCAGCACACCGCGACTGGAGCGGGAGTGGTTGTCCTGAAAGAAGGTGATGGGCGCACCCACGGCCGCATCGAAGCGGGCCTGATTCCAGCTTTCGTAGAAGAAACCGCGCGCATCGCCGAACAGCTGGGGTGTGATCAGCAGCGGGCCATCGATCACCGCCCCACTGGCGGTGGAGAGCTGTTCAATCAACATTACCGGCCTCCAGCAACTGCAGCAGATACTCCCCGTAGCCGCTCTTGCGCAAGGGCTGCGCCAGCTGCTGCAGCCGATCGTCATCGATCCAGCCCAGCCGCCAGGCCACCTCCTCCGGGCAGCCCACCTTCAGGCCCTGGCGATGCTCGAGGGTGCGGATGTAGCTGGCCGCCTCGTGCAGCGAATCGCAGGTGCCGGTATCCAGCCAGGCCATGCCCCGGCCCATCAGCTCCACCTGCAGCAACCCCTCCTCCAGATACTGCTGATTCAGATCGGTGATCTCCAGCTCCCCCCGGGGCGAGGGCACCACCCGCCGGGCCCGCTCCACCACCGTGGCGTCATAGAAGTAGAGCCCCGTCACCGCATAGCGGCTCCTGGGCCGCGCGGGCTTCTCCTCCAGGCTCAGCACCCGGCCCGCCGCGTCAAACTCCACCACGCCATAGCGCTCGGGATCGCGCACCGGATAGGCGAACACGGTGGCACCGCTGGCCTGGCCGTTGCTGCCCTGCAGCTGGGCGATCAGATCATGGCCGTGGAAGAGGTTGTCGCCCAGCACCAGGGCGGCCGATGCACCGGCAAGAAACTCCGCACCGATCAGGAAGGCCTGGGCCAGACCGTCGGGGCTGGGCTGCACCGCATAACGAATCGCCATCCCCCAGCGGCTGCCATCGCCCAGCAGGCGCTCGAAGGCGGCCTGATCCTGGGGCGTGGTGATGATCAGCACCTCGCGGATTCCCGCCAGCATCAGGGTGCTGAGCGGGTAATAGATCATCGGCTTGTCATACACCGGCAGCAGCTGCTTGCTCACCCCCACCGTGATCGGATGGAGGCGCGTGCCGCTGCCGCCGGCCAGGATGATGCCTCGTCGCTGCTGACTCAAAACCGCCGGGTGGCTGGGAGGATGCTGCCACGGTTCCTCTCCGATGGTGTCCTTCCGGCTGGTTCAGCACGCCCCCGGCGCCCCCGGCCTGCGCTGGCTGGGGATCGGCCCGGGCCTGCGCCCCAGCCGCGGCCTGCTGAAGCTGCAGCGGCTGTTCGAGCACCACGCCTTCTGGGCGCGGGGCCGCAGCTACGGCCAGCTGCGGCGGATGCTGGCGGGCAGCCCGGTGGTGGTGAGCCTCTGGCGCGGCAAACGGCTGGTGGGTTTCGGCCGGGCCAGCAGCGATGGCGTTTACCGCGCCGTGCTCTGGGATGTGGTGGTGGCCGGCGACCTGCAGGGCCGCGGCCTGGGACGGCAGGTGGTGGAGGGCCTGCTGCAGCACCCGCGACTGCAGGGGGTGGAGCGGGTGTATCTGATGACCACCAACAGTGCCGGGTTCTACGAGCAGCTGGGCTTCCGGCGGGAAGAGCGCCAGCTGCTGCTGGTGCGCGGCAGCGGCTCAGGCCGGTAGGCAGGCCATCAGCGAGGCCATTTCGATCGCCTCCAGGCCGTAGTTCCAGCCGAGATTGCTCTTGATGCCAGCCCGCTCCAGGGCCTGCTGCATCGTGTCGGTGGTGAGCACCCCGAAGATCACGGGCACACCGGTGTCGCGGCTCACGGCCGCCACCCCCTTGCTCACCTCAGCCACCACCACATCGAAGTGAGGGGTGTCGCCGCGGATCACGGCCCCGAGGGTGATCACCACCTGATAGCGGCCGCTGGCGGCCAGCCGCTGGGCTACGAGGGGAATTTCAAAACTGCCAGGCACCCAGGCCAGATCGAGCTGGCTGCTGTCGGCGGAGGTGTCGATGCCGTGGCGGCTGAGGCAATCAAGGCAGCCGCTCAGCAGCTTGCTGGTCACCAGATCGTTGAAGCGGGCGATGACGATCGCCACCCGCAGATCGCCGGCACCGCTGAACTGTCCCTCGAAGCTGGCCACGGGCATGGCGCCACGGGGTGGCGCGGTTCTCAGTGCCTGAGCCTAAAAGCTGGGGCCGGAGCCCCCAGGCCTCAGACCACCAGGAAGCTCATGCCCCAGTTCACCAGCACCAGCGCCACCCAGGCGAGGCCGCCCAGCAGGATCAGGCGGTTGGAGCGGCCGCTGTCCTCATTGCTGGCGTAGAGCACGGGCACCGCCACGATCAGGGCGAACGACATCACCACCAGGGCCAGAACGGTGAGCGTGTTGAGGATCTGCATGGATCAGCGGGAAGGGGCGGACCGGCTGGTCAGTGGCCGGATTCTCACACGCGACTCCGGCGGGCCCGGCGGCGGCGGCGGCGATCCTTCACAAGTTGTGGGGGGCGCTGCCCCTACGATCCCAACCTGAGATCTCCGAGCGCCTGTGGCCGCGGAAGCCGAGCAGCAGCTGTCGCTCGTGCCCGAACTGGCCCTGCAGGGCTCCCTGTTTGGTGAGGCCGAGGTCCAAGCCGACGCCGCGGCCACAGCCCAGGCGGGCCGCACCAAGGCCAGCCCCGCGGCCTCCGCCTGCTGCAGCACCGCCCCCGCCTCCGCGTTGTGCGAGCCCCCGCTGTGCTGATGCCAGAGCCAGCCCCAGCCCACCAGCTGCTCGGGCACCCCTTCCTGCAGCAGCGCCTGCAGCACCGCCAGCGCTTCCTCCTGCCCCTTGCCCGCCTTCTGATCGCCCCAGTGCAGCAGCACCAGCGGCGGCTCCTCCGCCTGCGGCGCCGCAGGCCTGCAGCCGCCGCCCACCACCGCCGGATGCAGGCCTCCATCGGCCAGCCCCGTGGCCTGCAGCAGCGGTGCATAGAGCTGCTGCTGCTGCCGGCTGGGAAACACCAGATGCAGCTGGTGCCCCTGCTGCGCCGTCGCCTTGGCCAGGGCCGCCAGCGCCACCCGGGCGTTATGGCTCGCCTGCTCGCACGGCCCCTCCCCCTCCAGCGTTTCCCCCGGCGCGAACATCAGGCTGATCAGCACCTGCGCCGGCGCGGCCTGGGCCAGATGCCTGGCCAGCCCCAGCAGCTGAAAGGGCAGCAGGCTGTGGGCCAGCCAGGCCGTGATCGGCGCCGCCGTTGGCTGGGCCCCGGGCCGGGCCGCTTCGTTCAGCTGCTGCTCCAGCCTGCGGGCCAGCTGCAGCATCCCCCCCAGCTCGCGCCAGTGGCGCGGATCCTCATAGCCGCAGCCGCTGAACACCCCCCGCAGGGGCTGCGGCGCGCTGGCTTCCGCCTCCAGCGCCACATCGGCCCACAGTTCCGCCTGCCAGCCCTCGGCTTGCAGCGCCGCCAGCAGCGGCCGGTTCACCTCGCCGTGGTGGCCCACCGTGTTGGCATAGGCCGGCTCCACGATCACCAGCCGGCCGCGCTGCTCCGCCATGGCCGGCCCTCTGCGCCACGGCCGGCACCGTAGCCGCGGTGCTGCGTTCTGGCCGAGCTCCACCACAATGGCTGCAACGCGCGTGGCCCTCCATGGCAGACCTGCTCGATCTCGGCCGGCGCGGCCAGGCGGAGGCGCTCGCCCAGGCGCTGCAGGCCGCCCGCAGCGAAGGCCGCTTCAACGCCGCCACCGCCCTGGAGGCCGCCTGCGCCTGGCTGCTGGCTGGCGATCTTCGCCAGGCCGATCTGGCCTATCTGGAGGCCGATCAGCTGGAGCCGGCCCTGGCTCTGGTGCCCGATCTATGGGGCCTCTGGCCCGCTGCCGAGCTGCCGCCGCCAACGGAGGAGCTGCGCGCGGCCGTTCAGCCCTGGCTGGAGCGCTACCGCAGCTGGCGCCATCCCGATCCCCAGGCCCTCTGGCGCCTGCTGCTGCCGCAGCTGCAGGCCGATTGGCGCACGGCGCTGCAGCCCGAGGGCAGCGATGCCCTGCTGATCCTGGGCCGCGCCACGGCTGCTGCGGCGCCGGAGGAGCCACCAGCCCCGCTGCTCGATCCGCCGCTGGAGCCGGAGCTGGCGCGGCTGGTGGCCGATGCCGAAATCGCCGCGGAGCCCGCCGCCAGCAACCGCT
This sequence comes from Cyanobacteriota bacterium, assembly GCA_965657465.1. Lineage (GTDB taxonomy): Bacteria > Cyanobacteriota > Cyanobacteriia > PCC-6307 > Cyanobiaceae > NIES-981. The sequence continues at coordinate 3,575 of CBFHOT010000078.1, read as the reverse complement.
TCTGGCAACTGGTGGCCACCATCCGCCCCCACTGGGATCTCGCCCGCATCCGCGCGGCGGATCTGGCTCTGGCCCGCGGTGAGCTGGAGCTCAGCGGCCGCTGGCTCACGGATCCGCCGCCAGCGGCCCTGGCCAATCCCTGGTTCCACGATGTGGCGGCCCGCCATGCCGTGGCCTCGGGTGCCGTGGATCAGGCCCTCAGCGCCTGGGCCGAGGCCAGCCGCCTCGCCCAGGCCGATGCCGCCAACGCCGGCCTGGCCGAGATCTTTGAGCAGCGCCGCCGCGAGGCCCGGCGCGGCCCCGGTGTGCTGCAGGTGCGCAGCCTGGCCAACCGCGGCGACGTTGCCGCCGCCCAGCAGCTGCTCGATCGCCTGCTGGCCGACGACCCCCAATGGCAGCCCCTGCGCAGCCTGCGCGAGCAGCTGCAGGCCAGTGCAGCGCCGCCGCCGCCTGCCGTGGTGGCTGAGCCGTCTGCTGCGCCCAGCTCTGAAGCGGCTGCATCGGCCTTTGGGGCGTTGCTGGATCGCGCCGCCGCCCGCCTGCAGGCCCTTGGTGTGGCCGTGCCGCCGGCCGCCGCCACCCCCCTGCCGGAAGAGGCAGCCGCTGCCATCGCCGAGCTCGAAGCACTCGCCCGCCGCTTCAGCGACTACGAAGCCCGCTTCGCCCTGGCCTGAGGGGGCGATTGTTGTCGCTTTAGCCCTGCTGCTCCAGGCGCTCCAGCAGGGCCTGAATCAGGGCCTCCGCCCGTTGCAGTTCCTGTTGCTGCCGCTGCAGCAGTTGCTCCTGCTGTTGATGCGCCAGGAAGTAAAACTCCAGCTCTTCCTGCACCTGCTGCAGCATCAACAGGTTGAGCTCCGCTTCATCGCGAGCCTCCTCCAGTTGCATCTCCAATTGAGACGCCGATGGCTGCAGATCGGTCGCGGAGTCGTTCATCGGCGATACCTTAGCCGCAATTGCTGGAGCTGTTCGCCGTGCCTGTGGTTGATTCCGCTGCCAGCACCACCCTGCCGCTGCTGCAGCCCACCCCGGCCGCTCCCCACGCCGAGGAGCAGCGCTTCACTGACTTCGCCAGTTTTGAGGCCTTTCTGCAGCGCACCCATCGGCTCTGGCCGCAGCAGGTGCAGCAGGCGCTGCGGCTGATCGCCCTGCACGGCATCCTCGATCCGATCAGCTGCGCGCCGGTGCCGGCCCGCCAGCTGCAGCTGCATGGCACCAACTTCCGCGAAACCCTGATGCATCGCGGCTGCCTGGCCCGTCATCGCGCCGTGCTGCTGGTGATTCAGGAGCTCCTCGCCGCCGCGGCGCTGCCGTCCGCCCCTGAACTCGAGCTCTACTGCCCCGAGGCGGTGACCCCCTTTGCTGAGCTGTTGCGCCAGCTCTTCCCCAAGGCCCTCGGCAGTGAATACCTGCCCGATCCGGCCGATCCCCAGCGGCAGCAGGTGCCCCACCAGGACCTCTGCGCCCTCACCCTGCCGGACGCCTGCGTGGATCTGGTGATCTGCAATGAGCTGTTCGAGCACCTCTACGACCTGCCGGCCGCCCTGGCTGAAATCGCCCGCATCCTGCGGCCTGGCGGTTTCCTGGTGAGCACCTTCCCCTTCGCCTACAACCGCCCCGACACGATCGTGAAGGCTCGCCACCGACCGGGCGCCACCCCCGGTGTGGCCAGCGAGGCCGAGCTGCTGATGGAGCCCGAGTTCCACGGCAATCCGGTGGATCCCCAAGGCGGCAGCCTCGTGTATCAGATCCCCGCCTGGGATGTGCTCGATCAGGCCCGCAGCGCCGGCCTCCAAGACCCCACCATCCACTGGCTCGCCGCCCCCAGCTACGGCGTGGTGGGCCAGGAGCTGCCGGCGGTGATGGTGCTCGTGGCCCGCAAGGGCTGAAGCCCGTTCCGCTATGGCTGCCGCCGGATGCCGCGGGCGGTCGGCGGCACCGGGGCTCGTTCCGGCGGGATCCGCTGCGGGCGGCGAGGGGCCTTGCCCCCTTGTCTGTCTGCGGAACGCTCCAAAACCGGCGCCGGCAGCACACCAGATGTGGTGTGCCTCAGGGGCTGGATTGGGACACGGCCGCCGCCCGATGCCGGGAGCGTCCGGCTGTGCTGGTGTGGATCAGCCGTGGGCGGCTGGCCTTTCAGGCTGTAGGCCGCAACAGCAGAAAGCCGGCCTCCGGGTGGGAGCAGAACCGCTCGATCGTCTCCGCTTGCTGAAGCAACAGGGACGCCGTAGCGGCATTGCTGGCATTGCCGATGGCCAGACATACAACCTTGGGCGGGCATCCCCGGCTCACGCTGAGATCGAGGAAGTCCTCATCTTTGGTCACCAGGACCAGGGCGCCCAGGCCGATCAGGCGCACATGAGTAGAGCCCGGGAACCGCTCGATCAGCAGAGGCAGTAACCGCTCTGAGAGGTTTTCATCCAGCAGCAGCTGTGGTGAACTCACGCTGGCCCGCTTACACAGCCGCTGCGCTGGTGATCAGCCGCTTTTCCCGCTCGGCCGCAAAGGCCAGGCAGGCCAGCACATCCTCATGGGTGAGCTGGGGGAAGTCCAGCAGCACTTCAGCTTCCGACCTGCCGGCCGCCAGGCTGCTGAGCACATCGCCCACCGTCAGACGTGTCCCCCTCACGCACGGCTTGCCGTAGCCGCAGGCTGAGCGGAGCGTTAGCGCACCGCGGGGTTGATGCTGATCCGCTCAAGCAGGTCCATCCCCACAGATTAAGGGGATCTGTGGGGAGTTCACAGGACGCCGAGGCGCTGCAGGCCTGGCATGACTCTGCCGGGCTGCAGCCCGTGCGGGTGCTGCCGGGGCCAGGAGCTGCGGGCGGGCGGCGGCAGCGGGGCTCGTTCCGGCGGGATCGGCTGCGGGCTGGGAGGGGCCTTGCCCCCCTTGTGTGCGGAACGCTCCAAAACTCGTGCCGGCAGCACACCAGATGTGGTGTGCCTCAGGGGCTGGATTGGGACACGGCCGCCGCCCAATGCCGGGAGCGTCCGACTGCGCCGGCGTGAATCAGCTGTGGGCGGCCAGCCAGGCGCTGAGGTCGGCTGGGCCGGTGAAGTCGAGCAGCGCTTCCGCCAAGGCTTCCAGCTGCTCCAGCGGCAGCGCCTCAATGCGGGCCGTGGTGGCGTCGCTGAGGGTGCCGCAGCGGCGAGCCAGCAGGCGCAGGGTCACCTTGGCGGCTTCCCGAGCTTCGCCGCGAGCTTCGCCGCGAGCTTCGCCCCGGGCTTCGCCCCGGGCTTCGCCGCGGGCTTCGCCGAGGCCAAAGATTTCCTGGTAGGCCCGGCTCTGGGTGAAGTCTTCAAGGGTGATGCCGCCCATGGCGCAGATCTCCGGGATGGTTTTGTCGCGGAACCGTGTGATCAAGATAGTCGGGATCAACGGCAGCACCTCGGCGGCCATAGGGTCAGTGACCGCCTGCTGATGCAGGGCATCGCTGATGCGGCGCACCTGGCCCTCGGGCTCGAGCAGCAGGCTGAGCACGCGGGCCAGAGGTGTGATCGGCGCCTGGCCGTCCCGGGGTTGCAGCTCCACCCACAGCACACGCCGCTCCACAAATTCCTGCACCGGGGTGAGAGCG
>CBFHOT010000077.1:0-10752 GCA_965657465.1 Cyanobacteriota bacterium | reverse complement strand
GCCCACCGGGGCGGTGCCACCCGCCGGCATCAGCACCGCAGCCAGGAAGCCCTCATGGAACGATTCCACGTCCATGTCGGCCTTGTCGCTCTCCACCACCAGCACCGACTCACCGCGTTCGACGCGGTCGCCGGGCTGCTTGAGCCATTCCACGATCTTGCCCTCCGTCATCGTGGAGGAGAGGGCGGGCATGAAGATCTCGTGGGTAGCCAAAATCCTGTCTCCGTCTGAGCTTGAGGCGGGTCGCGTTCAGCCTCTGCCGCCGCTCGACCGACAAGTGACGGGCGGGGAGGCTGGGCTCGCGCGACTTTAAACGGCTTCTCGCCCGGCCCCCGGTTCAGCGGAGCCGGGCGATGCCAACCGCCCGCGCTCAGAGAGCGCCTTCGATCGCCTCGATCACGCCATCGCGCACCAGCACCGCCGCCTGCAGCTTCTCCACCAGGTTGTCGCCCACGGCCACCTCCACGCTGCTCTCCAGCTGGCCCTGATCGACGATCTGCTCCATCGCCAGCTCGCGCACCTGATGCTGCTGATCGAGCAGCTGGCGCTTCTGCTCCTCCAGCTCGGCCCGCTTGGCAGCCACCTGCTGCTGCACCGACGCCACCTGGTCCTGCACGCGCGGATCGAGGGGATTGAGGCTCTGGCGGCGGATCTCATCGATCAGCTGCTGGCCCTCCTGCTCCAGCTGGGCCAGCTGGGCGTCGGTGTTACTCAGGGCGCCGCTGAGCTCCCGCTCGGCATCCTCCTTCCAGCGGGGGGTCACGACGGCCCGCACGGTGATCGTGCGCTTGATCGTCAGCTTGCCGTCGGCCATGGGTCTTGCAGGGCAGCGCACAGCGTGTCAGTCGCCCCGCCGTCGGTCAACCTCGGGCGCGGCCTGGCAGGGTGTGAGCAGCCGCACCAGCACGCCGATGCCCCTGCTGCAGGCCCCTCGCCTCTCCCCCAGCGATCTGCTCCGCGATCTGCGGCGCGATCTGGCGGAGCCCGCCAGCCTGCTGCTGGTGCAGGACCTCGACGGGGTGTGCATGGATCTGGTGCTCGATCCGCTGCAACGCCGGCTGGACAGCGACTACATCCGCCGGGCGCCCCGGCTCGATGGCAGCTTCTGCGTGCTCACCAACGGCGAACACGAAGGCCGGCGCGGCGTGAACCGCCTGGTGGAGCAGAGCCTCGGCTGGACCCCCAATCAGCCGGCAGCCGGCCCCGACCCGCGCACGCGGGGGCTCTACCTGCCGGGGCTGGCCGCCGGCGGCGTGCAGCTGCAGGACCGCCATGGCCGGGTGAGCACCCCCGGGGTGGAAGCGGCGGAGCTGGCTTTCCTGCAGGAGCTGCCCGGACGGCTGAACGCCCTGCTGCTGGATTGGCTGCCGGCCCTGCTGCCGGATCTGGAGCCGGCCGAGCTGCAGCGGCAGATCGCCCTGGCGGTGCTCGACAATCCGCTCTCCCCCACCCTCAACCTCAACGGCCTGTTCGGCTGGGTGGCCAGCCGCCATGAGGGTGCGACAGCACTGAACCTGAAGCGTCAGCTGCAGGAGGGGGCACTGCAACGGATGGAGGCGCTGCTGGCGGAGGCCGCGACCGCCGGCCTGGGGCAGAGCTTCTTCCTGCACATCGCCCCCAACCTGCTGGATGGGGAGGGACGGGAGCAGCCGGTCTGGGCCAGCGAACGGGGCGTGGGCACAACCGATGTGCAGCTGATGCTGCGCGGCGCGATCAAGGAGGCGGGACTGCTGGTGCTGATCAACGAGCACATCGCCCGCCACCACGGCGAACATCCCCTCGGGGCGGCCTTCAACGTGCGCACGGCGCCCCACAGCCAGGCCGAACTGCTGGCCCTGGCGGAGGCGCGGATCCCGGCCGCGCTGATGCCGCGGCTGGTGGGGGTGGGCGACACGATCACCTCCAGTCCTGGGGAGCATGCAGGGGAGGTGCAGCGCGGCGGCAGCGACCGGGGCTTCCTCAGCCTGGTGCAGGAGCTGGGGCGGCGCTTCAACCGCCGCAACCGGGTGGTGCTGGTGGACAGCAGTGGCGGCGAGGTGAGCCGGCCCTCGATGGCCGGCGGCAGCCTGGAGGGGCTCAGCGATGCCGCCGATCCGCTGCAGCTGGATGCTCTCTTCCCCGGCGGCCCGGCCCAGTACCGGCGCTTCTTCGCCGAGCTGGCCGAGGCCGCCGCCCCCCATCGGCCTCAGCCCTGACCCTCAGCCATCGTGCTCAGCCGTAGATGGCCTCGATCGCTGCCCGGTCCCGGGCGGCGATGCGATCGCGCCGCTGCTTGAGGGTCTGGGTGAGCAACCCGTTCTCCAGGGTGAAGGGCTCCACCAGGGCCACACCCGCCAGGCGCTCATCGGGCCGCGAGCCGGGGCGCTGGGCCAGCAGGCGGTTGCAGCTGCGGGTCAGGGCGCGCGTGAGCTCCAGGGAGCGGAGGTCAGCGGCATCCGCCGGCAACCCCTCCGCCCGGGCAAAGGCGGCCAGCTCCTCCGGGCGGGGCACGATCAACGCCCCCAGCTGCTTGCGGTCCTGGCCCACCAGCATCACCTGCTCGATCAGCGGGCTGGCCACCAGAGCATCTTCCAGCGGCCCAGGTTCGATGTTCTCGCCGCTGCTGAGCACGATCGTGTCCTTGGCGCGGCCGGTGAGCACCAGCGAGCCATCGGCCAGCAGCATCCCCAGATCACCGGTGTCAAACCAGCCCTCAGCGTCCAGCACCTTGGCGGTGGCCTCCGGCTGATGCCAGTAACCGGCCATCACCTGGGGGCCGCGGGCGAGCACCAACCCCCGCTCACCGAGGGCCAGGCGGCGCCCGCTTTCAGGATCGACGATGCGCAGCGCGGTCTGCGGCAGGGGCTGACCGGCGCTGCCGCGGCGGTTGGCCCAGGGACGCCGGCAGGCCAGGACCGGGCTGGTCTCAGTGAGGCCGTAGCCCACCAGCAGCTCGATGCCGATGGCTTCAAAGAAGCTGTCCACGTGCAGGGCGAGGGCACCGCCGCCGCTGATGGCGGTGCGCAGCCGTCCGCCCACCAGCTGCTGGCGCAGCTTCGGCCACACCAGCGCCCCCGCCAACCGGTGCAGCGGCCAGCGCAGCAGCGCCTCCGCCGCGGCCAGCAGCCGCACGGGCAGGGGCTGAGGCTCGAGGGTGAGATCGCGGGCGCGGCGCCAGGCCAGGGTGGTGGCCCGGCTGTTGGCCAGGGCTTGGCGGATCAACCGCTGCCGGCGGCTCGGCTGGCCCTTGAGGGCCTCGTCAAAGCCCGCCAGCAGGGCCTCCCACAGCCGCGGCACGCTGATCATGTAGTGGGGGCGCACCCGCTGCAGATCAGCCCGCAGCTGCTTGAGGGTGGTGTAGGTCTGCCGGCAACCGCAGGAGAAGAGGAAATATTCGGCCCCGCGCTCATAGGAATGCCAGATCGGCAGCACGCTGAGCACCCGCTCCCCCGGCTGCGGGGCCACCGCCACGCCGAGGTGCTGCAGCTGATGCAGCAGGTTGGCGTGGCTGAGGGGCACCCCCTTGGGCTGGCCGGTGGTGCCGGAGGCGTAGAGGATCGTGGCCAGACGCCCCGGATCAGCCGGCGGCAGCGGTGCCGCGGCGCCGGCCGCCAGGGCCGCCGCCCCACGGGCCAGCAGATCGGCCCAGCGGTAGCAGGGCACCACCGGGGCGCGGCTGCCGCGCTCCCCCTCCAGCAGCACCACAAAGCGCAGCCGGCCCAGCTCCTCGGAGCCGAGACGGAGCTTCTCCAGCAGGGCCGCCGACTCCACCACCAGCCCGATGGCGCCGGAGTTGCGCAGGATGTAGCGCAGCTCCTCCACCGGAGCGCTGCTGCCGCGCACCGCATCGGCCGCGCCCGCCCGCATCAGCCCCTGGTCGGTGAGCAACCAGCGGGGACCGTTCTCAGCGAACAGGGCCACCACATCGCCAGAGGCCACCCCCAGGGCCGCCAGCCCCGCCGCCACCTGCTCGATGCCCGCCTGCAGCTGGCGGTAGCTGAGGCTCTCCGGCTCGGGGGCGTGGGGCGCCTCCAGGGCCAGGGCATCGCCGTAGCGCTCGGCCAGGGGGCCCCAGAGCTGCTCAATGCCGGTCAGGCCGCTCCAGTCCTGGCGCTGGGCCAGAGCCTGACGATCACGGCGACTGGCGGTCCAGTGAAACTCGGCAACGGCCATCGGGCGGGCGCGGGGCGCGGCAAGCGTGCCCAAGGGTTACCACCCCTGCAGCCTCTCCTGGGCCGCCGGCGGCCGCAGGGTCAGTTGGAAGCGGCCGGCGAAGCAGTCGAGCAGCGGCTGCCGCAGCTGGGCGGCACGAATGCCTGGCCGGTGGTCGGCGATGCGTCCCACCGGCCGATCGGCGATGCCGCAGGGCACGATCGCCGCGAATCCCGCCAGATCGCAGTCCACATTCACGGCCAGACCGTGCTGACTGATCCAGCGCCTCGCCCCCACCCCGATCGCCGCCAACTTGCGGCCGCGATGCCACACACCGGTGAGGCCCGCCAGCCGCTCACCGCCCAGGCCCTGCAGGGCGAGCAGATCGATCACCACCTGCTCCAGCTGCCGCAGGTAGAGATGCAGATCCGCGCCGTGGCGCTGCAGGTTGAGCACCGGATAGAGCACCAGCTGCCCCGGCGCGTGATGCGTCACCTCGCCGCCACGGTCGATGCGATGCAGCGGCCAGGGGGGATCCGCCGGATCGAAGCGCAGGTGAGCGGTGCTGGCGCCGCGGCCGAGGGTGTAGCAGGGCTCGTGCTCCAGCAGGATCAGCGCATCGGGGCCGGCGGGGTCCTGCAGCAGCCGGTTCTGCAGCTGCTGCTGCCATTCCCAGGCCCGGCGGAAGGGCACCGGTTCACGGGCTTCAAAAAGGATTGCGTCGAGCTGCGGGCCCATCGGTGGTTGTCCCTAGCGTTGGCTCAGAGAGCACCGGAGGCGGCGCCCATCTGATGAAACTGCTGATTCATGGCCGCAATCTTGAAGTGACCCCGGCGATCCGGGATTACACCGAAACCAAGCTCAGCCGCGCCATCACCCACTTCGAGGGGATGGTCAAGGAAGCCGACGTGCACCTCTCGGTGGCCCGCAACCCGCGGGTTCCCCAGCAGATCGCTGAGGTCACGATGTTCGCCAACGGCACCGTGATCCGCGCCCAAGAGCGCAGCGACAACCTCTACGCCAGCATCGACCTGGTGGCCAGCAAGCTGACCCGTCAGCTCAACCGCTACAAGGAGCGGGTGCAGGATCGCCACCAGGGCCCTGTGCATCGCTCCGCCCGCGACGAAGAAGCCGGCGCCGCCACCCTGCCGCCGCCGGGATCCACCCTCACCGACGGCAAGGAGGCGGCGCTGCCCAGCCGGGGCGTGCGGCGCAAGTACTTCGCGATGCCGCCGATGACGCTGGATGAGGCGCTGCATCAGCTGGAGCTGATCGATCACGACTTCTACGTGTTCCGCGACGCCGAAACCGACGAGCTGCAGGTGGTGTATCACCGCAACCATGGAGGATTCGGGGTGATCCAAGCCAAGGACGCGTGAGCGGCGAACACCTCGACCTGGCCCCCCTGATCGACCACGCCCTGCTGGACCCCCATCAGGGCAGCGATGCCATCGAGCGCTGCTGCGAGGAAGCCCGCCACTTCGGCTTTGCCGGGGTGTGCGTGGCCTCCCGCTGGGTGGAGCGGGCCCGGGAGTGGCTGCCGCGATCCGGTCAGGGCCGTGGCGCGGTGCCCCGGCTGGTGAGCGTGGTGGGCTTTCCCTTCGGTGCCATCCCGCAGCCGCTGAAGCAGGCAGAGGCGGAACTGGCGGCGGCCGCCGGCGCCGATGAACTGGATGTGGTGCCCGACTTCGGCGCCCTGGCCAGCGGCGACAGCGAGACGGTGCTGCGGGATCTGGCGCCGATCTGCGAGCTGGGGCTGCCCGTGAAGGTAATCGTGGAGGTGGGGCGTCTGGATGCAGCGGCCCTGGAGCTGCTGGTGGAGGTGAGCATCGATGCCGGTGCTCGCTTCCTCAAGAGCGGCAGCGGCTTCGGGCCGCCGGTGCGCAGCGCCGAGGTGAAGCTGCTGCAGCAGCTGGCCCGCGGGCGGGCAGCGATCAAGGCCGCCGGCGGCATCGCCGATCTGGAGCAGGCCGAAGCGCTGGTGGAGGCGGGGGCCACCCGGCTGGGCACCAGCCGCGGTGTGGCGCTGATTCAGGCCAGCCGCCTCTGACACAGTCTGATGGCGGAGCGGCAGCTGGAAGGACTGGCCCTGAGCTGCACCCCCCTGGGGGAGCACGATCGCCTGCTGACGCTGCTGAGCGAAGAGCACGGCCTCAGCCGTCTGGCGGTGCCCGGCGCCCGGCGACCGCGCAGCAGCCTGGCGGCGGCGGTTCCCCTGGCCCATCTGCGCCTGCAGGTGGGCGGCAACCGCGGCCTGCAGCGGGTGCGGCAACTGCAGGTGATCCGCAGCTACGGCAGCCTTGGCCAGCAACTGGAACATCTGGCCGGAGCCCAGGCCCTGGCGGAACTCTGTCTGGTGTTGGTGCCGGCGGAGATGGCCGCACCGGGGCTGCTGGCCGATCTGCTGATGCAACTGGGCCGGCTGGAGGCCCTGGTGCGTGAACCCGATGGAGCCCTGGAGGCGCTGGCGGTGACGGTGCAGGGCAGCGTCCATCTGCTGGCCCTTGGGGGTTACGGGCTGCCGCTGGGTCGCTGCGCCCGCAGCGGCGAGCCGCTGGAACCGCCCGTCGGCGACTGGAGCTGGCGCTGCAGCCTGATGGTGAGTGAAGGACTGGTGATCGGAGCGGTGCCCGGCTCCCGCCTGCAGCTCAACGCCTCGGAGCTGGCCCTGCTGCAGCGGCTGGTGCGGCCGGCCCTGCCCAGGCGCCGCGATGGCGGCCTGATGGGGCCACAGGCGGTGTGGCTGCGGCTGCTGGAGCTGCTCAGCTGCTGGATGGACGAGCATCTCGGCCGGCGGCCCCGGGCCCTGCGGCTGCTGCGCCAGGCGTTCGAACCCGGAGGTGGGGCATCATGACGAGCCGTCGACGCAGGCAGGGCCGGTTGAACCCCAAACCCAGGGGCGCTGCACAGAGCGGCCTCCAGGCCGTGCTGGCCCTGCGCGACTTCCGCTGGCTCTGGCTGGGGCAGATCTTCTCCCAGCTGGCGGACAAGTTCTACATCGTGCTGATGGTGTATCTGATCGCCCAGACCTGGGTGAAGGGCACACCAGAAGCCAATCCAGCCCTGGCGGAAGCCGCCACGGCGATCCGGCTCGACCTGCCGGAAACCCGGGCCCAGATGATTACGCTGCTGGCCACGGGCATCTACGTGGCCAACACCGTGCCGGCGATGCTGCTGGGCACGGTGGCAGGGGTCTGGGCCGACCGCTGGCCCAAGCGGGCCGTGATGGTGGCCTCCAACGGGTTGCGGGCGGCGCTGGTGCTGCTGGCGCCGTTCTGCCTGCTGCCGGGGCCGCAGTGGCTTGGGCTGAGCTGGGGCTACTGGGGGCTGGTGGTGATGACCTTCCTGGAGTCGGTGCTCACCCAGTTCTTCGCGCCGGCGGAGCAGGCGGCGATCCCGAAGCTGGTGCCGCCGCTGCATCTGCTGGCAGCCAACTCGCTCTATCAGGCCACCAGCATGGCGGCCACGATTGTTGGCTTCGCCCTGGGCGATCCGATCCTGCGGCTGCTGGATCAGGGCCTGGCCCAGCTGGGCATCCGCGGCGGCGAGTTCCTCCTGCTGCCGTTCTGCTACGGGGCGGCGGCGGTGGCGATCAGCCGCATCCACTGGCAGGAGCAAGGCCCAGCGCCGGAACGGAGCTCGGTGTGGCAGGAGATCGGCGAAGGGGTGGCGGTGCTGCGCCAGCGCCCCAGGGTGGCCGGCGCGATGCTGCAGCTGGTGCTGCTCTACAGCCTGCTGGCGGCCCTCTACGTGCTGGCGATCAGCCTGGCGTCGGCGGTGCCGGGCCTCGGCCCCACCCGCTTCGGCACACTGCTGGCGATGAGCGGTCTGGGCCTGGCCTGCGGTGCGGTGGCTGTGGCCCAGCTCGGCCATCGCATCAGCCGCCGCCGCCTGGCGGCGGCTGGCCTGGCGGTGATGGGCTGGAGCCTGCTGCTGTTGGGACAGCTGCGCGGCAGCCTCAGCCTCACCCTGGCGCTCTGCACCACCCTGGGCGTCGGTGCGGCGATGCTCGCGATCCCCGCCCAGACCACGATTCAGGAAGACACGCCGGAAGCGTTGCGCGGCAAGGTGTTCGGCCTGCAGAACAACCTGATCAACATCGCCCTGAGCCTGCCGCTGGTGCTGGCAGGGGCGGTGGTCAGCCGCTGGGGCCTGCTGCCGGTGCTCTGGGCCCTGGCAGGCATCGCCCTGGCGGCGGCGGTGCTGGAGCGGCCCTGGCGCCGCTGATGCCCACGCCAGCGAGCCAGCCCTGGCGCCGCTGTTAGTTTGAGTTCTCTGACGCACGAGGGCGGGTGGCCCACATTGCCTGGCTGGGCAAGAAATCGCCGTTCTGCGGCAATGTCACCTACGGCCTCACCACCACCCACGCCCTCAAGAGCCGGGGACACGCGATCAGCTTCATCCACTTCGACACCCCCGCCGCCGGCCAGCTGAGCTTCAGTGGGTCAGGCGATGGCGAAGGAGGAGGCAGGCTCAACGGCAGCGGCAGGCACGGCAGCACAGGCCTCAGCTCCCCTGGCGGTGAACCGCAGGAGCCGGAGGTGGCCCTGCCCTACCTGGTCAAATCCCAGGTGTACACGATTCCATCACCCGGGGCCCAGCGTGAGCTGCGCGAATCCCTGGAACGGCTCAAACCCGATCTGGTGCATGCCAGCCTCACCCTCTCACCACTGGACTTCCGTCTGCCGGATCTCTGCCAGCAGCTGGGGCTGCCGCTGGTGGCCACCTTCCATCCCCCCTTTGATGCAAGCCTGCGCAACCTCACCGCCGGCACCCAGCAGCTCACCTACCAGCTCTATGCACCGTCGCTGGCCCGCTACGACCGGGTGATCGTCTTCTCCGAACTGCAAGCAGATGTGCTGCAGCGCCTGGGGGTGCAGCGACGGCGGCTGGCGGTGATTCCCAACGGCGTTGATGTCGACACCTGGCGCCCGGCGGCAAACAACAGCCAGGAGGTTGGGCAGGAGCTGACTGATCTGCGCCAGCGCTTCAACGGCCAACGGGTGTTTCTTTACATGGGCCGAGTAGCCACCGAGAAGAATGTGGAGGCGCTGCTGCGAGCCTGGAAACTGGTGCGGCCCGCCGGTTGCGTGCTGCTGATCGTCGGTGATGGTCCCCTGCGCAGCAGCCTGCAGGCCCTCTACGGCGAAGCGGATGTGATCTGGTGGGGGTACGAGCCGAGCCTGGCTCGCCGCGTGGCCTTGCAGCAGCTGGCGGAGGTGTTTCTGCTGCCGTCGCTGGTGGAGGGCCTGAGCCTGTCGCTGCTGGAGGCGATGGCCAGCGGCACCGCCTGCGTGGCCACCGACGCGGGTGCCGATGGTGAGGTGCTGGCGGACGGTGCCGGCATCGTGATCAGCACCCAGGGGGTGACCACCCAGCTGCGCACCCTGCTGCCGGTGCTGCGGGATCAACCGGTGCTCACCGCCGAACTCGGCCGACGCGCGCGCGCACGTGCTCTGGAGCGCTACACGCTGCAGGGCAACATTGACGCCCTGGAACAGCTGTATCAGGAACTGCTCAGCCGCAGACCATCCACCCTGTCAGCGTGATCACGGCTGCGCGCCAGCCAGCTCAGCGCAGCACGCTGCAAAGGAGCGGGCCGGATCGGCAGCGGCCGTGATCGGTCGGCCGATCACCAGATGGCTGGCACCAGCCGCGATGGCCTGCCGAGGCGTCATCACCCGCGCCTGATCGCCAGCGGCGCTGCCCGCCGGCCGGATGCCCGGTGTCACCAAGGCAAAGGGATGGGGATGGTTGTTGCGCAACGCCTGCACCTCCAGCGGCGAGCAGACGCAACCGCCGATGCCGGCATTCGCCGCCAGAGCCGCCAGATGCGGCACGTAACGATCCAACGACTGCTCCACCTGCAGCTCCCGGGCAAAGCGGTCGGCAGGCCAGCTGGTCAACACGGTCACCGCCAGCAGGGTCGGAGCCGGAAGGTCTGCGGCGGATGCCGCCTCCTCAGCGGCCTGCTGGGCAGCCACCAGGGCATCATGACCAGCACAGGCATGCACGGTGATCAACTCAGCCCCAAGCCGCGCCGCACTGCGGCAGGCTCCGGCCATGGTGGCGGGGATGTCGTGGAACTTCAGATCAAGAAACACCCGCAGACCCCGTTCCCGCAGCTGCATGACGACATCCGGCCCCGCAGCCGTGAACAGCTCCAGACCAACCTTCACCCAGGCCAGGCCCGCAATGGAATCGACCAGCGCCAGGGCCTGGTCGCTGTCCATTCCATCCAGCGCAACGATCAGGCGATCGGCCGCCAACGATGCCACAGGCGAAGAAGCCAGAGAGGACACGAACAGAGCCGCAGCAACCAACGCCCTCACCCTCGCATGGCAATGAAAGCGTCACACATTCCCAGCTCAGTGGGCTCCGGATCAGATGATGTGTGGCCTCACCAACGCATCAGGCCATCCTGAACCAGGTCGGCGATCTGAGGGCACCTGGGCGCAGGCGGATTGCCGCCTAGACCGTCAGGCTGCAGGCAACACCGACAACTCCCGCCCAAAACAACGCAACAGCCGCAGCAGCGGCCTATACCCCCAAACGCCAACAGCCGCCGGGCGGACCCGACGGCTGTTGTGTTCACGCTCACCAGTTCCAGAAGCCTCACCC
>CBFHOT010000076.1:0-10810 GCA_965657465.1 Cyanobacteriota bacterium | reverse complement strand
GTGTAGATGCGGTGGTCGTCGCCCTCGAGGCGGCTCTCCACCTGGATCACCTTGGCCACCTTGCGGCTGAACAGGATCGCCGCCAGAGCCACGCCGGCCAGCAGACCCACCGCCAGGTTGTGGGTGAGCACCGTCACCACCACCGTCAGCAGCATCACCGCCGTATCGCTGCGGGGGATCTGGCGGATGCGGCGCAGCGAGGCGCCGTTGGCGGTGTTGATGGCGATCATGATCATCACCCCCACCAGGGTGGCCATCGGGATCTGGTTCACCCAGTCGCGCGCCAGCAGGATCATCGCCAGCAGGCACAGACCTGACGCCAGGGTGGAGAGGCGGGTGCGGCCGCCGTAGCCCACATTCATCACCGATTGCCCCACCAGGGCGCAGCCGGCCATGCCGCCGAACAGGGAGCTGACGATATTGCCGATGCCCTGACCGCGCGCCTCCTGGTTCTTGTCACTGCTCTGGTCGGTGACATCGTCAAGGATGTCCTGGGTGAGGAAGGTCTCCATCAGGCCCACCAGGGAGATCGCCAGGGCCGTGGGCAGGATCAGGCCGAGGGTGCCGAAGCCGAAGGGCACCTGCGGCAACCCGAAGGCCGGCAGGCCGCTGGGCAGGGTGCCGAGGCTGGCCACGGTGGGCACATCCAGCTGCAGACCGATCGAGAGGCCGGTGGTGAGCAGGATGGCGATCAGGGCCGAGGGCACCACCCGGGTGAGCCGCGGTGCCAGGTAGATGATCGCCAGGGTGAGAGCGGTGAGCCCCCACACCCAGGGCAGCTGGGCGGCGGTGACGCTGACCGCCTCGGGATGGAACAGATCCAGGCCGAGCTGGGGCAGCTGGGCCAGGACGATCAGGATCGCCAGGGCATTGACGAAGCCCGCCATCACCGGCTGCGGCACGAAACGCATCTGCTGGGCCAGACCGAGATAGCCCCAGGCGATCTGAAACAGGCCGGTGAGGATGCCGGCCGCCAGCAGGTACTGCAGACCGAGCCCCTCGCCCAGGGCATTGCCCTGCTGCACCAAGCCCGTCATCAGCAGGGCGGTGGAGCCGGTGGCCGAGGTGATCATGGCGCTGCGGCCACCCACCACCGCCAGGGTCACCGCCAGTAGAAAGGCCCCGAACAGGCCCACCTGGGGATCGACCCCGGCGATGCCGGAGAAGGCGATCGCCTCCGGAATCATGGCGAAGGCGACCACCAGGCCGGACAGGATGTCGCGGTGGGGGCGCCGCCACCACTCGCTGGCGCGGAAGAGCATGGACATCAACGCAAGGGAACGGCTCAGGCGGGCCAGCCCGGCAGCCGCGGCATGGGTCGTTCACGACACGCCAGCCGGATTGCCGTGGGCCACCCCGGCCAGGGGCGCGGGGCTGAGCTGAGCCGCAACCTATCAGTGATCCACTGGTGCGGAATCCCCAGGCGGCTCAGGCCAGCGTGGCCGGCAGCGGCGCAGCGATCGCCCCATCGAGCGCCGCTTGGGCCGCCGCCAGCGCCAGCTCCAGAGCCCGCTGCCGGGGCAGGTCGAGGTGATCGGCCGGCAGCAGCTGCGCAAGCCGCAGCCGCTGCAGCCGCTCGGCGGTGGCGCCGCTGCCGCCGCAGACGAACACCGCCAGGCCACCCTCGAGGGCATCGCGCACGGCGTTCTCCAGGGCCAGGGCCGCGCTCACCCCAAGGTGCGACACCTCGGTGAGATCCACCACCAGGGCGGCGGCAGCAGGGCCGGCGGCGATCCGCTGCTGCTCGCGGGCGATGGCGCGCGCCACGCCGTAGATCATCGGGCCGCTGAGCTGCAGCAGCAGCACCCGCCCCTGGGCCTGCTGCAGCAGATCGCGCTCGGGCTCCGCCAGCAGCACCGCGTCGTCGGTGCCGCTGATGGCATCGCCGCTGGCACCGGCACTGCGCACGGCCTGGCTCTGCAGGGCGCTGAGGCGATCGATGGTGAGCAGGTTGGCGAGGAACACGCCCACCACCACCGCCACCACCAGATCCACCGCCACGGTGAGCACCAGCACCAGGGCCATCACCAGGGCGCCGCGGCGGGAGAGGCGCAGGGCGCGGCCGAGAAAATCCCAGTCGACGATGTCGACGCCCACCTTGAGGGCGATGCCGGCCAGCACCGCCTGGGGGATCTGCGCCGCCAGGGGCGCCCCCACCAGGATCACCAGCAGCAGGATCGCGGCGCGGAACAGACCCGAGAGGGCGGAGCGTCCGCCGGCCTGGATGTTGACCACCGTGCCCATGGTGGCGCCGGCTCCGGGCAGGGCGCCGCCGAGGCCGCTGACCAGATTGGCCAGACCCTGGGCCACCAGCTCCCGGTCGGAATCGTGCTGACGGCGGGTGAGGCTGTCGGCGATCACGGCGGTGAGCAGTGCATCGATGCTGCCGAGCAGCGCCAGCACCGCGGCGTCGACACCGATCTGACGCAGCAGATCCCCCTGCAGCAGAGGGCTGAACGGCAGCCCGACGGGCAGCAGCGGCCCATGCCACTGCGGCAGGCCGGCGGCGATCGGACCGATGCGGCGCAGGTCGTCGGGCAAGCCAGGCAGCCAGAGCGAGAGGGCGGTGCCCACCAGCAGGGCGATCAGGGGGGCGGGCAGCAGCTGACGCAGGCGCTGCGGCGTGCCCCAGAGGATCAGCAGGGTCAGGGCGCCGAGGCCGAACTCCAGCGGCTGCCCGGCGGCGATCAGCTGGGGCAGCGCCCGCAGGCTGCCGAGGGCGCCGCCGGCCGGCAGGGGCTGCCCCAGCAGCGGCGCCAGCTGCAGGCTCACCAGGATCACCCCCACACCGCTGATGAATCCGGAGATCACCGGATAGGGCATCTGGGTGATGTAACGGCCGAGGCGCAACAGGCCAAAGGCGATCTGCAGCAGCCCGGCCAGCATCACCACCGTGAAGGCCAGGGCCAGGGCGGTGGCGGGATCCGGCACCTGGGCGCTGAGGCTGGCGATCACGCCGGTCATCACCACCGTCATCGGACCGGTGGGCTCCGAGATCAGGGCCGGGGTGCGGCCGAACAGAGCCGCCACCAGGCCCACCAGCACCGCCCCCCAGAGACCGGCAGCGGCACCGGCGCCGGAGGCCACGCCGAAGGCCAGGGCCAGCGGCAGAGCCACCACGGCGGCGGTGAGCCCCCCGAACAGCTCCTGGCGCCAGCGGCCCCAGTCGAGCGGCGCCAGGAGCTGTTCGACTGGGCCGACAGCGGGGCCAGCAGCGGCGCTGTCTGCGGGGCCGTCAGCGGGAGCAAGGGGCGGCGGAACGTCCATGGCAGGCGGCGCCCGGCTGCTGCGAACCCTAGACATCGCCGGAGCGGCGGCGGCCCGGCAGCAGGGGGATCATTAGGGTGTGCGCCAGAGCGGCGCCCTTTGATGACGATCTACGCCGATAACAGCCTCAGCATCGGCCGCACCCCCCTGGTGCAACTGCAGCGCATCACCGAGGGCTGCGGCGCCCGGGTACTGGCCAAGATCGAGGGACGCAACCCGGCCTATTCGGTGAAGTGCCGCATCGGCGCGGCGATGATCTGGCAGGCGGAGAAGGATGGCCTGCTGGGCCCCGGCAAGGAGCTGGTGGAGCCGACCAGCGGCAACACCGGCATCGCCCTGGCCTTCGTGGCGGCCTCGCGCGGCATTCCGCTGACGCTGACGATGCCGGAGACGATGAGCCTGGAGCGGCGCAAGCTGCTCACCGCCTACGGCGCCCGGCTGCTGCTCACCGAGGGCCGCAAGGGCATGCCCGGCGCCATCCACGCCGCGCGCGAACTGGCCAGCTCCGATCCGGAGCGCTACGTGCTGCTGCAGCAGTTCTCCAACCCCGCCAATCCTCAGATCCACCACGACACCACCGGGCCGGAGATCTGGCAGGACACCGAGGGCCAGATGGATGTGCTGGTGGCGGGGGTCGGCACCGGTGGCACGATCAGCGGCATCAGCCGCTACATCAAGACCACCCTCCGCCAGCCGCTGGAATCGGTGGCGGTGGAGCCCGCCAGCAGCCCGGTGATCAGCCAGACCCGCAACGGCGAGGAGCTCAAGCCGGGCCCCCACAAGATCCAGGGCATCGGTGCCGGCTTCGTGCCGGACAACCTCGATCTCTCCCTGGTGGATCGGGTGGAGGCGGTGAGCGACGCCGAAGCCGTGGAGATGGCGCGGCGGCTGATGAAGGAGGAGGGCATCCTGGCCGGCATCTCCTGTGGTGCCGCCACCACCGCCGCCCTGCGGCTGGCCCGCGATCCGGCCTACGCCGGCAAGACGATCGTGGTGGTGCTGCCGGATTCGGGCGAGCGCTACCTCAGCTCGGTGCTGTTTGAAGGGATGTTTGACGAAAGCGGCCTGGCGCCGGCATGACGTTGGCGGCAGCGCAGCCAGCGGCGGTCGACTCCCGGCAGCCGGTGCGGCCAACCTGTGCTCAGCCAACGTGCTCGCAGCCAACGTGGTCGCAGTCGAGTAGTCCGTCGCGCCGGTCTGTCGCGCCCTGCCTTGGCAGGGCCCGGAGAAGATGCGACAGTCGCGGCAATGCCTGAACTCCACCGCCGACCGTCGCCCGGCGCCGCCGCGCCGCTCAGCGGGAGCAGGACCCAGCCGGAACCACCGCCGGAGCCGAACCGGCTGCGCTGGTTGAACCGCCTGCCCTGGCTGAACCCGAGGCTGGGGCCGCAGGAGCAGGTCGGCCGGCCTGAGCCGGGCGCGGCGCCGCTGGAGCGCGAACGCTGGGGCCTGCCGCTGCGGCTGGGGGCGATTGTCTGCCTCGGGTTTGCCGTGGTGGCGGGCTTCACCTATACGAACGCCCTCGAATCGGCGCGGCGCGAGGTGCGCAACACCACCCTGCCCCTGGCGCTGGATGCCTTGTCGGCCGACCTGCAGCGGGAGCTGACCGAACCGGTGCTGCTGGCCGCCTCGATGGCCGCCAACAGCTTCCTCACCGACTGGCAGGCCGGAGGCGAGATCCCCACTGCATCGGTGCTGCGTTACCTCCGCAACGTGCAGGATCTCAAGCACAGCACCACCACCTTCTTCGTCTCCGATCGCAGCGGCCGCTACTACCACCCCCAGGGAATCCTCAAGACGATCTCCCCCAGGGATCCCCAGGACGCCTGGTATTTCCGTCTGAAAGACAGCCGCCAGCCCTATCAGGTGAACCTCGATCGGGACACCGCCGATCGGCGGCGCACAACGGTGTTCGTCAACTACAAGCTGTTCGATCGGACGGGGCGCTTCAGCGGCGCGATCGGCGTTGGCCACTCCACCAATCTGCTGACAGCCCTGATCCAACGGGAGGAACTGCTCAAGGGCATCGACGTGCTGTTCATCGATGCCGACGGCCGCACGCTCAGCCTGAACACGCAGCAGTCCTCCCCGCCAAGCCTGGACAAGCTGCCCGGCATCGGTGGGCGGATGGACGAGATCCTCAGCCGCAACAGCACCAGCTTCAGCTACCGGCGCGATGGGCGCGAGTTCATCCTGCTCAGCAAATGGCTGCCGGAACTCAACTGGCGGCTGGTGGTGACCAAGCCGATCCAGGTTGGCCAAGGAATCGCCTGGGAATCAGCGCTGCAGATCGCCCTGATCGGCGCCGGCTGCCTGGGGCTGATGCTGCTGCTGGTCTATCGGGCCAGCAACCGGCACCACGGCCGCATCTCGCTGATCGCCTGCACCGATCCCCTCAGCGGTGCCCTGAACCGCAACGCCTTCCGCGAACGCTTCGATGCCCTGCAGCGCAGCAGCCTGCGGCGCCGCACCTCCCTGGCGGTGGCGATCCTGGATATCGACCACTTCAAGACGATCAACGACCGCTTCGGCCATCCCACCGGTGACGCGGTGATCCGCGTCGTGGCCCAGGCGATCCAGGGCTGCACCAGGCGGCAGGATCTGCTGTTCCGCTGGGGCGGCGAGGAGTTCCTGCTGCTGCTGCCGGAGATCACCCTGCCTGAGGCGACGAGCCTGCTGCGGCGGATCACGCCGGCGGTGGCGGCGGTGCTCAACGCCGGGGCCGACGACGAGGGCACGGGCGGTGACCAGGCGGGCGCCGGCCCTGCTGATGGCACAGGCTCAGCGGCGGGTCCTGCTGCTGGCTCAGCAGCTGGCTCAGCGAATGCGATGGTCCCGGGGGTGCAAGCCCCCACCCTCAGCAGCGGCGTGACGCTGCTGAGGCGCGGCGACAGCGCCGAATCGGTGGTGAGTCGCGCCGACCGCGCCCTGTATCAGGCCAAGCACGCCGGCCGCAACCAGACCGTGGGGCTCTGAGCGATGGCACGCCCCCACCGCATCTGGGTCGTCGATGACGATCCCGAGATCCGCCAGCTGCTGAGCACCTACCTGGCCGACCAGGGCTACGAGGTGCGCTGCCTGGCCGGCGGTGAGCAGCTGCGGGCACGGCTCGAGAGCCAGCGCCCCGATCTGCTGGTGCTCGATCTGATGCTTCCCGGCGACGACGGCCTCACGCTGCTGCGGCGCCTGCGCGACGGCGGCGACGACCTGCCGGTGCTGATGCTCACCGCCCGCGGCGACGCGGTGGACCGGATCATCGGCCTGGAGCAGGGAGCCGACGACTACCTGGCCAAGCCGTTTCTGCCGCGGGAGCTCACCGCCCGCATCGAGGCGGTGCTGCGCCGCCGCGGCAGCGGTCCCCCCGGCAGCCCGGAGGCCGGCGCCGAGCGGCTGGCCTTCGGCCGCTGGCAGCTCGATCCCGCCAGCCGGCAGCTGCAGCGCGATGGCGAGACGGTGGGCATCACCAGCGGTGAATTCAGCCTGCTGCTGGCCTTCGCCCGCCACCCGCACCGCCCGCTCTCGCGGGAGCGGCTGATCGAGCTCTCGCGCGGTCCCACCAGTGAAACCGACGCCCGCAGCATGGATGTGCAGGTGTCGCGGCTGCGGCGGCTGATCGAAGAGGAGCCCTCCCAACCGCGCCACATCCAGACGGTGTGGGGCTATGGCTATGTGTTCGTGCCCGATGGCCAGGCGCGCCGCTGATCGCCGCCTGGGGCGGCTGCTGGCCTACGGCGCCTGTGGCGTGGGGCTGACGCTGCTCAGCCTGGCGCTGGTGCAGGGGCTGCTGGGGCGGCGCATCGCCCGGGCGCAGATGGCGCAGCTCGGCCAGGAGGTGGCCTTCAGCCTGCGGCTGGGGGAGCTGGCACTGGAGCGCTATCCGCTAGAGACGGTGGCGGAGCTGAGCGGCCTGCAGCTGGCGCCGCTGGCACCCCCGACTGCCAACGCCGCGACGGGCCAGGCGCAGGAGCTGCGGGCCGAGCTCTGCCGGGAGCTGCAGCACTGCCGCGAGGTGCGGCAGCAGGGCAGCCGGCTGTGGGTGGAGGTGGCCTCACCGCTCGATCCGGTGTGGCTGGTGGTGGGAGCACCACGGCCGCGGCGCTGGCCGCCGGATCCGCTCTCCCTGGGGCTGGCCCTGGTGGCCAGCGGGCTGGGGCTGAGCACCCTGGCCCTCAGCCTGGAGGTGAACAGGCCGCTGCGGCTGCTGGCCCGCTCGCTGCAGCAGCTGGGGGCCGGCGCGGATCCCCAGCCGCTGGCGGAGCGCGGCGCCAAGCCGGTGCGGCAGCTGACGCGCCGCTTCAACGACCTGCTGCATCAACTGGCGCAGACCCGCCGCGACCAGGCGACGATGCTGGCCGGCATCGGCCATGACCTCAACAGTCCGCTGACGCGCCTGCGGCTGCGGCTGCATCTGGCCGAAGAGCATCCCCTCAGCCCCGGCGATGCCGGCAAGGCCCTGGGCGACCTCGACGCCCTGGAGCGGATCAC
The DNA here is from genome assembly GCA_965657465.1 of Cyanobacteriota bacterium. Lineage (GTDB taxonomy): Bacteria > Cyanobacteriota > Cyanobacteriia > PCC-6307 > Cyanobiaceae > NIES-981. The sequence continues at coordinate 3,058 of CBFHOT010000076.1, read as the reverse complement.
GGGCCAGTTCATGGCCTACGCCCGGGGGGAGCAGCAGGAGGCGCCGGTGCCGCTGGATCTGGCGGCGCTGCTGGCGGAGCTGGCGGGGCAGAGCGGGCTGGAGCCGCTGACGCTGGAGCTGCAGCCGCTGCAGGCGACGGTGCAGGCCACGGCCCTGGCCCGGGCGCTGGGCAACCTGCTCGACAACGCCCGCAGCCATGGGGCGCCGCCCTACCGGCTGAGCCTGAGGCCCTGGGGCCGGGATGGCTTCGAGATCGCGGTGAGCGATGGCGGCGCCGGCCTGCCCGAGGAGCTCTGGCCCCAGGCGCTGCAGGCGTTCCGGCGGCTGGATACAGCCCGCGGCGGCAGCGGCGGCCACTGCGGCCTGGGGCTGGCGATCGTGGAGCGGGTGGCGCGGGCCCATGGCGGTGCGCTGAGCTGCCGGCGCAGCGGCAGCGGCACGGGATTCACGGTGCTGCTGCGGGGCCGGAAAGATCTGGTCACATCTCCGCCGGATTCAGTCAGCCCCTGGTCAGATCCCGGCAGCACCATGGAGAGAACCGGGCCGGATGGCCCCCTCACGCCCCCCGCACCATGACCCTCACCCAACGCCTCCTCAACGCCGGGCTCGGCGCCCTGCTGCTGAGCAGCGCCGCCGGCCTGCCGGGGCTGGCCCAGGAATCGGCGCCGCCGGAGCGGCTCACCAAGGCGCAGCAGGAGAAGGTCTTCCCGGCCCGCAAGGCGCTGCTGCTCGACGACCTCAAGCAGCGCCGCACCATGCTCGACAAGCTGGAGCGCTGCAGCCGCGACGCCAAGACGCCCAAGGCCCTGAACGCCTGCCAGCGGGAGCAGCGCAAGAGCTGGCAGGCCCTGCGCGAGAAGAACCGCGAGGCGATGCGCAAGATCTACAAGGACAACGGCATCAACGCCCCGGTGGGCGGCCCCGGCGGCAAGAAGGGCAAGGGCAAGGGCGCCGGCCAGGGTGCCGAGGAGATGTGAAGCAAGCCTTGGCGGCCAGCCGGACGCTGCCTAGGGTCCGAACAGAGGCCGCCAATCGCCATGCACACCCACGATCTGGAGCAGCACGACAACCTCTACGCCGATGAGGTGGCGGCGGTGGCGGGGGAAAGCCCCGCCGACGCCCGCAGCCACGCCCTCTGGGCCGTGGCCCTGATCGCGGCGATGGTGGTCGGGCTGGGCATTTCCCTGAGCGTGTTCTGAAGCCAGCCTTCAGAGCCGCCAGCCGGGGCGGTGCAGCAACGCCGCCCCACCACGCCGCCCCAGCAACGCTGCCCGCCAACAGACCTTCCTCAGCGGCCGCAGCGGCGCCACCACAGCCAGGCTTCGCGGTTGATCATCAGGCCGATCAGCAGCAGCACCACCATCAGCAGCACCTGATCGAAGCGGGAATCGGGCACGAGGATGTCGGCCACCAGGTGGGGCAGGTTGGTGAGCGTGTAGACCACGCTCAACCAGAAATGGATGCGGCGCCAGCCGCGCCAGCGCCGGGCCGAAGCGGCGGGCTCACTGGCCGCATAGGCGATCAGCACCAGGCAGCCGAGGGGCACCAGGAAGTAGAGCAGCATCGCGCCGAACAGCCAGGGCAGCGCTGTGACGGGCACGTGGCTGTCGATCTCGGGCGAGACGCCGTGGAAGAGGGGCATCAGCCCCAGATCGACGTGAAACAGCATCGCCAGCAGCCAGGCGATCCAGAGGCTGCGCAGGCGCAGGGCATGGTCGGGCCAGGTTCCGGCATCGGCGCGGGAACCAGCACGCAAGGAGGATTCGCCGGAGGGCAGCATCAGGGCACCGCAGCGCTGCGATCAGTGTGATCAGAGACGCACAACCCGTGCATCACGGAATCACAGATCCGTCATAAAATCGCTGCAGCCAGCGGCTCCAGCAGCTGCGTCAACCAAGCGCACTCCCAGCACCGCCCCACCGCCGCCGCCTCCACCCCCGCGCCGGCCAGCGCTGGAGCCAACCACGCTTGATAGCGTTGGCAGCCAAGCGTCACGCCACCGCCTTCCGCCTGGCCCGGGCGTCTCCGTTCCCGGATCCGCCACAGCTGCCAGAGCCTGCACCGCAGCCTCCATCAACGCCGCTCCCTGCCCTGCCGTTCCTGCCGTGAGCAGCTCCACCGCCCGCACCATCCACCAGCAGCCGATGCCGAATCCGCAGCTGCTGGAGGAGCTCAGCCAGTTCTTTCGGCTGCTGAGCGAACCGGCACGGCTGCAGCTGCTCTGCCATCTCAAGCAGAGTCCGATGGATGTGGCCAGCCTGATGGAGCTCACCGGCTTTTCCCAGTCGCACATCAGCCGTCAGCTGGGGCAACTGCAGCGGGCGGGGCTGGTGAGCTGCAGCCGCGAGGGCACGCGGCTGATCTACGCCGCCGACGATGTGCTGGTGCACGACCTCTGCGACCTGGTGCAGACACGCCTGCGCCAACGGCTGGAAGCCCAGCTGCAGCAGCTGCAGGCCGCCGGCTGAACCGCCTCAGCTGAACCGCCTCAGCTGAATCGCTGCAGCCAAATCACCTCAGCGGCACCGCTTCCGTTCAACCAGCTCAGGCCCACCGCCGCGGCAGGGCCGCGCCACCCAACCGCACCGATCCGCCGATCACGCTCCGCCGATGCCGATCCGCCTCCGCCGCCGCGCCGTTCTGGGTCTGGGGGCGACGGGCCTGGCCCAGCTGCTGCTGGCCCAGGCCGGCATCGGCCGCAGCCACGCCGCCACCGCCTCCAGCCAGCCCCAGGGAGGCGGCCTGCCGCCGCGGGGCGAGCAGCGGCTGGCGCTGATCAGCGACCTCAACGCCAGCTACGGCTCCACCCACTACGAGGCCTCGGTGCATCGGGGGGTGCAGCTGCTGCAGACGCTGCGGCCCGATCTGGTGCTCTGCGCCGGCGACATGGTGGCGGGTCAGAAGCGCGGGCTGGGGAGCGCGCAGCTCGAGGCGATGTGGGCCGCCTTTGAGCAGCAGGTGCTGCGGCCGATCCGCAGCGCCGGCCTGCCGTTGGCACCGGCGATGGGCAACCACGATGCCTCGAGCAGCCGCGGCAGCGACGGCCGCTACCTGTTT
>CBFHOT010000075.1:0-10931 GCA_965657465.1 Cyanobacteriota bacterium | reverse complement strand
CAGGCCGAGGGCTTCCTCGCCGCCCGCGATCGCCTGCCGGAGCTGGCCAGCCTGGTGAACGAGAAGGACTGGACCTTCACCCGCAACCTGATCCACGGCCCGATGCAGGAGGTGGGTCGTCAGATGCTCTACATCAACCAGCGCCTGCTGCCGGCCGAGCGCCCCGAGGCCACCAAGCTGGCCGACCAGCTCAAGACCGCCCTGGCCCAGCTGGATGAGGCTGCCCGCCTGCAGGACGGTGAGGGTCTGCGCAAGGCCTACATCAAGGTGGCCAGCGGCTTCGGCAAGTACGCCCAGATCCTGCCCGATCAGGTGCAGCAGGACCTCAAGCAGATCTGATGCCGGACGCCACCCAGCGCCGTCCGGTGACGGTGCTGGGGGCCGGCATCGTTGGCCTCTCAACGGCATGGCTGCTGCAGCGCCGCGGCCATGCGGTGCGGCTGATCGATCCCGCCCTCGCCGGGCCGCCCACGGCCCATGCCGGCAGCTGGGCGGCCCTGGGCGTGTTGATGGCCCAGGTGTTCCACCGCTCCAAGAAGGCCACGCCCGGCCTGCGCCTGAGCCTGGGCGTGAGCACCTTTGTGCCCAAGGCCCACACCCCCTTCCAGTGGCAGGGCGTACGCCCGGAAGCCGAGAAGCGACTCAAACTGCTGGCCAAGCGACTCAAGCCCAAGGGCATCGAGCTGCGCCCCGAAAGCTATGGCTGGAGCGTGATCCAGGCGCTGCTGTCACGCAGCGACCGGCGCCTGGCGCCGGTGATCGCCGCCGCCCGCGGCCAGCACGAGAGCCTGGGGGGCTGGAAGCGCGCCTACAAGGCTGTGCAGCAGGGCGATGGCCCAGAGCAGCCCGCTGGCGTGGCGACGCTGCCAGCACCACCGGCCTGGGCGGAGGTGATCCACGAGACCTGGCACGCCGAGCGAGCGCTGGCCTGGAGCCACCTGGAGGGCCCCCTTAAGCCGGAGGTCCTGGCCGGACATGCAGCCCAAGCGCTGATGAGCGCGGAGCCACAACCGGAAGCCATCGAACCGAAGGCCTGACAGCGCCGGACGGGCGAAGCGAGCTGGAAGAGATCAGGAGAAAGGAAAAGGCTGCCCGCGTGACACATCCAAAGCGGTGCCAGCCCAAGAAACGCACTCCCCCCAACTCTAGACCAACACCTTCAGGATTAGCTCATACTTTCAGGCAATGCAAGGGAACTTGAGGCAAATCAGACGAGCCCATTGAGAGACCTGACAAAACCAATCCAAAGGGATAAACGTAATCCGAAGAAAACGATCAAAGCCTGAAATTCAGGTGCAAAACGAAAGCACCAGCGCGAGCGTGAAGGCAGAGGGGCCGATCAGGGCCACATCCATCCATGGCATGGACATTCCGCCAACTCCGTACCAACGCGACCGCCTGGCTGCGCAGCGAAACCATCAGCGCTCGCGCCCTGGATCCAACAGGCCTGGCGGGACAGGAGCGCGGGTGTAGAGTCAGACCAAGGGAACGGCTAGACGCACCGCTCCAGGCCTTGGCGGATCAGAGCGCTCTGATCGGTGCCGCAGGCATCCTCTTGAATCAAGCTCTTCAGTCCCAACAGACGCTTCGGCAGCATCGCCAAGGCTCGCCAAGCAAACCCGAACAGCAGGCGAGCCCAAGCACACCTGCCTTCCAGAACCTTTCGGGAACACCAGCCGCTCGCCGCTCGGACGATCAGAGCACGCTGTTCAACTCCTGGGCGACGCAGCTTGGCAACCAACTGCTCCCTGAATGCAGCTGCCCAATCTGCAGCAGATCTCCAGAGCCCTTCGCCGCAGGGAGTCGCGGCCGCAGGAGTAGGAGCGTGACAGCAACCCCAACACCCCCCTCCTTACCAACACCATCACTACAACAATTAGCCAACTATCTCACCACAGGTTTCTGGACAGAACTCGGCACCGTTCCGCGCAGCTACAACCTGGGAAGCAGCGGCTTCAACCCTAACGGCGGAGTTCTGCATTACAACGTCTCTGGCTGGAGCGGAGACAGCAACGGCCTCACCACCGACCGGCAAGCCTTGGCTCGCGAAGCCTTCAAACTGTATGAAGCCGCACTCGGCATTCGCTTCATCGAAACCTCCAGCACTGGCACGGAGGTTGATTTCTTCTTCAGCGACAACGATCCAGGCCGAGCCTATGCCTACACCGGAGGCATGAGCTATAGCCAGGGCGTCGACTACACCGTCATCAATATTGCCAGCGACTGGCACGGCGGGCTGTCCACGTTTGGAAGCTACACACCCCAGACCTTCCTGCACGAAATCGGTCACGGGCTTGGACTCGGGCACCAAGGCCTTTACAACTACACAGGTAGCACACTCACCTACGCCACCTCAGCACAGTTCAGCAACGATTCCTGGCAGGAATCGATGATGTCCTATTGGAGCCAGACGCAGAACCCGAACACCGGTGCCGACTTCGCCTGGCTGCAGACGCCCATGGCGGTGGATTGGCTGGCCCTTGATGCCATCTATGGGCCCCAGGGCTTTGGCGTGAACCGAGCGTTCCAGGGCGACACCACCTATGGCTTCAACACCACGATCAGTGCCAGCACCAGCACTCTCTGGAACCAGTTCAGCCAGCAGGCTCACCAGACGGCCTACACCTTGGTGGATGGAGGTGGCTACGACACGCTCGATCTAAGCGGCTTCAGCCAAACCCAGATGATCGACCTTCGACCAAGCGATCCAAACGCTTCAGCCCCCTCCATCTCCAGCATTGCGGGACTGCGGGGCAACCTGACCATCGCCGCTGGAACCATCATCGAAGCAGCTATCGGCGGCAGTGGCAACGACACCCTGATTGGCAATACAGCTAACAACGCCCTGAATGGAGGAGCAGGTAACGACATTTTTTATGACAGCCCAGGATCCGACTTCTACACGGGCGGCGCAGGAACCGACTCAATTTACTTCTCCGAGTCGATCGAGCTGCTATCAATCACACCACTCGAGAGCGGCCTCGCAATCAAAAGGATTGCCAACCCTTCCGAGGCTGATCAAATTAGCAATGACATTGAGATCATTAACTTTAATTCCTTGTCCTACAGCTTTGCGAGCCTCTTCGAAGGGTCCAGTCAAGGGGGCTCTTCTCCCAGCACGGCCACACAAACACCGACCCGAGGACGGCGCAGGACAGCCATCGCGCAAAGCCCGGCATTCGCTGCCAGGATCAACTCCTTTGGCAATCCTGATACAACTCTTGGCGGCCTTACCAATGCCGACACGAGAAACTTCCGTGCTGGTAGCCGCGATCCGCTGATCCAAGGGGGCCTCAGCGGCAGCATCAGCCAGAGCGTTGGCAGCACCAGCCTGCTGACCAAGGCAAGTGGCTTCAGCGCCTTCGTGCAGGAGGAGCAGTCCCTGGATGCCGAGACGACCCATGCCCCTGAGCAGCTCGGCTTCCTGGCCTTCGGCGGCAGCTCCGGCAGCCTGCTGGGCACCCGGCTGGATGGCGCCGGGGCGATCAATCCCCTGCTTGCGGCCCAGCCGGATCCCACGATCCTGGTCTGAACCGGCCGACACCGACCGGAAGCTGCGACCGGCCCGCGGGCGGGCCGGCGAACCGTGCTGCGCTACTGCGCGTCAGTCGAACACCGCCGTGCGGCCGCGATACACCATCACCTGGCGGCGCAGATGCAGTCGCACAGCACGGGCCAGGGCCAAGCGCTCGGTGTCACGGCCCTTGCGGATCAGATCCTCCACCTCGTCGCGGTGACTCACGTGCACAGTGGCCTGCTCAATGATCGGGCCGCCATCGAGCTCTTCCGTCACGTAGTGGGCGGTGGCACCGATCAACTTCACGCCCCGCTCCCAGGCGCGGTGGTAGGGCTGGGCGCCCTTGAAGGCCGGCAGGAAGGAGTGGTGAATGTTGATCACCTGCCGGCCCGCACTGCTGAAGTGCTCGAGGAACTCCGGGCTGAGCACCTGCATGTATTTGGCCAGCACCACCAGCTCGATCTGATGCTCCGCCAGCAGCCGCAGCTGCTCGGCCTCCACCTCCGCCTTGGTGGCGGCGGTGAGCGGCAGATGCACATAGGTGGCCCCGAACCCCTCGGCCACGGCGCGCAGATCCGGATGGTTGGACACCACCAGCGGCACCGTCATCGGCAGCTCACCGGCCCGGGTGCGCCAGAGCAGATCCACCAGACAGTGATCCTGCTTGCTCACGAAGATCGCCACCCGCGGCAGCTCATCGGAGAAGTGCACCTGGCCCTCACCGCCGAGCCGCTCGGCCAGGGCGGCCACCGCCGGCGCGATCGCGTCCCGGGGCAGGCCGAAGCCGTCCAGCGCCCACTCAATCCGGCTGAGGAAGAGGCCGGCACCCAGGTCGGTGTGAAGATCGGCATGGCGGATGTTGCCGCCATTGGCGGCCACCCAGCCGGAGAGCTCGCTCACCAAGGCAGGGCGATCGGGGCAGATCACCTGAAGGATGGCGGTGGCAGACGACATCGCTGGGCAGCCGCACGGCCTCACATCAACTGCATGCGTAGCACCTCAGGGGTCGCCCGGCGCACCCGGGCCCGGATGGTGGTCAGTCCCGGACGCTCATGGGCCGCCACCTTGGCCCTGGCGTTGCGAGGGGCTACAGAGGCCGCTGGGCAACCACCCCTATCCCGGGGTCACCGATAAAGTCGCCTCCACGATCCAGCTGTGGTGACGATGTCCGCCCCCTTCTCCGCCTTCCAGCAGCTGCTGCGCCGTCTGGCCCTGGTGGTGCTGGCCGGCGTGCTCTGCTTCGGCCTCACCGCCTGCGGCGAGAGCAAGGCCAAGGCGCCCAGCCTCAGCGCCGAGGACATCGCCGTGATCGAGCGCCAGGCCGAGGGCTTCCTCGCCGCCCGCGATCGCCTGCCGGAGCTGGCCAGCCTGGTGAACGAGAAGGACTGGACCTTCACCCGCAACCTGATCCACGGCCCGATGCAGGAGGTGGGTCGTCAGATGCTCTACATCAACCAGCGCCTGCTGCCGGCCGAGCGCCCCGAGGCCACCAAGCTGGCCGACCAGCTCAAGACCGCCCTGGCCCAGCTGGATGAGGCTGCCCGCCTGCAGGACGGTGAGGGTCTGCGCAAGGCCTACATCAAGGTGGCCAGCGGCTTCGGCAAGTACGCCCAGATCCTGCCCGATCAGGTGCAGCAGGACCTCAAGCAGTTCTGATGCCGGACGCCACCCAGCGCCGTCCGGTGACGGTGCTGGGGGCCGGCATCGTTGGCCTCTCAACGGCATGGCTGCTGCAGCGCCGCGGCCATGCGGTGCGGCTGATCGATCCCGCCCTCGCCGGGCCGCCCACGGCCCATGCCGGCAGCTGGGCGGCCCTGGGCGTGTTGATGGCCCAGGTGTTCCACCGCTCCAGCGGGCGGGGCTGGCGACTGCGTCAGCGCAGCCACCAGCTCTGGCCGCAGTGGCTGGCGCAGCTGGCGGGTGAAGAAGCCATGGGCGCCACAGAAGCGGCGCAGATCCATCCAGCAGCCAATCCCGCCGCCGGTGATCAGCCCGCAACGCGATTGACCCTGCGGCGGGGCCTGTTGCTCCTGGCGGCCAGCGCCGAGGAGCAGGCGCACCAGCAGCGCCTGATCGAGACGCGCGCGCGCCAGGGGGTGCAGCTGGAGCGCTGGAGCCGCCAACGCCTGGAGGCGCTGCAGCCGGCCGTACCGCCAGCGGCCCTCTCGGGCCTCTATTCCCCGGGCGACGGCCAGATCGACCCGCTGGCGGTGATGGCCGCCCTGCGGCGCAGTGCGGAGCGGGCCGGGGTGGTCTGCGAGGGCTGGCGGGTGGAGCGGATCGAACGCCGCGGCGGCACCGGTGTGAGCGGCGGGGGCTGGTGGCTGCACGGCAGCGATGGCAGCCGCCGGGGCTGCGAACAGCTGGTGCTCTGCAGCGGCCTGGCGACGGCGGCCCTGCTGGAGCCGCTGGGCTACCAACTGCCGCTGGAGCCGGTGCTGGGTCAGGCGCTGGAGCTGGAGCTGCCGGAGCCGCTGCCCAGCTGGCCGGGGGCGGTGGTGTGGCGCGGCATCAATCTCGTGCCCCGGCCCGACCTGCCGGGCGGGCGGCGCTGCTGGCTGGGGGCCACCCTGGAACCGGGGGAAGCCGCCGATCCAGCCGCCCTGGCGACCCTGCGTCGCTGGGGCGGCGACGGCCCGGACTGGCTGGGCCAGGCGGAGGTGGTGCGCCAGTGGCAGGGCCATCGCTGCCGCCCGGCGGATCGGCCGGCGCCGGTGCTGGAGCAGCCGGAGCCGGGACTGCTGGTGGCCAGCGGCCACTACCGCAACGGCGTGCTGCTTGCGCCGGCCACAGCCGAGTGGGTGGCCGAGCAACTGGAGAACGGCAGCAGCTGAAGCCACCCCCCTGCAGGGCAGCGGTGCCCAAGTACAAAAAACCCCCCCGGGGGGGGCGGATCGAGCAATGACTGAGGCCGGGCGGCGCGGCCCGACCTCAGGCCAGGCTCACTTGCTCTCGGTGAATTCGGCGTCGATCACGTCATCGGCGGCCGCACCGGCACCGGCGTCAGCACCAGGGGCGCCAGCGGCGGCTTCGGCACCGGCCTGCTGCTGATACACAGCGGCGCCGGCGGCGTAGAGGGCCTGCTGGAGGGTCTCGAGCTCGGACTTCATCGTGTCGAAGTCCTCCTTCTCCACGGCCTCCTTGAGCTTGGCGGCGGAAGCCTCCACCTTGGCCTTGTCCTCGGCGCCCACCTTGTCGCCCAGCTCACCCAGCTGCTTCTCAGCCTGGTAGATCAGGGTTTCGGCCTGGTTCTTGAGGTCGATGCGCTCGCGCTTCTCCTTATCGGCACTGGCGTTGGCCTCGGCATCCTTGACCATCTTCTCCACCTCGTTGTCGCTGAGGGTGGAGGCGCCGGTGATCGAGATGCTCTGCTCCTTGCCGCTGCCCTTGTCTTTGGCGGTCACACTCAGGATGCCGTTGGCATCGATGTCGAAGGTCACTTCGATCTGAGGCACGCCGCGGGGAGCGGGGGGGATGCCGTCGAGGCGGAAGGTTCCGAGCGACTTGTTGTCGCTGGCCATCTCGCGCTCACCCTGGAGCACGTGAATCTCCACGTTGGTCTGCCCGTCGACAGCCGTGGAATACACCTCCGACTTCTTGGTGGGGATGGTGGTGTTGCGGGGGATCATCTTGGTCATCACGCCGCCCAGGGTCTCCACACCCAGGGACAGCGGGCTGACATCCAGCAGCAGGATGTCCTTCACCTCACCGGCGAGCACACCGCCCTGAATGGCGGCGCCCACGGCCACCACCTCGTCGGGGTTGACGGTCTGGTTGGGGTCCTTGCCGGTGATGCGCTTCACCAGCTCCAGCACCGCGGGGATGCGGGTGGAACCACCCACCATCACCACTTCATCGAGCTCGGAGGCGGAGAGCTTGGCGTCCTTGAGGGCCTGCTCCACCGGCACGCGGCAGCGGTCGATCAGCTTGCTGGCCAGCTCTTCAAACTTGGCGCGGGTGAGGGTGAGATCAAGGTGCTTGGGACCCTCAGGGGTGGCCGTGATGAACGGCAGGTTGATCTCGCTCTGGGTGGCGCTGGAGAGCTCGATCTTGGCCTTCTCAGCCGCCTCGGTGAGGCGCTGCAGGGCCTGCTTGTCCTGGCGCAGATCGATGCCTTCGTTGGCTTTGAAGGTGTCGGCGAGGAAATCGACGATCACCTTGTCGAAGTCGTCACCGCCCAGGTGGGTGTCGCCGGAAGTGGAAAGCACCTCGAACACACCGTCACCCACCTCGAGCACGGACACGTCGAAGGTGCCGCCGCCCAGGTCGAACACCAGAATGCGCTCGTTGCTCTTCTTGTCGAGGCCGTAGGCCAGAGCGGCCGCGGTGGGCTCGTTGATGATGCGCAGCACCTCGAGGCCGGCGATCTTGCCGGCGTCCTTGGTGGCCTGACGCTGGGAGTCGTTGAAGTAGGCGGGAACGGTGATCACCGCCTGGGTGACCGTCTCACCGAGGTACTTGCCAGCGTCTTCCGCCAGCTTGCGCAGCACCTGGGCGCTCACCTCCTCCGGGGCGAACTGCTTGTTCAGCACCGGGCACTTCACCTTCACGTTGGAGCCGGCCTTCTCCACGCCGTAGCTCACTTCCTTCGATTCCTCGTTCACCTCATCGACGCGGCGGCCGATGAAGCGCTTCACCGAATAGAAGGTGTTCTCGGGGTTCATCACCGCCTGACGCTTGGCGATCTGACCGACGAGCTGGTCCTGGTTCTTGGTGTAAGCCACCACCGAGGGGGTTGTGCGGAACCCTTCGGCGTTGGCGATGACGGTGGGCTTGCCACCCTCCATCACGGCGACGCAGCTGTTCGTGGTGCCGAGGTCAATGCCAACGACCTTGCCCATGGGTTCCCACCTCCTCGGTGTGTGTGAAATTTCGGTGTCTGCATCTTCAGCAGCGGGGCCGGCTGCGGGCGAGGGGTGGTTCCCGAACAGCGCCGAACCACGGCCTACGGTGCCGCGATCGCGCGCCCTGCTGCCATGGCCCTGCCGATCTCCGCCCACACGGCGCTGGTGGGCCTGCTGGGGGACCCGGTGCGCCACTCGCTCTCGCCGGCGATGCACAACGCGGCGCTGGCGGAGCTGAACCTCGACTGGATCTACCTGGCCCTGCCGGCGCCGGCGCAGGAGCTCGCGGCGGTGCTGCAGGGACTGGCGGCGGTGGGCTGCCGGGGCCTGAACGTGACCATCCCCCACAAGCAGGCGGTGGCGCCGCTCTGCCGCCGGCTGACGCCGCTGGCCCAGCGGCTGGGGGCGGTGAACACGCTGGTGCCGCTGGCGGAAGGCGGCTGGCTGGGCCACAACACGGACGTGGAGGGATTCTGCGCACCGCTGCGCCAGCAGCCGCGCGACTGGACCTCCGCCAGCGCCGTGGTGCTCGGCTGCGGCGGCAGCGCCCGGGCGGTGGTAGCCGGGCTGGCGGAGCTGGGCCTGGCGCGCATCCAGGTGGTGGCGCGGCGGGTGGAGTCGGCAGCCGCCTTCGCCGGCGACTGCCAGGCCTGGGCGCCGATGGTCGAGGCCCAGCCCTGGGAGGCCATCGATGGGCTGCTGACGGAGAGCGCCCTGGTGGTGAACACCACGCCGGTGGGCATGCACAGCTCCAGCGACGCAGAGGCCGCCAGCCGCTGCCCGCTCAGCGACAGCCAGCTCGATCGCCTGACAGCGGGCAGCAGCGTCTACGACCTGATCTACACACCCCGCCCGACACGGCTGCTGCAGGAGGCAGCGCGGCGGAGCTGCCACGGCATCGACGGCCTGGAGATGCTGGTGCAGCAGGGGGCGGCCTCGCTGCGGCTGTGGAGCGAGCGGCAGGAGGTGCCGGTGGCGGCGATGCGCCGGGCCGCGGAAACCGCCCTGGGGGCGGCCGCCGGCCGGCCCTAGCCTGACGGCACCAAGCCCCCCGGCGGATGGGATCAGGATCGATGCAAGGACCTCCGATCTGGCAGCGGCTGCTGGCGGCCCTGGCCTACCTGCTGCCCTGGAGCGATGCCGTGCCCTTCGGCCGCAGCCTGGTGGGCCTGTTCCCACCGCTGCAATGGCTGAGCCTGCCGGCCCTGCCGATCATGCTGCTGCAGCAGGCGGTGCCCTTCGGCGGCTTCATCCTCTTCCTGGTGCTGTTCCTGGCGGTGGTGCGCAACGCCAACGTGCCCTACCTGATCCGCTTCAACGTGCTGCAGGCGATCCTGGTGGACATCCTGCTGATCCTGGTGTCGCTGGCCTTCCAGGTGTTCGGGCTGGAGGGCCTCGGCTTCGCGGGACGCACCCTGGCCAACACCGTCTTCCTGGGCACGCTGCTGCTGGTGCTGTTCGGCGTGGTCGAGAGCCTGCGGGGACGCGAGGCGGAGGTGCCGAGCCTGTCGCAGGCGGTGCGGATGCAGCTCTACTGAGACCGCCAGCCCCTGCTGCGATAGGTTGGTCAATCCGTCGCTGGCAGGCTGCCCCCAGGCCCGCCGGCCAACGCCCTAAACCCTGCCCTTCAAGGCACTTCCCGTCAGGCGACCATGACGCAGCCCTATTACGAGACCATGTACATCCTTCGTCCGGACATCCCGGAGGAAGAGGTGGAGACCCATGTGGCCAAGTACCGCGACATCGTCGTGGAGGCCGGCGGTGAGGTGCTCGACTGCCAGATGCGGGGCAAGCGTCGCCTGGCGTACCAGATCGCCAAGCATCGCGAAGGCATCTACGTGCAGCTGAACCACAACGGTGACGGCCAGCAGGTGGCCCCCCTGGAGCGCGCCATGCGTCTCTCCGAGGATGTGATCCGCTACCTCACCGTCAAGCAGGACGGCCCGATGCCCGCTCCGCGCAGCATGCCCGGCGCCGCTGAAGCCGCCGAAGCCGCCGCCGTCTGAGGCGGAACCATCCACCGGCCGCTTGTCAGCAGCCGGCAGCAGGCGTAGGGTCCAGCGATTCCGTTGGATTCTGCGCCTGTTTGGCGTCTGCTCGTGATGGCAGCACCCATGCCAGAACCAACAGCCAGGGCCGATGGCGCTGCGCCAACCGGGACGGACGCGGGTCGAGACACCGCGCCCATGCCTGCAGAGGCGATGGTTGCCGCCCCGTCTGACCCAAGGCCCCCTGCTGCTGCACTGGATGCGCCCGGTCTGCCGCCACCACCACCCGCATGGCCCGCGGCTCAGCTGGTCGAGCCGCAGCAGAGCGATGCGGCAGCGGTGGAGGAGCTGCAGCGGCGGATCACCGCCACCCGTGAGCAGCTGAACGCGGTTCAGGCCCTGCTGGAGGACCTGCCGGCGATTTTTGAACAGCGCTTCCTCGGCCGCCTGGAGCCGCTGCTGGAGCAGCGCCGGGTGCTGCTGAGCGAAACGGGCGACCTGCGCAGCCATCTACTGGAGCTGCAACGCAGCGGCCGGGCGCTGCGGGCCCTGGAGGGAACCCCGGCGCCCGCGGCCCCCTCA
>CBFHOT010000074.1:0-10984 GCA_965657465.1 Cyanobacteriota bacterium | reverse complement strand
CGTGGCCGGTGGCCCGCTCACGCCGGCCGCTCCGCCGGCGCCCCGTTGCCGCTGGGGCGGCGCCACCAGCCGGCCAGCACCGCCAGCACGGCCTCGGCGCCGATCACGCCCACGAAGCCGCCGAATTCATCCACCACCACGCGCACACCGCCGCTGTTGCGCCGGAAGCCGGTGAGCAGACGATCGGCCCGGATCATCTCCGGCACATACTCCACCGCTTCGCTGAGATCGGCCGGCGTCAGGCTCCCCTGGCCTTCCACCAGGGCGGTGAGCAGCCGCTCGCGGCTGGCCACGCCCACGATCTCGTCCACCTCCTCCCCCAGCACCACCCACCATTCGGCATGGTTGGCCAGCAGTTCCGGCCTTGCTTCGTTCAGCGGCACCGCCGCCGCCAGGGTGGGGGCCGCCACCCGTGGTGTCATCAGGTCCCGGGCGGTGAGGTCGTTGAGCTGGAACACCTTGGCGATCATCGCCGCCTCATCGGCCTCGATCAGCCCCTTCTGGGAGCCCATGCGAGCCAGCAGCCGGATCTCGTCCTCATCGGTGCTGATCTCGTTCTCGGCGGTGATCGCCGGCAGCAGCCGCTCCAGCAGTAGCACCAGCGGCCGCATCACCAGCCCCAGGCCGTGCAGCGGCACGGCGCTGGCCAAGGCGATCGGCAGGGCCAGGCGGCTGCCGATCGCCTTGGGCAGGATCTCGCCCAGCAGGATCACCAGCACGGTGAGCCCCACCGAGAACAGCGTCAGCGCCAGGCCCTCCATGCCATAGCCGCTGAACACATGGGCGGCGTAGCCGCCGAGCATCAGGCTGCCGAAGATGTTGAAGCCGTTGTTGGCGATCACCAGCACCGCCAGGGTGCGGCCCAGGCGCTGGCGCAGCTGCTCCAGCCGCCGCGCGCCGCGCACCGGCTGGGGGCGGGCCGCCAGCTCGTGGATCCGCACCGGGTTGACGGTGAGCAGGGCCGCCTCGATGCCGGAGCAGAGGGCCGAACCCGCCAGCACCAGCAGCACCAGCAGGGCCAGCAGCAGCAGCTCGTTCATGCGGGGGGAGAGGGCATGCGGGGGGAGGTCCCTCGGCCATGGCTCCATTAAATCCGCAGCGGCAATCGCAGCTGTTTCAGACTGGCCGGCCAGTCGCCTGCCCCCATCCCTTGAGTCAGTCCCTGCCGCCCGCCATCCACGCCCAGCGCCGCGCTCGCTTCCTGGAGCGCCTGGGCGGTGCGGCGGCGGTGATCCCGGCCGCGCCGCTGGTGGTGCATCACGCCGACTGCGAATGGCCCTTCCGCCAGAACAGCGACTTCTGGTATCTCACCGGCTTCGATGAACCCGAGGCGGTGGCGCTGTTCCTGCCCCATCGGCCGGAGGGCGAGCGCTTCGTGCTGTTCGTGCAGCCCAAGGAGCCCAGCGCCGAGGTCTGGAACGGCTTCCGCTGGGGCTGCGAGGGGGCGGTGGCCCAGTTCGGCGCCGACATCGCCCATCCCCGCAGCGAACTGGCCCAGCGCCTGCCGGAGTATCTGAGCGGCGCCGAGGGCATCGCCTTCCGCGTGGGCAAGCATCCGGCGGTGGAGCCGCTGGTGCTGCAGGCCTGGGCGGCCCAGCTGGACCGGGCGCCCCGCAGCGGCCGTGCCGCCCTCGGCCTGGTGGCCCCCTGCCCGCTCCTGCATGAGCTGCGGCTGCGCAAGACAGCCGAGGAGCTGACCCGCCTGCGCGAGGCGGCCCGCATCTCCGCCGAAGCCCACGAGCTGGCTCGCCAGGTGGTGCGGCCGGGTCTGAGCGAGCGCCAGGTGCAGGCGGTGATCGAGCAGCACTTCCTCGAGCAGGGCGCCCGCGGACCGGCCTACAACTCAATCGTGGCCGGCGGCGACAACGCCTGCGTGCTGCACTACACCGCCAACAACGCCGTGCTGCGCGACGGCGATCTGCTGCTGATCGACGCCGGCTGCTCCCTGCCGGACTACTACAACGGTGACATCACCCGCACCTTCCCGGTGAACGGCCGCTTCAGCGGCGAGCAGCGGGCCCTCTATGAGCTGGTGCTGGCGGCCCAGGAGGCGGCGGTGGCGGCAGTGGCGCCGGGGCACACCGCTGAAGCCGTGCACGACACGGCCGTGCGGGTGCTGGTGGAGGGCCTGCTGGAGCTGGGCCTGCTGGCGGGTGAGCGCGACGGGATCATCGAGCAGGGGGCCTACCGCCACCTCTACATGCACCGCACCGGCCACTGGCTGGGTCTGGATGTGCACGATGTGGGCGCCTATCGCCTGGGCGAACACCATGTGGCCCTGGAGCCGGGCATGGTGCTCACCGTGGAGCCGGGGCTCTACGTGAGCGATCGCCTGCCGGTGCCGGAGGGTCAGCCCGCCATCGAGGAGCGCTGGAAGGGTATCGGCATCCGCATCGAAGACGACGTGGCTGTGACCGACCACGGCCACGAGAACCTCACGGCCTCGGCCCTGAAGGCACCTACGGCGATGGAGCGCTGAGCGCCTGCTCCAGGGCGTTGAGGGCGTCGCCGGTGCTGCCGAGGATGGCGTCGGCGCCGGCGGCGCGCAGCTGCTCCTCGTAGCGGCTGCGCTGCTCCTGGGCAGCGGGGCCATGCAGATGCGGTGGCGCCACCGCCAGGCTGAGGAAGCGCTGCTGGGGCTGCCGCTCGCGGGCCCGTTGCACGGTGATCACATCGGCCACGGTGTCGCCCAGATAGGCCACCGGCACCTGGCTGTGGGCCTGCTCTCCGCTGAGCAGTTGTCCGGCCAGGCGCAGGAAGCCGGTGGGGTCGGGCTTGTCGGGGGCATCGCCCATGGCGATCAGCGGTGGCTGCTGCAGCCCCAGGCGGGCCTCCAGCACGAAGCGGGCCGAGGGCGGCTCGGCGCCGCTCACAAACCCCCAGGCCACATCGGCCTCGCTCAGGGCCGTGAAGAAGGTCGGTTGCACCAGCAGCGGTTCGTCGCCGATGAAGCCCCGCCAGGCGGCCGGGTCGCCCTCGGGATCGCCGCCGAAATAGAAGCCGTTGAATACCTCCACCAGGGCCTCGAAGGCCGGGAGTTCGGGGCTGCCCCCCTGGCGGCGCAGCAGCTCCAGCGAGGCCTCCCAGTCGTTGTTCCAGCGGCCTTCGGCCTTGAGGGCATCGATCGCCGCCGGCTCCGGCCGCCGGCCGCTGTAGTGATGCACCGTCTCGACGATCGCCCGGCGGTAGCTGCCGCCCACATCGCGGATCACGCCGTCGATGTCGAACAGCAGCACGGCCCGCGGCGCGGGGCTGGTGCTGGAGGGGGAGCCGGCCATGGGCCTGAGGCTAGGGGGCCGCGGCGTCCCGCTCGAACTGCTCGGCGGCGGCGGCGGTGTGCGGGTTGGCGACCAGGGCCGCGGCGATCGCCGGGCTGATCGTGAAGGTGTCGCAGCCGCCGGCAGCCAGGCGGGCCAGATCGCCGGTGCTGCGCAGGCTCGCCACCAGCAGGCGGGTGCTGGAGCCCACCGCCCGCAGCGCCCGCTGCATCGTCAGCAGCTCGGCGTGGCCGTCGCGGCCCTGGTCGTTGATCCGGCCCAGATAGGGGGCGATGTAGGCCGCCCCCAGGGCGGCGGCCAGCAGCACCTGGGCGGCGTCGTAGCAGGCGGTGAAGGTGACCGGAATGCCCTGGGTGATCAAGGCCCGGGCGGCGCGCAGGCCGGCCTCATGGATCGGCAGTTTCACCGTGATCAGTCCCGGTGCCAGGGCCGCCAGCGTCACGCCGCAGGCCTCGAGGTTGCTCGCGTCGGCTCCCCAGGCCTGCAGATGCAGTTCAGCCACCCCAAGGTGGCGGGCTTCGGCGGTCAGGAGCGCCAGCGTCTCGAGGTCGCAGGAGCGGCCGGCGCGGCGCAGCAGCGTCGGATTGGTGGTGATGCCGGAAAAGAGGCCGGTGGACCACCACTGCCGCCAGTCCTCCGGCTCGGCACTGTCCAGCAGCAGGCGCAGGCCCGGAGGCGAGGGTGTCGGGCTCAGGGGGGTGGGGTTGGAGCGGCTGGTAGGTTAGTTGTTTGATCCGTTGTCTTGAGCGCCGACACCATGACAGCCACCGAGAGCGCCGCCGGCGCTGCTGTGAGCGAAGCGCCTGAGGGAGCTGTCGCCACTGAAGAGACCACCGAAGGTCGCCCGGTACTGCGTGGTGGCAGCGCTGCCCTCGCCACCGCCACCATCGACGAGGACGGCGTTCCCTCCGGCTACACCCCCAAGGCCGATGAGGGCCGTTTCCTGCTGAAGATCCTCTGGCTGCCCGACAACGTGGCGCTGGCTGTCGATCAGATCGTCGGTGGCGGCCCCAGCCCCCTCACCGCTTACTTCTTCTGGCCCCGTGAGGACGCCTGGGAAACCCTCAAGACCGAACTGGAAGCCAAGAGCTGGATCACCGACAACGAGCGCGTTGAGATCCTCAACAAGGCCACCGAGGTGATCAACTACTGGCAGGAAGAGGGCAAGGGCAAGAGCCTCGACGACGCCAAGCTCAAGTTCCCCGAAGTCACCTTCTGCGGTACCGCCTGATCCGTTCCGCCTGGGTATCGGTCGCTCTCGCTGGTGACCGTCTGCTGAGCGCCCTGCGGGGGCGCTTTTTTGTGGTCTGCAAGTGCAAGGCCCCCAGCTGCTGTTGGTTGAGATGGCGGCCGCGCGCATGCCGGGTCTGTGGTGGTGTGCCGCCCAGCTCAGGGGCGCACGCTGGCTTCTCCCACCCGGAAGCTCCAGGGGTGGCTGCTGTCGGCGGTGAGGGTTTCGGCGAAGCTCTGGGCCGTGCCCCGATCGCGGAAGCTGGCGATCTGGGCGTTGCCCTGGCTGTTGAGGAAGGCGTCGCCCCGGCAATGACGCCGCGCGGCTTGCAGGGCATCGGCCGGACCGATCACCGGCCACCAGGTCTCGCCGCTGCGCGGTGCTGCACCGTCCTGCTGGTCCTCCTCCAGGCAGGCCTGCCAGTGCTGATCGGTGGCGTTGGCTTGCGGCTCGCGTTCCGGCGCTTCCGGCTCGGCTGCGGCGGCGGTGGTGATCACCGCTGCCGGCTCGCGGGCATCCCGCTGCAGCGCTGGCGGTGCGGGGGCGCCGCTGTCGGCCGCCAACGGCTGGCGCTGCAGATGCAGCACCCAGCCCAGGGCCGCCACCAGGCCTCCCGTGAGCATCGCCAGCAGCCCGATCACGGCGATCAGGGCCCCGGAAGGCTGGCTTGCCGGCGCCGCCGCAGGACTGCTGGTGGGCGTGACGGCTGGATGGCCATGGGCCATGGCGCTCGCCGGAGCCGCTGATGGGGGTGCCGTGATCGCGATAGGACTCGCGGCGGGGCTCGAGGCAGCGTTCGCTATCTGCAGCGGCCTGCTGGTTGTGGGGGCTGTTGCGCTCCAGCCGCTGCCGGCAGGCTCCCCCAGGCAGCCGTGCAACACCGCCTCCAGTCGCTGCACCACGGCGGCGCTGTAGGTGTGGCGCAGATCCTGCAGCAGATGCTGCTGCCGCTGCGCGCGGGCAGTGGTGCTGCCGTCGATCAGCTCACGGAAGGCCGGGCGCAGCAGCAGATCGCGCAGGGGGCTGGCCAGGCTGGTCTCCGCCCCCAGCAGGTCCTGCAGCTGCGCCAGCAGCCGGCGGCTGCCTTCGGCGGGGCTGCGCCCCTCCGCCTCCTGACTGGCGATCAGCCGGCCCAGGCGCTGCCCCAGCTCGTGGTCGCTCAGCACAGCCTCGCTCCTGCGGATTGCATCGAATCGTTAAATTAACTGGCCGTTTCAGCGGGGCTGCAGCACCTGGCCGAAGGCGCTGGCGGTGATCAGCGCCGGTTCGCTGGCGGTGTCCACCGTGAAGCTGCGCGACTCCACCTGCACGCTGCCGTCGGGATAAACAAAGCGCACCGTGCCCTCCAGCTCCACCACCGCTCCGCTGCTGCCGATCTCCCGCAGGTCGCTCACCGACACCTGGCTGAACTGCTCAAAGAACGCCGGATCGAACTGATCGGCCGCCACCGGTCCGAACAGGCTGCGGGCGGTGTTGAAGTCGCGGTTGCTCAGGGCGCTGTAGAGTCGCTCGACGCTGGCGATCGCCGCCGCCCTGCCGCCGCCCATCCGGGACGGCTCCGTCTCCGGCAGCAGCGCCGCCGGAGGGGCTGGGGTGGCTGGGGCCGGTGCGGGCTCGGCCGAGGGGGCGGGTTGGAGGGCGGCTTCGTTCGCCGCCGGTGCTGCCGGTGCGCCGGGGTTGCGCTGCAGCCAGAGCAGCAGGGCCAGGGCGGCGCCCAGGCCTCCCACCAGGAAGCCGAGCAGCGCCACCAGCAGTCCCAGGCCGCGGCCGCTCCCCGTTGTGGTGTTGGTCTGCCGCACCGCGGCCGCGTGCACCGCCTCTGGTGCTGTGCCATGGCCGCTGCCCGGGGCTGTGTCGCTCCAGCCGGAGGTCGGGTCCGGTTGGGGCAGCGCCCCTGGCGGTCCTGGGCTCCATGCCTGGGCCCGCGGCTGCGCCGCGCCTTCCTGGACCGGCCGGACGGGTTGTGCTGCCGCAGGGCGGTCGGCCGTTGCCGCTTCCCCGGGCAGCAGACCCTGCAGCACCTCGGCCAGCCGCTGGCACACCGCCGGGCTGTAGAGGTTGGCGAGTTCCTGCAGCAGGGCCGTCCGGGTCGCCTCCCGCCGCGGCCCTGCAGCGTTCTCTTGCAGGCTGCGGGCCAGCAGCGGTGAGCGCAACAGCAGGCTCAGGGCCGGCAGCAGCATCTGCTGCTCCGGCTGCACCCAGCCGCCCAGCTGCGGCTCCAGCCGGCGGGGATCGATCTGGCCCTGCAGCGTGCGGCGCTGCTGGTCGATGGCGGCCCGCAGAACCTGGCCGAGGGCGAGATCAGACATCGTTGGCGGGGGGGCGAGCAGAGCTGGGGCGAGCGGGGCCAGGGGGCGGCGGTGGTTGCAGTGCTGACCAGCGCCGCTGCAGCGCCGCCTGCAACGGCGGGCACAGGGTTGGCAGGGCGTTCGGTGGCGCGGCCCCCGGCTGACTGCGGCGGATCAGCTCGCTGAGGGCGTCGCCACCTGCTCCAGCCGTACGGTCAGCCTGGCCGCCAGAGGCTGCTGGGCCGTCAGCCTCGCCGCCTGAGGCTGCCGGGCCGAGGCTGTTGCCGGCGGCGGCCGTTGAGCGGATGCTGCCCTGGCCTGTGGCCGCTCCCGGCGGCAGCGGCGCCAGGCGTTCGAACAGGGCCTTGCGTTGGTTGAGGGTGGCCTCGATTCGCTCAGGGTTGGCGCAGAGCTCTTGCACGATTTGCTGCAGCTCAGACTGCTGCAGCGCCAGCGGAATCGGCTCTGGCTGTGGCTCTGGCGCCTGTTCGGGCTTGGGCTGGGGCCAGCGCCACAGCATCACAGCGGCCCCCAGCACGGCCAGCAGCCCGCTGCCCAGCAGCACCCCGGCCAGCACTGCGCCGCCGCGGGGGCCTGCCGCTGCCGAGCCTGGCTCAGGCGCCGCTGCACCGGAGCTGGCGTTGGCGGGGCGGTAGTGGGCGATCGCCACGCTCACGTCGTCACCGCTGCCCTCCCGGCTGATGCGATCGAGGCCGGTATCGAGCCCATCGGTCTCGCCCTGTTCGCCCGCGGCGCTCAACGCTGCGCTCTCCTCCGCCAGGAAGCGGCACAGGGCCAGGTGATCGGCGTCGGTGGCGCAGGACTTGCGGATGCCGTCGGTGCTCAGCACCAGGCTGAATGGGCCCCCATGGGCGGGAGGCAGCGCCTGCAATCCGCAGCGTTCGCTGAAGTGCCGCGCCGCATCGCTCAGGCAGAGGCTGGCGGTGGCTTCGCCGCGGCCGATCGCCGCCGGCTCCTGGCTCACCAGGCGATCCTGACCGGGCTCCAGCAGCACCAGATCCCAGTCGCCAAGGCCGGTGTGGGCCCACCACCAGGGCGTCAGCAGCACCAGCCCGAGGGTGGTGCCATAGGGCCGCGTCGCCGGCCCTGCCCCCTGGCCCTCCGCCTCGGGCCGCTGCTGCCAGTCGGCGCTCACCGCCGCCTGCCAGCGCTGCAGCAGCTGCGCCGGCAGTTCCAGGCTCAGCCAGTGCGTCAGGTCGTCGCGGCTGCGGTTGTCCAGCGGTTGGCCCAGGCAGCGCGCGGCGATGCCCTCGGCGGCCACCTCCAGCGCCAGGCTGCAGGCCAGGCGGCTGCCCACATCGCTCAGCCAGTAGGCGCTGCCGCCGTGGCCGTCTGCCACCGCCATCAGCTGCACCGTCACGCCGTCCCGGCTGCGGGCGCTGCCGCTCAGCGCGCTGTCCTGGCATGGGGTCTGCCGGCGACGGTGGGCGGCTCCGGCGCGGCTGCGGCGCAGCGGCGCCAGCCAGTGGCCCCCGGCGGCGCTCACCACACCATCGGCCCGATGTCGCCGCCCGGGATCTCATCCACCGGATCCATCTCCGTCGGCGGCAGATCCGGCAGGGGGATGTTGCCCTCCACCTCGGCGCCGGCGATCCGGCTCGTCGGCATCGAGGCGGCCCCGACCACGGCCGTCGAGGCCCACTGGATGTACTGGGCCAGGGCGGTGGCGTTGCTGGCCTGCAGCGGCCGCCGCGGCGAGCGGCCGCCCGTCAGCCCCCGCGGCATCTCGCCGCTGCCGCCAGGCACCTCGCCGTTGGCCAGCGGCACCCCCGGCTCCGGGCCGATGAAGGCCTGCAGCACATCGAGGTCGGCGTCATGGCCGAGGGCGATCGCCAGCCGCACCGCCTTCTGGGCCCAGGGGCGGCGCATCAGCAGCTGCAGGCCGGCTTCGAAGTCATCAGTGGGCTGGCCATCAGAGATCAGCACCAGCACCGGCGGCAGCGCCCGCTGCTCCATCGGTGGCGAATCGAGTTGCGCGGCCACCAGCTCCAGCGCCTCCCCCATGGCGGTGATGCCGCCCGCCTGCAGGTCCTGCCACTCCAGCTGCTCCACCGGCGTCGGCTCAGCGATGTGCCAGTGGGCGCGGTCGGCGAAGCGCACCGCCCGCACCAGCACCCGCGCCTCCGGATTTTCGCGGGCCACCCGCGCCATGCCCGGCAGCGACTGCCGGATCGCCTGGTTCAGCGCCTGCATCTTTCCCTGGGCCGCCATCGAGCCGGAGCAGTCGCAGAGATAGATGAAGTGCAGCGGCCGGTTGGCCAGGTTCACGTTGGGGAAGCTGGGCATCGCGGTTGGGCGCTCAGGACGGGCTCAGGCCGGCGGGGATGGGGCCAGCGGGACTGGCGCTGGGCTGGACGCGCACCAGCCCCCAGGGGGTGTCCAGCTGCTGCAGCGCCGCGAGATTACAGCTCCTGCGCGGTTCCAGCAGCAGCCGCTGGCCATGGCTCAGCAGCGCCTGCAACGGCTGATCGCTGAGGTTCTGCAGCCCCAGCACCGTTGTATCGCTGGGGTGGGCCACGATCCGCGCCAGCGGCCGCGTCAGCTGCGGCTCCTCCAGGGGGTTGAAGTGGTGGGGATGCAGCTCGTTGTCGGCGCTGGCGACGATGCGGCCATGGGGGGCCAGCAGCAGGCCGGGGGCCGGCAGCACCGTGCCGCAGTGCCAGCAGGTCGGTTGGCTGCCGAAGTTCTCCTGGCCGCAGTGGGGGCAGAGCTGGCGCTGGTCGAGGCAGCGCGCCAGGGCCTCCAGCCACTGGCCGGTGAGGGCCCGCTTGGCGGGGGCCCGCATCCCCTGCACGAAGGTCTGCTGGAACAGCTCCTGCACGGCCTGCGGGTAGATCGGCCAGGTGATCAGCGCCGCCGCGTGCAGCTCCGGATCGGGCCGGTTGCGCCGGTCCTGGGGATCGAAGATGAACACCGGATCGTCGCCGTAGAGGCGGCGCCGGGCGGGCTCGTCGAGGCAGCGGATCTCCAGCTCCAGCTGTCCCTTGAGCGGGTCGTGGCGGGTGAGCAGCCGGAACAGCAGCACCGCCAGCGAGAAGAGGTCGCTGTTGGCCCCCGGCCGCGCCTGGCGATTGAGGATCTCCGGTGCCATGAAGCCGGCGGTGCCGAGCACGCTGCCCAGATCGCGGCCATCCACAT
The DNA here is from genome assembly GCA_965657465.1 of Cyanobacteriota bacterium. GTDB lineage: Bacteria > Cyanobacteriota > Cyanobacteriia > PCC-6307 > Cyanobiaceae > NIES-981. The sequence goes on along the minus strand of CBFHOT010000074.1, from coordinate 1,028 downwards.
CGACGTTGTCGTTGTCGCAGATCAGGATGCGGCCGTCGCTGGGGTCGAGGAACAGGTTGCCCAGCGAGATGTCCTTGTAACAGAGGCCCTTGCTGTGCAGGGCATGGAAGGCCTCCGCCAGGAAGAAGCCGGCGCGCAGCACCTGACGCAGGCTGATCTCGATCCGCCCGGCGTAGTGCTCCATCGCCCCCACGAAGCCCTCGGGGCGCAGCCCCATCAGGTAGCCGAAGCCGGCGGGCCGGCAGCGGATCAGCGGCAGGCTGGCGTCGCTCGGCCGCAGCAGGGCAATCGGCCAGAGGAAGTTGCCGTTGGGGGCGGTGGCGCGGATGCTCTCCGCCAGGCGCTGCTCCAGGTGCCGGTCGCGCCGCAGGCAGCCGGGCAGATACCACTTCAGGGCCAGGCGCTCGCCCTGCACCGCCACCTCAAACACCTGGCCCTGGCTGCCGCCCCCCAGGCCGCGGATCACCTGCACCGGGCTGTGGAAGCCTTCGAACTGCAGCCAGGCGCCCTCCGGCAGGATCCAGGTCACGGGATGGCGTCGATCAGCGGGTCTCGAGACTCTGGCCGATGGCGCGGCGGATGCCGTTGCGGTGGGCCAGGGCCGTGCGCTGGTTGGCGAAGCCGTGGCGCAGGGCCCGGCCGTCGTGCAGCACCACCAGCAGCTGGTGCTGCTTGCGCGAGCCGAGCAGGATCCAGCCCGCCAGGGCCAGCAGCTGCAGGGGCCAGAACACCAGGGGGAAGGGCAGCAGCAGCAGGCCCCCCAGGCAGAGCAGCAGCCACCAGCTGAAGATGTGCGGATGCTGCGGTTGGCTGAGCACGGTGGCGGAGCGGATCGCCGTAAGCGCCAGCCGCTCGCCGGCGAAATCGATCGCCCCGCCAGCAGCTGGTGCAGCCTGGCTGCTGGCCGGCGTGGCACGGCTGTCTGCGCTCTTGCGGCTCGGGGCAGCGCTGCGGCTGGTGGGCCGTTGGCCGCCGCTCGCCGGGGCCGCAACGCCGGGGCGGGTTGCCGCTTCGGGCGCTGGGCCGTT
>CBFHOT010000073.1:0-11019 GCA_965657465.1 Cyanobacteriota bacterium | reverse complement strand
GGGCGTGCCGGGGCGGCTGGGGCTGCCGGTTTCGCCGGCGCGGCGGGCCGGGCTGGAGCGGCTGCCGGTGCTGCGGGTTTGGCGGCCGGGGTGGGAGCCTCGGCGGCCGGCGCGGCTTTCTTCACGGTGAGAATCGCCTTGCTCGGCGGTGCAGCGACAGTCTGGGCGGCGCCGCTGCCATTGCCGCCCTTGTTCAGCAGCTGGCGAATGCGCGCCGCTTCGTCGTCGCTGATCGAGCTGCTGTGGCTCTTGGCGGCCACCCCCAGCTTCTCAGCGGCATCGAGCACGTCCTTGTTCTCCAGGCCCAAGTCCCGGGACAGCTCATAAATTCTGACTTTGCCGCTGCTGGTCATTCAGATCTCCAATGGTCGGGGCCTCCGGGCCGCGGCTGCGGCTTCAGGGGACACCAGGCCGCACGCGCACTGCGGCCAAAGGCCATCTTGCCTCAGGGTGTGATCGCTGTGCTGGTGCCCGTCCCGCTGACGGGGGGCAGGCGCTGTTCCAGCTGCTCCAGAACGCTGTCCTCCACCGGACAGCGCAGGGCCCGCTGCAGCCGGCGGCGGCGGCGGGCCTCCTCCAGGCACGCGTGGCATGGACAGACATAGGCCGAGCGGCCCATGCCTTGATCCAGGGCGAGGCCATCGCCGCCGGCCAGGCGGATCACCCGCCAGAGCTGGCGACGATCGCGCAGCTCACGGCAGGCGACGCAGCGACGCAGCACCGGCCTGCCGCTCGCCATCCTCAGGCCTCGCTCTCGTCGTCGGCAGCGTCTTCGGCCTCGGCTTCAGCGGCGGCTTCCGCTTCGGGTTCGCCCTCGGCGTCGCTGGCGGCATCGCCGTCGGCGGCAGCCTCCTCAGCGGCGTAGCCGTCCTCCTCCAGGCCGTAGCCCTCTTCGTCCTCCGGCAGGGGATAGAGCTCGCGCAGGCGGGCATCCTCTTCGGCCCGGGCGGCCTGTTCCGCCGCCAGCCGCGCTTCCGCTTCGGCCTGCAGCGCTTCCTCCTCCTGGCGCCGGGCGATCAGCTCTGACACCACGGCGTCCTCGGAGGCCTGGTCGTATTCGGTGCTGTTCTTGATGTCGATCTTCCAGCCGGTGAGCCGGGCGGCCAGGCGCACGTTCTGGCCCTCACGGCCGATCGCCAGGCTGAGCTGATCGGGCGGCACCAGTACGTGGGCGTGCTGGCCCTCGGGATCCACCAGGCGCACCATCTCCACCTTGGCCGGGCTGAGGGAGTTGGCGATGTACTGGCCGGGATCCTGCGACCAGCGGATCACGTCGATCTTCTCGCCGCGCAGCTCGTTCACCACCTGCTGAATGCGGGAGCCGCGGGCGCCGATGCAGGCGCCCACCGGATCCACCTCGCGCTCCACCGAATCCACGGCCACCTTGGTGCGCGGGCCCACCGAGCGGCTGGGGGGGTTGGCTTCGCGGGCCACGGCCACGATCCGCACCGAACCCTCCTGGATTTCGGGCACCTCGTTTTCGAACAGGTACACCACCAGGCCGGCGTTGGCGCGGCTCACGAACAGCTGCGGCCCGCGGCGGGGCACCTCGCTCACCTCCTTGAGGAACACCTTGAAGGTGGCGTTGGCGCGGTAGTTGTCGTTGGGCAGCTGATCGCGGCGGGGCAGCTCGGCCTCCACCTCGGGACGGCCCAGGCCGCTGCTCACGGCCATGATCACGCTCTGGCGCTCGAAGCGGATCACCCGGGCGGTGAGCACCGGATCCTCCAGATCGGCGAACTCCTCCTGGATCATGCGCCGCTGCTGGTCGCGCAGCTTCTGGGCCAGCACCTGCTTGGTGGTGGCGGCGGCCATGCGGCCGAAGTCGTCCTTCTCCGGCGTCACATCCAGCACCACCGTGTCGCCGATCTGGGCGTCCTCCGCCACCTGGCGCACTTCCTCGATGGCGATCTGGTGGTCGTCGCTTTCCACCTCCTCAACGATGATCTTGGAGGCCAGCACCCGGTAGCCCTCCTCATCAAGGTCGAGCTGCACGTCGAAGTTCGAGAAGTAGTCCTCCTCGAACGGGTCTTCGCTGATGCCGAGATACAGGGTGCGGCGATAGCGCTCATAGCCCTTGAGCAGGGCCTCGCGCAGGGCAGCCTCCACCACGGCGGGGGGGAGCTTCTTCTCTTCGCTGATGTCCTCGATCAGGTTGTTCAGACCGGGAAGCAGGACCAGAGCCATCGGTTTTCGGTTGTGGGGTGATTCAGTTGTCGTCGCGTGGCGTGACCAGGCGCACCTCGATCACGGCCTCGCGGGGGATCCGCTTGCTGCGGCCGCGGATGTTGATCTGCAGCTCGGTGGCGTTGCGCTCGAGCAGCAGCCCGTCACAGCTCGCCTCTGCCCCGTCCTTGTCGCGGTAGCGCACGACCACCGGGAACCCGCGGAAGCTGCGGAAGTCGCGGTCGTCGTGCAGCTCCTCGCTGACGCCGGGGCTGCTGACCTCCAGAACATAGGCGGCCTCCCCCAGCAGCCCGGCCGCCTCGATCGCCTCCCCCAGGGGGGCGCTCAGGCTGGCGCACTCGTCCAGGCTGATGTCCTGGCCGTCGCTGCGCTGCACCAGCACCTGCAGCGTCATCGGGATGCGGTGGGTGTGCAGCTGCACGCCCCGCAGCTCAAAACCCGCCTGGCGCACCGCAGCGTCGGCGAGCTGCTCGAGCTCGGGGATCAGCGGATGGGCCACGGCGGCGGGAGGGGGGCCTCCTTAACCTACGGATTGGGCGATCCCAGATCGATCCGCGGCGCTTCGGCGTAGTAGTCGCTCTCCTGCACGGCGCCCCGCAGGCCGGCGTCCTGGTTGAGGCACTGCCCCTTCTGCTCATCGCTGCGCAGGTACTGGCAGACGCGGGCCCAGAGCTTGGCGCGGGTGCCCGGTGCGCCCTGGCTGAAGTGCACCAGATCGCCGCCGCCCGCCATGCCCTGGATCTCCACCTGGCAGAGGGTGCAGCGCTGGCGGCTGCCGGGGGGAATTACTGCCATGGTGCCCATGCGTGCGCCGGAGCAACTTAGGCCGATGCGGCTGCTGCAGCTGAGCGATCCGCACCTGCTGGCGGATCCGCGGGCCTTCTACCGCGGCCGCAATCCGGCTCAGCGCCTGCAGCAGGCCCTGGCCTGGGCCCGGTGTCAGCCCGCCCTGCCCGATCTGCTGCTGATCAGCGGCGATCTCTGCCAGGACGAGAGCTGGGGTGGTTACGTCCGCCTGCGCGAGCTGCTCGAGGGCTGGCCCACGCCGGTGGCCCTGCTGCCCGGCAACCACGACCATCCGCAGCTGCTGCGGGCCGCCCTGGGGCGTCGGGCGCGGCTGGCTCCGGTCGATCTCGAGCTCGGGGGTGTGCGCTTGCTGCTGCTGGACAGCCATCGCAGCGGCTGTGTGGCCGGTTGGCTGGGGGATCGGCAGCTCGCCTGGCTGGAGGCGCGGCTGCAGGCTCAGGATGACCGGCCGCTGCTGGTGGCGCTGCATCACCCGCCGCTGCCGATCGGCTCGGCCGAGCTGGATGCAATCGCCCTGAACGACGCTCCGCGCCTGCTGCCGCTGTTGCAGCGGCAGCCCCAGCTGCGGGCCGTGCTGTTCGGCCATGTGCATCAGCACTGGCAAGGGTGGCTGCCGGGTCGTCCCGATGTGCCGCTGTTCGGCTGTCCCTCCACCCTCTGCGGTTTCGGTCCGGTGCAGCCTTGTCCCCTGGGGCGGCCCCAGGATCCCGGCGGTCGCTGGCTGGAGCTGGGGGCGGATGGTCGCCTGCAGCAGCGGCTGCTGCGCTGGTCGGCGTCGCCGGCGGACGCTGCCTAGCCTCGGGGTCCTCTTGCGTGGCTGTGGAGATGGCGGCACCGGCCTGGATCGCGTCCTCAGGGCGCCGCGGCCCGGGGGCTGATCTGCCGCAGCGAGCCAGGACGAGCCTGCGGGCGCTGAGGCGCGCGCTGGCCCCGCTTCTGCTGGCCTGGGCGCTGCTGCTGGGCGGCCTCGTGCCGGAGGCAGCGGCCGCCGCAGCTCTGGCCGAGAGCAATCCCGCCGTTGCGCCGGCCGTCAGCGTGGCACCGGTCGTCAGCGCGGTTCCACCGCAGGCCCCGGCGCTGACCCCCCACAGCTTCGTGGCCGATGCGGCCAGGGCGGTGGCGCCGGCGGTGGTGCGCATCGACATCGAGCGCAGCGTCGCCCGCCAGCCCTTTGATCCGGCCCTGCTCGATCCATTGCTGCGCGATCTGTTCGGCGATCCGGCCGGCAGCCGCCGCGAGCGCGGCCAGGGCTCCGGCGTGGTGATCGACGCCCGCCGCGGTCTGGTGCTCACCAATGCCCACGTGGTCGATCAGGTCGACAGCGTGGAGGTGACCCTGGCCGACGGCCGGCAGCTCGATGGTGAGGTGACAGGGGTCGATCCGGTCACCGATCTGGCGTTGGTACAGGTGCGCGGCGTGCGCGATCTGCAGGCGGCGCCGCTGGGTGATTCCGAAGCTCTGGAGGTGGGTGACTGGGCGATCGCCCTGGGCAGCCCCTACGGCCTGGAGCGCACCGTCACCCTGGGGATCGTCAGCAGCCTGCATCGCGACATCAACAGCCTTGGCTTCGCCGATAAGCGTCTCGACCTGATCCAGACCGACGCCGCCATCAACCCGGGCAACTCCGGCGGACCGCTGATCAATGCCGCCGGCCAGGTGATCGGCATCAACACCCTGGTGCGCTCGGGGCCTGGCGCGGGCCTGGGTTTTGCCATCCCGATCAACCTGGCGCGGCATGTCGCCGATCAGCTGGCCAGTGGCGGCGAGGTGGTGCATCCCTATCTCGGCCTGCAGCTGGTGCCGCTCACGGCCCGCCGCGCCCGGGAGAACAACCGCGATCCGGATGCCCTGCTGCAGCTGCCGGAGCGCGACGGGGCCCTGGTGCAGCGGGTGCTGGAGGACAGCCCGGCCGAGGCCGCCGGCCTGCGCCGCGGCGACCTGGTGGTGGCGGTGGCCGAGCTGCCGGTGCCTGATCCGGCGGCCCTGCTGCAGCAGGTGGAGCGTTCGGCGGTGGGGCAGCCACTGCCGCTCACCGTGATCCGCGGCCAGCGGGAGCTGCACCTGTCGATTCGCCCGGCGCCCCTGCCCCGCGCCTGAGCACCCTTGCTACGGTCGCTGGCCACCGATGACCCGAGGCATGGCGGATCTGCAGGATCAGATGAAGCAGGCGGTGGCGGCAGCCGCCACCGAGCAGATCCAGAGCGGCATGGTGGTGGGGCTGGGCTCCGGCTCCACCGCAGCCCTGATGATCCAGGCCCTCGGCGCCAGGCTGAAGAGCGGCGAGCTCACCGACATCGTCGGGGTCACCACCTCCTTCCAGGGTGAAGTGCTGGCCGCGGAGCTCGGCATCCCCCTGCAGAGCCTCAATGCCGTCAGCCGCATCGATCTGGCGATCGACGGCGCCGATGAGGTCGATCCCTCCTTCCAGCTGATCAAGGGCGGCGGCGCCTGCCACGTGCAGGAGAAGCTCGTGGCTGTGCGCGCCGAGCGCTTCGTGGTGGTGGTGGATTCCACCAAGCTGGTGGACACCCTCAACCTCGGCTTCCTGCTGCCGGTGGAGGTGCTGCCCGGGGCCTGGCGCCAGGTGCAGGGCCAGCTCAAGGAGATGGGGGGTGACGCCCAGCTGCGCATGGCCGTCAAAAAGGCCGGCCCGGTGGTGACCGATCAGGGCAACCTGGTGCTCGATGTGAAATTCGGCGGTGGCATCAGCGATCCGGTGAGCCTGGAGAAGCACATCAACAACCTGCCCGGCGTGCTGGAGAACGGCCTGTTCGTCAACATCACCGACCAGGTGCTGGTGGGTGAGATCGTCGATGGTGTCGCCGGCGTGCGCGATCTGGTGAAGCGCTGAGCCACCCTGCTCCGGTCACGGCACCCGGCCTGATCACTGCACCCGGAACGTCACGCCCATCACCGCCGTGATGTCCTTGTCGATCGTGCTGGTGTCGTAGGAGCCGTAGCTGCCCATCTCGGTGGAGTTGGGCACGGTGATCTGGAAGGTGCCGGTGTCGGCGTTGGTGATGGCGCCGATGCCCGAGCCGGCTTCCCGCGCGATCGCCACCGCCCGTTGGCGGGCATCGCGGGTGGCCTTGGCCAGCATGTCCACCCGTTTCTCCGCCAGCTTGGTGTAGGTGTAGGCCGGCTCCTCGATGGTGAGGGGCACCCCCTGGCCGATCAGGGAGGCGATGGCGGCAGCCACCGCCTGCACCTTTGCCACGTCGCTGCTGCTCACCTTCACGGCCTGGGAGGCGTTCCAGCTGGTGCTGCGCAGTTCACCGGTGCGGGGATCGCGCACCTGCTGCTGTTCGGTCTTGACGCTGCCGCTGCTGATCGCGGCGGCCGGGATGCCTTGCTCTCTGAGGAAGGCGGTGGTGCGCTGCAGCGCCGGTTGCAGCGCCTGATAGGCCTCCTGCTGGCTGGCGCCGCTGGCCACCACCACCACGGTCCAGTCCGCGAAGTCGCTGCGGATGCGCTCGGTGCTCGAGCCCGTCACGGTAATTGTGTCGTTGGCGCTGCGCAGCCCCTTCACCGCCACCGCGGCCGCCAGGGTCAGGCCGCCGCCCAGCACGGCCATCGCCAGCACCAGGGCCGGTGTGCGGCGCAGCAGATCCAGCGGCGAGCGCACGGGCGTCAGGGACGGCGAAGCCATGGAACGGCGGCCCGGGGGCCGGGTGGTCTGGTTGCAGGCTATGGAGGTTCAGCCGATCCGGCAGGCGGCGGCTCCGGCCGCGTTGCCGGCCCTCGCTCTCAGGGCTCCACCCGTTGCAGCTCCACCCCGTCGCTGTACTGCGGATTGCCCCCCAGCATCACCACCACCGGCGCCGCCGGCAGCGCCCAGCCCTCGATCCGCTCCTGCGGCCGGTAGGTGTGGCCGTCGAAGCGCAGTCGCACCCAGCTGGGCCCGGCACCACCGCCCGACTGGTGCTGCCAGAGGTCGTGCCAGCCACCGCTCGCCGGCGCCTCCGCCAGCAGCAGCGGCAGCCGGCTGATCGGCAGCCGTGCCAGCTGTTGCAGCTGTCCCTTGCGCTCCTGCAGCAGCAACAGGGTGCAGCCGCCGCTGCCGCAGGTGCGGGGACCCATCAGCAGCACCGCCACCTCCAGTCGGCCGTCGCCGTTGAGGTCGGCCCGGCCCAGCACGTAGCGCACCGGCAGGTCGCCGCCGCTGAACTCCCGCTGCAGCAGCACCTCCACCGCTCCATCCGGCTGGGCCTCAAAGCCTCCCAGCGGTTCCCAGAGCAGGAGGCCACCGTCTGCCATCAGGCTGAGTGTCAGCTGCCCGTCCTGCAGGCTGTAGCCCCGCACCGCGGGCAGATCCCGCTGCAGCGCGGGCTCGAGGCTGCCCGGAGCGCAGGCCGCGCGGGTGCTGGCCAGGGGGCCGAAGCGGAAGCTGCCGCTGCTGCCACTCCCGATGCCATCGCTGGTTGCTGCTCCGCTGCTGGCCTGCCAGCGGCCCCGCAGCCGGTTGCAGTCGAGCTGCAGCCGCGCCGTGCCGTCGTCCGCCAGCTCCAGGGTGTAGGTGCTGGGGTTGCCAGGCCGCCGCACGGCCTGGGCGTCGTCCATCGACTGCAGCTGCCGCAGTTGCCAGCGGCTGTGGCGTAGCGCCTGGGGCAGCTCGGTGCTTGGGGCCGGGCCGCGGCTCAGGGGTTGAGCGAGCGCCACCCCCGGCCCATGCAGGCCGGCAGCCATCGCCAGCCAGCCCAGCGCCGCCCCGATCCGCCCCGCGCCCGTCCAAGGCTGGCGGCGGCTGTGGTGACCGCTGCGCTGCTGACTGGGGCCGCGGCGCCGCCGACTGCGGCCGAGGAGAGAGCGCAAGGCTGTCGCCGGGGCTGAGGCCCCGCAGGGGATGGGGCCATGCTGATGATCTCGCGCCTGGCTGTCAGCTCCGGCGGCCGGCTGGGACGCCGGCTTCAGCCCTGCAGCCGGCGCCGCACTGACTCGGCGTGGCTGTGCAGCCCCTCGCTCTCGGCCAGGGTGACCACCGCTGGCCCGGTGGCCTCCAGGGCGGCCCGGTTGAAGCCGATCAGCGAGGTGTGCCGCAGGAAGGTCTCCACACTCAGGGCGCCGGCGAAGCGGGCGGTGCCGCTGGTGGGCAGGGTGTGATTGGGACCGGCCAGGTAGTCGCCCACCGCCTCCGGCGACCAGGGACCCATGAAGATCGCCCCGGCGTGCTGGATCTGCTCCGCCAGGGTGGCGGGATCCTCCACCAGCAGCTCCAGGTGCTCCGGCGCGAAGCGATCGCTGAGGGCCGCGGCCTGGTGGAGGTCGTCGCAGACGACGATCAGCCCCCAATCGCGCAGGGCCGCGCGGGTGATCTCGGCCCGCGGATGGCCGGCCAGCTGCTCCTCCAGTGCTGCCGGCATGGCGTTGGCCAGCTCGGCGCTGGTGGTGAGCAGGATCGCGGCGGCCAGCGGATCGTGTTCGGCCTGGGCCAGCAGGTCGGCGGCCACCTGATCGGCCCGGGCGGTGTGGTCGGCGATCACCAGCACCTCGCTGGGGCCGGCCAGGGAGTCGATCGAAACCCGCCCGTAGACGGCCTTTTTGGCCAGGGTCACGTAGAGGTTGCCGGGGCCGCTGATCACATCCACCCGCGGGATCGAGGCGGTGCCATAGGCCAGGGCGGCGATCGCCTGGGCGCCGCCGACCCGGTAGATCTCCTCCACTCCTGCCAGGTGGGCGGCCGCCAGCACCGTGGGGTTGGGTTCGCCCTCGGGGCCGGGTGGCGTGACCATCACCAGCCGCTGCACGCCCGCCACCTTGGCGGGCACTGCGTTCATCAGCACCGTGCTGGGGTAGGCGGCCCGGCCGCCCGGCACGTAGAGGCCGGCCCGTTCCACCGGACGCCAGCGGCGGCCCAGCAGTTCGCCATGGGGGCCGCTGATCGCCAGATCCTGCGGCGTCTGGCGCTGATGGAAGGCCAGGATCCGCTCGTGGGCCAGCTCCAGGGCCTGGCGCAGCTGCGGGGCCGTGGACTCCCAGGCCGCCGCCAGCCGGGAGGCGGGGATGCGCAGCGGCTCGGGGCGGATGCCATCGAAGCGTTCGCTCAGCTGCAGCAGCGCCTCGTCGCCGTGCTGACGCACCTGCTCGATGATGGCGTCGACGGCCTGCGCAGCGGCCTGCATCTGGCTGCCGCCGGTGCGTTCGGCGATGGCGGTGAGGCGCGTGGCAGCGTCGCCGGCATCCCGCAGAACGGCGATCGGGCTGGTGGCGGGCGTGACAACCACGGCGGAGGGGCGAGGGATCGTTGCGGACCCTGAGGCTAGGCGGGAAGGGGGGTGGGCCTTGACGCTAGGATCGTTGTTTGCCGAACCAGCGCCTGTCCGCCTGTGGCCAATAACAAGTCGTCGAAGAAGCGTATCGAGATCGCCGAGCGCAACCGCCTTCGCAACCGCTCCTACAAGTCGGCGCTGCGCACCCTGATGAAGCGCTGCTTCACGGCCTGCACCGCCTATCGCCAGGAGCCCGGTGATGCCGCCAAGGCCGCTGTGCAGACCAGCCTGAGCGCTGCCTTCAGCAAGATCGACAAGGCCGTCAAGGTCGGTGCCATGCACCGCAACACCGGCGCTCATCAGAAGTCGCGCCTCAGCGCCGCTGTCAAGCAGGCCATCGAGCCCGCCGCCGTCTGATTCAGCGGCCCCTTGGATCAGCCCACTGGAGTGGATCCAAGGGGCGTCCGAGGCGGCCGATGCCTGCGACCCAACGCACGCGGTCGGCATGGCTTGGGTCATGTGGTCCGATCAGGCCCGTGTCGGCGCATGCCAGCACGGGCTTTCTGCTGCAGGCGAGCCCCAGCGGCAGCGCTGGTCCGGCAGGCTTGGCCTCAGGCCGCTTGATCGGCTCGTTGTGACGCTCCGCTGACCCCCGTCCATCGCCCATGGCCCCCAGCTCCGTCCCCGCCGCAGCGCCGGCGACCGCTTCTGCCGTCGCCCCTGAGTCAGCGCTGCCCCCCCTGGTGGACAGCCACTGCCACATCGTCTTCCGCAATTTCGACGACGACCTGGAGGAGGTGTCCCAGCGCTGGCGTGAGGCGGGCGTCCGCGCCCTGGTGCATGCCTGCGTCGAGCCCTCGGAGATCCCGGCGATCCGCGCCCTGGCCGATCGTTTCCCGGAGATGCGCTATTCGGTGGGCGTGCATCCGCTCGACACCGAGCACTGGCAGGCCGACACACCCGCGGTGCTGCGCCAGGCCGCGCTGGATGATCCGCGGGTGGTGGCGATCGGCGAGCTGGGGCTCGATCTCTACCGCGACAAGAACCTGGAGCAGCAGCTGGCCATGCTCCGGCCCCAGCTGGACCTGGCGGTGGAGCTCGATCGGCCGGTGATCATCCACTGCCGTGATGCCGCTGAGCCGATGCTGGCCGAGTTGCGGCAGCGGGCCGGGCGCGGCGCCTGCCCCCGCGGCGTGATGCACTGCTGGAGTGGCACGCCTGAGGAGATGGCGGCGTTCCTCGAGCTGGGGATGTTCATCAGCTTCAGCGGCAACGTCACCTTCCCCAAGGCCACCGATACCCACGCCTGCGCTCAGCTGGTGCCGGCGGATCGCTATCTGGTGGAGACCGACTGCCCGTTCCTGGCGCCGGTGCCGCGTCGCGGCAAGCGCAATGAGCCGGCCTTTGTGGCGGCGGTGGCCGAGCGGGTGGCGGAGCTGCGGCAGCAGAGCCTGGAGGAGGTGGCCCATACCAGCAGCGCCAACGCCGCCCGGCTGTTCCGCCTGCCGCTTCACAATGTATGATGGTTCATTGGCCTGGAAGCGGATCCGCTCCTTGTTGTCGACGCCTGCAGCCCTGAAGCGAGTTCGTTAGGCGCTCCCGTGCGGGCAGCCGTTCCTCCGGTGGAGGGGCGGCTGTTCGCGTGGGCGGCCTCGTCATCTCGCGTGGGGTGCTCCGGGGGGTAGCCCGGAGCTGTCTGGCCCCTGCCAGCTGCGGTCGTCGTCACCGGCCAGTTCTCTCCAACCCGTTCCTGCAGGTTCACCGCATGAGCAGCGCGATCCAGGTCGCCAAGACCGCCACTTACCTGCCCGATCTGGTG
>CBFHOT010000072.1:0-11130 GCA_965657465.1 Cyanobacteriota bacterium | reverse complement strand
GGTGGAGGCGGCAACCCGCACCCAGCTTTTTGGTGTGGCAGTTTGCCGCGGCAACGAGTACACCAGCTGGGTCTGCCGGCAGGGTACGCGATCCACCACTCCCCGGCTGCTCTGGCATCGGGCCTTAGCGATCGGGTGCTGCCAGGCCCCAGCGGTGAATGTTGGCGGCCAGCCCCTCGATCGCCTCACGCCGGCCGGGATCGTCGGCCCAGTCGCCCAGCCACTGACGCCGCAGGCCGCCACTGGCTGGGGTGAGATGGTCTCCCGGCTGCTCCAGCAGGCTGCTGCGGTCATCGGGGCGCTGCTGCAGAACCCCCAGCAGCCGGCCGCTCTGGTCGAGCTGGTCGCTGCTGAAGCGCACCAGCAGATTCCTCGGCTGGCGGTAGCTGCGTTCCACCTGCTGCAGCGTTTCCTGGGGTGAGGGGCTGAATTCGCTGCGGAAGTTGAGCTGCTGCCCCAGTTCGGCCAACAGCGGCACGGAGCGTTCCGCTGAGAAATTGTTGAAGCTCAGCGCCACAAGCCCACTGCAGCCGCGACCGCCATCGGGGGCGAGCAACTGCAGCTTGCAGCCCAGGCTGTGCCCCAGCCGCAGCGGCTGCAGGTCCGAGGATCTGGCGCTGCGGAACCGACGCCAGGCGGCATTGGCCTGCTGCTGGTGATCGAACCCGGGCACGTAGCTCCAGGCGTGGATCCGCCATCCCAGCCGGCCCAGGGCCTCCAGCAGCCGCCGGTAGCTGAGCTGCGGTGTCGCGGCCAGATAGCTGCCGCCGATGAATTCGATCAGGCCGCAGGCGGGCTGCGGTGGATCCAGCAGCCAGAGGTCGTCGGCCTGGCGCCAGGGGGCCATCGCGTCGCCCCGCTCAGGCTCCGGCCTGCAGCTGCTGCAGTGCTGTCAGCGCCTCACGGCGATGGCTGGCACCGTCCAGCAGGTTGTTGAACACATGGCGGATCACGCCATCGCCATCGATCACATAGGTCACGCGGCCCGGCAGCAGCCCCAGCACGCTTGGCACACCGAAGGCGCGGCGTAGGGCATTGCCGTGGTCCACCAGCAGGGGGTAGGGCAGCTGGTGGCGGCTGGCGAAGCGTTGGTGGCTGGCGGCATCGTCGCCGCTCACCCCCCACACCTCCGCGCCCAGGGCCTGCAGATCGGCGTAGCTGTCGCGGAAGGCGCAGGTCTCAGCGGTGCAGCCCGGGGTGTCGTCCTTTGGGTAGAAGAACAACACCAGGGAGCGGCCCTGCAGGCCATCGCTGCGGCGTTCCACGCCATTCTGATCGGTCAGGCAGATCAGGGGAGCGCGATCACCGGCGGCCAGGCCCATGGGCGTCGAAGTCAGGCTGGTCAACCTAGGCCGGGCCCGGTCGGGGCTGTGCGGCTTGCATCAACTGGGACGATGGTCACTGTGCCTGCAGCCCCGTCCGTGAGCGCGTCTTCTCCGGAGCCCACCAGCCCCTGGCAGCAGACCGATCTGCTGGGGCTGCTGGCGGAGATGGATCGCCAGGCGGGCGGCGGTGCTGTTCAGTCTGGGGCTGATGCCGGCCTCGCGCTGCCGCCCCCCGTTGCCCTGGAGCCCCCCTCGCGGCAGGGCCGCTCCGCTCGCCGCCGAGCGCCAGCAGCAGCAGCGCCAGCAGTGCCGGGGGTCTTGCCGGCCGTAGAGCCCGTCCCAGCGCCGCCCGCCGATGCCCCAGCTCCGCCCCGGTCCCCCGAGCAGCCCGCTGCCGCTGAACAGCTCTCATCCGCTGATCCGCTCCCATCTCCTGAGCAGCCGGGATCCCTTGAGCAGCCGGCAGCCGTTGCTGCGGCGGAGCCAGCGCCCCAGCTGGAGGCACAGGAACCGATGCCCGTGATCGCCGCCGCCCCAGCAATAGCCCCAGCAGCGGCCCCGGCCAGCGCCATGGCGGCGGGCTGCCCAGCCAGCCTGCTGATTGTCGACACCGAGACCACCGGCCTCGATCCCGCCTCCGGTCGCTGCCTGGAGGTGGGGGCGATTCTGTTTGATGTGGCCCACCGCGCCGTGCTCGCTCAGGTGTCCTTCCTGATACCGGTGGACACCAATGCGGCGGAGCACGTCAACGGCATTCCCGCCGCCGTCACCCGTCTGCCCCAGCCCTGGCGCAGCGGCCTGCGCTGCTTCGAGGAGCTGCTCGACGCCTGTGATGCCGTGCTGGCCCATAACGCCGCCTTCGATCGCCAGTGGTTCGGCATCGAGCCGCTGCCGGCGATCGACAAGCCCTGGATCTGCTCGATGGAGGACATCCGCTGGCCGCCGGAGCGGCATCTGCGCAGCAATCCCTCGGTGCGTGATCTCTCCCTGGCCTACGGCGTGCCGGTGTGGGCCGCCCACCGGGCCCTCACCGATTGCACCTACCTGGCCCAGGTGCTGGAGCGCTGCGACGATCTGGAGGCGCTGCTGCTGGCCGCCCGCGAGCCGCGGCTGCTGTTCCGCGCCCGTCTCTCCTACGCCGAGCGCCATCGCGCCAAGGAGGCCGGCTTCCGCTGGAACGATCCGGTGCCAGGGGCCTGGACGCGCCGGCTGAGCGAGCGCGAAGCCCAGGCCCTGCCCTTCCCCGTGCAGCCGGTGGATGCCGCCTGAGCCCGGCACAACGGCCGGCAAGCGGGGGCTTTCGATTGCCTTTCGCTTGCTGAAGCCCAACCGCACCTTGCTGACGCCGTGCTCCCGGCGCTGCAGCCTTGAGGTGACGCCGTGGTGCGCCAATGGCAGGCCAGGGTCACAGTCAGCTGCATCCGGGCGGCGATGCCCTGCGCCGTCGACTGTTGCGCTGGCAGGTCACGCGCACCTGGGCCCGCCTGATCCGCGAAGCGGAGGCGCTCTGGCATGTGGATGCCCGCGAGATGCACCGCCTGGCGGCCCACGAACTCGGCTCGCTGCTGCAGGAGGTGCCGCCGCGGCTGCGGCGCCGCGTCAACCGCTGGCTGCGGCGTCTGGGCGTGCAGACCCGCCTCAATCCCTGAGGGGTCGAACCAGGTTGGCCCACAGACACAAAAAAGCCGGCTGGGGAAGCCGGCTGATGGATCTTGAAGGGTTCGGTTCTGAAATCGGAGCGGCGGGATTTGAACCCACGACCCCCACTACCCCAAAGTGGTGCGCTACCAAGCTGCGCTACGCCCCGGGCGAACCCGGCAAAAGGAAGTTATCACAGCGCTTTGCGCCCCCTCAGCCGGCGCAGCAGGCGGGCTGTCAGTCGCTCACGGTTCAGGCCTGCATAGCCGGGCAGGTGCAGCTGCCGGGCCAGCTGCCGCAGGTCGGCCAGCTCCAGGCTGGCCAGGCGCAGTTCGGGCAGCCGCTGCCAGGCGCCGCCGCTGGGGGGCAGCGGTTCACCCCGTCGCTGACTGCGGAATCCCTGCAGGGCTCCGCCGGCCATCCACTCCGGCACCAGCACCACCAGCACCGCCAGCAGCCCGTAGAGCTCCACCAGCCCCCGGGGCAGGGGATGCAGCTGGCGCGGGCCGTCCGGGCCGGCCTGGGGGGGCGTTGGATCTGCCAGGGGCCTCAGGGCAGCGACGGCGCCACCGCGATCAACTGGCGCCCAGATTGCCAGGAATCGCTCTGGGCCGAGGCTCCATCGCGCCAGGGCTTCGGCTCGCGCCACTGCAGATCGGGCTCGGGGCGCGGCTGCAGTTTCACGCTCCAGAGCACCAGGGCGAAGCAGAGGCCGATGGTGGCCAGCAGTCCCACCAGAACGACGCGATCGGGCAGCGGATTCATGGCGGTCAGACCCGTTCGGTGCGGGTGCAGTCGATCGAGGAGGGACCCTGGCGGATCGTCAGCAGATCCCCCATCAGAATCAGGGTCATGCGCTCGCCGCTGTAGCGGATGCCCGGCAGCGGCGACTCCTCACGGAACACCGTGCTGCGGTAGCCGCGGCTGATCAGGGAGGCCTGCGAGTCGTTGCGCTCCAGCTGCACCCGGCCCAGCCGGGGGCAGAGGAAGCTGTCGCGCTCCTCGTAGTGCTCCCACCAGGGCGAGTGCTGGCTGAGCAGCGTCATCGCCAGCAGCAGAGCCTGGGGAACAGCCAGCGGCGCCATGGCTCAGCTCAGGCGGATCGGCGCATTGTCGCCGCGCAGCACGCAGTGGCTCACCGACCAGTCGAAGAAGTCCCACACCCGGGGATCGAGGCGGTAGCTGGCGCCGGCGAAGTCGCCCAGGCGCTGGCCGCTGGGCTGGGCCGAGCAGTAGGGGCGGCTGCCGGGCTTGGCCAGGTACTGCTGGTGGTAGGTCTCGGCGAACCAGAAGCGCTGGCCGCTGCTGATCTCGGTGGTGATCGCTCCGTAGCCGGCGCTGCTGAGCAGGCTCTGGTAGGCCTCGCGGCTGGCCTGCGCCTGCTGCTGCAGCTCGGGGGTGTCTACGTAGATGGCGGAGCGATACTGGCTGCCGCGGTCATTGCCCTGCCGGTCGCCCTGGGTGGGGTCGTGGCATTCCCAGAACAGCTTGAGCAGGTCGCTGAAGTCGACCTGGCTGGTGTCCCACACCACCCGCACCACCTCGGCATGGCCGGTGCGACCTGAGCACACCTGCTCATAGCTGGGGTCGTCGAGGCGGCCGCCGGCATAGCCCACGGCCGTGCTGATCACACCGGGCAGACGCCAGAAACCCTTCTCCGCGCCCCAGAAGCAGCCGCAGCCGAACTGGGCTTCCGCCTGGCCAGGGCCGGGCTGCAGATGGATCGGCGTGCCCAGCACCGCATGGAGCGGCCCGGCGCTGCCCGCCGCGGCTGCGGTGCTGCCGCCGGGCTGCTCACCGGCTCCATCGCCGCCTCCCGCGGCGCCGCGAAAGACCCCCTGAAACAGTCCGAACACGCTGCTGGCCCTTGTCTGGGCGGAGCCTAATCAGGCTGGATCGCCCTCAGCGGCGCTGCGGGGCTCAAGGGCGATGTGATTGAGCAGGGTGGTGGTGAAGGCGAACAGCAGGAACGGCAACGACAGCACCAGGATCAGGCCGACACCCACCAGGGCCAGCACGGGTTTGCTGGTGCCCATCAGGGCCAGGCCGGCCGCCAGGCTGACGAAGATCACCACCATCCACACCAGGATCTGGGCGTAGATGTCGCCGAAGCTCAGGGTGCAGCGCAGGTTGTAGGCCTGCGCGGCCAGCGGAGAGGTGCTGGGGGCCATGAATCGCGAGCGGGCGGCTGCCGCTTCCATCACAGCCACGGCCGCCTTCGCTGTCTGCTCTCTGCAACAGCCGGCAACACGGCCCGCGCGGCCCGCAGCCGCACACGATCAGCCGGCGGCCCGCAGCTGTTCGCTGGCCTGCTCCCGCGCCCAGAGGCGCCGGTAGGTACCCGGCTGCTCGAGCAGCTCCCGGTGATGGCCCTGCTGCACCAGACGGCCCTCCTCCATCACCAGCACGCGGTCGCAGGCGGCGGCGGCCGAGAGCTGGTGGCTGATCATCAGCACCGTGCGGCCGCTGCTGCCCTGGCCGCGGATCGTCCGCAGGATGCCAGCCGCCGTGGTGTTGTCGACGCTGGCCAGGGCGTCATCGAGCACCAGCAGCGGTGCATCGAGCAGCAGGGCCCGGCCGAGGGCCGTGCGCTGGCGCTGGCCGCCGCTGAGGGTGATGCCCCGCTCGCCCACCAGGGTGTCGTAGCCGTCGGGGAAGCCCTTGATATCCCCCTCCAGCCTGGCCTCAGCGGCCGCCTGCTCCACCCGCGGGCGCGGCGCCTCGGGGTCGCCGTAACGCAGGTTGTCCTCCAGGCTGGCCGTGAACAGGTAGCCCTCCTGGGGAACCAGAGCCACCTGGCGGCGCAGGTCGGTGAGCCGCAGCCGGGTCACATCGACACCGTCCAGGAACAGTTGACCGGGGTCGATCTCGACCATACGGCCCAGGGCCCGGGCCAGGGTGGTCTTGCCGCAGCCCACCGGCCCCACCACGGCCACCAGCTCACCCGGCGCCAGGCGGAAGCTCACATCCACCAGTGCCGGCCGCGGGGCGCCGGCGTAGCGCACCGTCAGCCCGCGCGCTTCGATGGCGCCGCGGGGCCGCAGTGGCGGCGACAGGGGTTCGGCCGGCGATTCGATCAGCGGCCGGCGCAGCAGCAGCTGCTCCACCCGTTCCAGGCTCACCTGACCGGTCTGGAAGGTGTTGAGCGTGAAGCCCAGCAGTGCGGTGGGGAACACCAGCCGCTCCACGTAGAGGATCAGGGCCACCAGGTCGCCGATTGAGAGGCGGCCACTCGCCAGCTGGCCGCTGCCGAGGGCGAGCAGCAGCAGCAGGCTGATCGAGGAGATGCCCTCCAGCAGCGGAAACAGCGTGCTGCGGGTGCGGGCCAGCCCGAGGGCGGCGTCGCGGTAGGTGCGGTTGCGGCCCTCGAAGGCCGCCTGCTCCGTGCTCTCCTGGCCGTAGATCTTGATGGCGCTGATGCCGGAGAGGTCTTCCTGGATCAGGTCGCTGAGGCCGGCCAGGGCTTCCTGCTGGCGGCGCTGCTGGCGCATCATCCGGCCGCCGAACAGGCGCACCACCATCAGCATCAGCGGGTAGAGGCCCACCGCCGCCAGGCTCAGCCAGGGGTCGATCGCCAGCATCGCCGGCAGGGTGAGGGCATAGGCCAGGGCCGTGTTGGTGAGGCTGAGCACGGCGAAGCCGAGCAGCCGGCGCACGTTCTCCACGTCGCTGGTGGCGCGGCTGATCACCTCACCGCTGCCGGTGGTCTGCACCCAGCCCGGCTCCTGCCGCAGCAGGTGATCGAAGATCTGCTGCTTGAGGTCGGCCTCCACCTGGCGGCCCACCCCGAACACGAGCATCCGCGAGATCAGACGCACGCCGGCCATCACGCTGGCCAGGGCGCCGATCAGCGCCGCCTGGGCCAGCACATCGCGCAGCTCGAAGCCGTCCTGGAGGTCATCGATCACGCGCCGCACCAGCAGCGGGATCGCCACGCTCAGCAGGTTGACCACCAGCAGAGCCGCCATGCCCAGCAGCACCGTGCGCCGGTGCGGCCGCAGGTAACGCCGGATCAGGTCGGGCCGGAACGCACCCACGCCATCAGCACGAAGATGGGCCCAACCTAAGGATTGCCGTCGCGACGGCGTCCGCGCTGCCCGAAGCCCCATGGCCCCGCCCGCTGACCCTGCATCGTCTGGATCCACGGCACCGGCGGAGCAGAGCCATCCGCTGCATGCCCTCGACCGGGAGGTGGTGAACGGCCTGCTGGCGGCCGAGACCCCGGCCGATGAGCAGCTGGTGGATCTGGCTCGCCTGCTGATGCGCTACCAGGGCTTCCCCGGCGCCCGCGACCTGCAGGACGATCTCGAGAAGGTGCTGCGGCTCTGGGGCCTCGATCGCGAGGCGCTGCACAGCCGCACGCGGGCGATCTGGGCCGGTGGCTTCCGCCCCGGTCAGGGTGCGCAGGAGGCGGTGGGCTCCAGCTTCGACACCGCCGATCAGGGCAGCTGAGGCCGTACCACCCCCGCTGGCGACGCGCTCATCCCGAAGAACTGTGTCGGCCTTGCTGGGGGCTGCGATCAGCAGTGCTGATCAATCCGCATCCATCGGCCTGCCGCCACTGGGCTTTCGCCAGCAGCCGCAACGCACCGCTGGTGGCCGGATTGCGGAGTGTCCCATTCGGCTGGAAATCGGGTGATCATGAGGTTGTCCCCATCTCCCGGCCCGGCGCTTCGGCACCGGGCTTTTTTGTGGCGGAACCGCGCGGCGGCGGCAGCGGGACGACGCTGCCGCTCTGCACGTGCTGCTGTCTGGTTGGAGTTGGCTGCTGCCACGGCCTCGCTCGCCGGCCAAGCGCGGTTGAATGGCGCCCGACGGGTGACGCTGCCGGCGCCCGCCGCACGCGCCCAACCTCCGCTCCGCCATGGCCGCCCTGTCCTCGGATTCCACCGTCAGTCCCGCAACCCTGGCGTTGCCGTCGCTGCTGGAGCAGCTGCTGCGGGGGGAGGACCTCAGCGGCGCCCAGGCCACAGCCCTGATGCAGGCCTGGCTGGCGGAGCAGGTGCCCCCGGTGGTCACGGGTGCCCTGCTGGCGGCCCTGCGGGCCAAGGGGGTGAGCGGCGAGGAGCTGGCGGCGATGGCCGCCGTGTTGCGCCAGGCCTGTCCGCTGCCCGGTGCACGTCCCAATCTGCCGCTGGTGGATACCTGCGGCACCGGCGGCGATGGCGCCGACAGCTTCAACATCTCCACCGCCGTGGCCTTTGTGGCCGCCGCCTGCGGGGCCCATGTGGCCAAGCACGGCAACCGCAGCGCCAGCGGCCGCGTGGGCTCCGCCGACGTGCTGGAGGCGCTGGGCATTCATCTGCAGGCGCCCCAGGCTGCCGTTGTGGCCGCCCTGCCCGCTACCGGCGTCACCTTCCTGTTCGCCCCCGGCTGGCATCCGGCCCTGGTGGGCCTGGCTCCGCTGCGCCGCAGCCTGGGGATCCGCACCGTGTTCAATCTGCTCGGGCCGTTGGTCAACCCGCTGCAGCCTGAAGCCCAGGTGCTCGGGGTGGCGCGCCCCGAACTGCTCGATCCGATGGCGGATGCCCTGGCGCGCCTGGGGCTGAGGCGGGCCGTGGTGGTGCATGGGGCCGGCGGTCTCGACGAGGCCTCGCTGCAGGGCAGCAACCAGCTGCGCCTGGTGGAAGGCGGCAGTGTCCGCGCCGAAACGCTCGATCCCCTCAGCCTCGGCCTGGAGCCTGCCGACAATGCGGCCCTGGCCGGTGGCGACCTGGCCACCAACCGCGCCATCCTCGAGGCGGTGCTGCAGGGCCGCGGAACGGCGCCCCAGCAGGCGGTGGTGACGCTCAATGCCGCCCTGGTGCTCTGGGCCGCGGGTGTGGTCGATTCGATCGCGGCCGGTTGCACCCAGGCGGCGGCCGCCCTGGCCGATGGCCGGGCCTGGGGGCGTCTGGAGGCGCTGCGCACCGCCCTGCCCGCCCCCGCTGGGGGATGATCGAGGCATTCTGAGATCGCTGCCGTGCCCGCACCGACCACCGCTGCCCTGCTGGTGCTCGCCGATGGCACGGTGCTGCAGGGGGAGGCCTTCGGAGCCACCGGCACCGCCATCGGTGAGGTGGTGTTCAACACCGGCATGACCGGCTATCAGGAGGTCATGACCGACCCCAGCTACGCCGGGCAGCTGGTCACCTTCACCTATCCGGAGCTGGGCAACACCGGCGTCAACGCCCACGATCAGGAGGCCGATCGCCCCCACGTGCGCGGCGTGATCGCCCGCCAGCTCTCCCCGGTCACCAGCAACTGGCGGGCCGAGGGCGATCTGGAAGCCTGGTTGCGCCTGCACGGCGTCGTCGGCATCCGCGGCGTCGATACCCGCGCCCTGGTGCGGCATCTGCGTGAGGGTGGCGCCATCAACGGGGCGATCAGCACCGACGGCAGCAGCCCCCAGGCCCTGCTTGAGCAGGTGCGCTCCGCTCCCTCGATGGAGGGCCTCAACCTGGCGGCCCAGGTGAGCACCGCCGAGCCCTACACCTGCGACACGCCCTGCAGCGCCAGCTTCGATGCCCGCATCCAGGACCGCCCCGAGCGGCCCTATCGGGTGGTGGCGATCGACTTCGGCATCAAGCGGGCCATCCTCGATCGGCTGGTGGCCCATGGCTGCAGCGTCACCGTGCTGCCGGCCGACGCCACCCTGGAGCAGGTGCTCGCCCACCAGCCCGAGGGCGTGTTCCTCTCCAACGGCCCTGGTGACCCGGCGGCCGTGACCGGCGGCATCACCCTCGCCCGTCAGCTGCTGGAGCAGCCCGATCTGCCGCTGTTCGGCATCTGCCTGGGGCACCAGATCCTCGGGCTGGCCCTCGGCGGCAGCACCTTCAAGCTCGGCTACGGCCACCGGGGTCTCAACCACCCCTGCGGCAGCCCCGGCCAGGTGGAGATCACCAGCCAGAACCACGGCTTCGCCATCGATCCCGATTCCCTCCCGGCTGATCGGGTGGCGATCACCCATCGCAACCTCAACGACCGCACGGTGGCGGCCCTGGCGATGCTGGAGCAGCCGGTGTTCGGCGTGCAGTACCACCCGGAGGCCAGCCCGGGGCCCCATGACGCCGATCACCACTTCGCCCGCTTCACGGCCCTGATGGCCGAGCGCCGCTGATCGCCCAGCGCGTTCCATGCGTGGACGCTGACATTGCGCATTTCTGTTGCCGGTGCTGCAGCCCCGTTGGAGCTGCCTACACTTCGCCGCAGTTCGGCACTGGGGGCTGGGGCCATCAACGATCTGCAGCGCTTGACCGTATCTCTGCGGGGTGGATTCGAGCAGCAGGCCCATTGCCAGCTGTTCCGGTTCACCGGCCAGCTGGATGCCTATTCCGACAAGCAGTTCGGTGAGTTCATCGCCGCCCACCGCAGCCCCGGGCAGCCGCTGGTGGTCGATCTCTCCCACATCGACTTCCTCGATTCCTCTGGCCTGGGTGCCCTGGTGCAGCTGGCCAAGCAGTGCACCAGCGATGGTCAGCAATTCCTGGTGGTGGGCAATGCCCGTGTGGTGCAGACGGTGAAGCTGGTGCGCCTCGAGGAGTTCCTGCATCTGCAACCCGATCTGGCCACCGCCCTTGGCAGCCTCGCCGCCTGACGCTGGCCCCTCCTTCTGGCTGACGGCTCTGCTGCCACGCCCGCCCCAGGGTGAGCTCGGCCCACTCCAGCTGGCCTGGTTGGGTGATGCCGTGTGGGAGTTGCATCAGCGGCTGCAGCGCTGCCGCCTGCCAGGCCGGGCCCAGGATTTGCATCGTCAGGTGGTGGCAGCGGTGAAGGCCGATGCCCAGGCCCGGGCGCTGACCCGCCTGGAGCCGTTCCTGCGCGAGACGGAGCTCGATCTGGTGCGGCGCGGCCGCAACCGGGCCGGGCGCGGCCCCCGCCAGGGCGACGCGGCGGCCTACGGCCAGGCCACCGGTTTTGAAACCCTGCTCGGCTGGCTCTTCCTCCACGACCCCCCTCGGTTGGTCGAACTGCTAGATCACTTGGAGGAGATCGATCCATAACCAAAGGTCCTGCCATGAGCCCTCGATTTGAACGCCGTCCGGACAAGCGGACGGGAGCCGGGGGCCGTGGACCCGCGCGTCCCGGACGCAGCGGTGCCGCCGCCGGTGCCGGCGGCTACAGCCGCGACCGTGGCGGCCGGGACAGCCGCCGTGAGGGGGGACGCGATGCCGGTCGCGAGGGAACC
>CBFHOT010000071.1:0-11160 GCA_965657465.1 Cyanobacteriota bacterium | reverse complement strand
AACATCCTTCTGAACGAAGGCCTCCGCGCCTGGATGGCCCCTGCGGACCAGCCGCACGAAAACTTCGTCTTCCCTGAGGAAGTTCTCCCTCGCGGCAACGCCCTCTGATCCCTCCGTCAGGTTCCGCTCCCCGGGTTGCCCGCCAGCCTGGGAAGTGGATCCGCCGGATGCATCCGAGCCTTCTGCTCCCCAGGGCTTCCCTGCGGGAGCTTTTTGATGGCCTGCTGCGCCGGTGTGTTCCCGCCGCTGGTCAGCGCTGCACCGTCCCGCTTAAAACATCTCCACGTTGATCAGCGGTTCATGTCCGGGGATGGTGGCGACCAGCGCCTGCTGGTGATGCCCGATGACGGCGGCCAGGCGGTGGTGGAGCTGATCGATCAGGCCCGCGAGCAGCTGCTGCTCAAGCAGTTCAAGCTCGAGAGCGACGCGGTGCAGCAGGCCCTGCACCGAGCCCGGGAGCGGGGGGTGCAGGTGCGGGTGATGCTCAATCCCCACACCTCCGGCGGGGATCGCTGGAACGACGAGTCCTTTGCGCTGCTGCAGGGCTGGGGCATCGAGGTGCAGTGGACCAGCGAGAGTTTTCCGGTCACCCATGAGAAATCGATGGTGATCGATGGCTGTATGGCCCTGATCGCCACCTTCAATCTGTCCGAGAAATATTTCACTGAGACGCGCGATTACGGCGTGATCAGCCACGACCCGCTGGTGGTGGCGGAGGTGATGGCTGGCTTTGAAGCGGATTGGCATCGCCGCTTCTTCGTGCCGCGCCTTGATGTGGGCCTGGTGTGGAGCAGTGCCCACAGCCGCGGCCAGATGGCCCGGGTGATCGACAGCGCCCGCAAGACGCTCTGGATTCAGCACCCCAAGTTTGTGGATGCCGTGATCCTGGAGCGCATCGTGGCGGCGCGGGGGCGCGGCGTGAAGGTGCGGGTGCTCTGCGGCGGCAAGCATGGCCTCAGCGACTGGGATGTGTACGACACCTTCAGCTCGCTGCGGGTGATGGAGCTGTTCGGCGTCAAGATCCGCCGCCAGAAACTGCTCAAGCTGCACGCCAAGCTGATCCTGGTGGATGGTCGTGCCGCGATGACCGGCTCGATGAACATCGATCGCAGTGCCTTTGATGTGCGCCGCGAACTGGGCATCGAGGTGGATGCGCCGGCGGTGGTGGAGCGCCTGGAGCGCATCTTCAAGGCCGACTGGGAGGCTGCCAAGCCCTACAGCGCTCCCGATCCCCTCGACCCCCGCTATCACGAGGTCGGCGAGCTGCCGCCCGATCCCCACTTCGTGCACAACTGAGCCCGATGGCGCCGCCGTCTCCCGTGCCCCAGCCGCCTGCTCCAACCCCGCCGAGCCCTGCAGCACCGGGCCATCTGCAGCTGTTTCTGGGCATGCAGCAGGTGGCGCTCTCCTCCTTCGGCGGTGGTCTGTCGGCCTGGAGCGAGCGGATCGTGGTGCAGCAGCGGCGCTGGCTCGATACCCAGGCCTTTCTCACCGGCCTCACGGTGGCGCGGCTGCTGCCGGGGCCTAATCAGATCAATCTGGCGGTGTACATCGGTAGCCGCTTCCACGGCTGGAGCGGTGCCCTGGCGGCCCTCGCCGGCATGCTGCTGCTGCCCTTCAGCCTGTTGCTGCTGTTCGGCCTCGCCTACTTCGAACTGCACGAGCTGCCGGCGGTGGATCTGCTGCTGGCCGGGGTGGTCACCGCTTCGGCGGGGATGGCGCTCTCGATGGGCTTCAAGATCGCCGGTGCCTACAGCCGCGATCCGGTGGCGCTGCTGCTGGCGGCGGTGAGCTTTCTGGCGATGACGGTGTTCCACGTGCGGCTGGTGCCGCTGGTGCTGGTGTTGGCGCCTGTGGCGATGGCCTGGTACTGGCCCCGCTCCCCCCGGACCTGAGCCGTGTTGGTGTTGTTCCCATTGGCGGCCACAGCTGCTTCTGCTGCTTCCGCCGCTGCTGCTGCTGTTGCCGCTGCCACGGACGGGCCGAGCTGTCAGGCCGTGCCGCTGAGCGATCTGGGCAACCTGCTGGCGGTGCTGCGCGATTTCCTCAGCCTCTCGCTGTTCTCCCTCGGTGGCGGCAACACCCTGCTCAACGAGTACCACCATCTGGCGGTGGACCAGTACTGCTGGCTCAGCTCCCGCCAGTTCGCCGATCTCTATGCCATCGCTGAAGCCGCCCCCGGCCCCAGCTCGATGATCGTGGGGCTGCTGGGCATGGCGGCCGCCATCCACGAGGGTCCCGGCTGGGGGCTGCTCAGCGCCCTGGCCGCCGAGGTGGCGATCCTGCTGCCCTCCACGCTGCTGATGCTGCTGGCCAGCCTCAGCTGGAACCGGCTGCGCGATTCCCCCTGGCGCCTGGCCTTTGAGCGGGGCCTGGGGCCGATCACCCTGGGCATCCTGTTTGCTGTGGGCCTGAAGATCCTGCGCATCTCCGACCACGACACCCCGGCCTATGCCGTCTCGGCGCTGGTGTGCGTGCTGATGCTGCGCAGCCGGATCTCGCCGCTGCTGCTGATGGCGGCGGCGGGCCTATTGGGGATGCTGGGCCTGGTCAACCGTTGAGGCCCCAGAGGCGGCGCTCCGCCGCCTGCTGGCGGGTGTTGGCTTCCCGCAGGAAGGGTGCCAGGGCCGCCAGGTTCAGCAGCCAGCGGTTGAAGCCGGCCAGCGGCCAGCGCAGCGGCCGCTCGAAGTCCACGAACAGCACCACCCGGTAGCCATCGGTGTCGTTCCACACCTGGTGGTTATAGGTGTCATCGAACACCAGGCAGCGCCCCTCCTGCCAGGTGTGCATTTCATCGGCGATGCGGATGCGGCAGCGCTCCGCCGGCTGCGGCACCAGCAGCGCCAGATGCAGCCGCAGCACGCCGGCCCAGGCGCCGCGATGGGGCGGGATGTGTTTCCCCGGAGAGAGGATCGAGAAGAAGGCGGTGGTGCAGCCGGGGATCAGCGCCAGCACCTCCATCGTCGCCGGGCAGCGCCGCGCGTTCTCGCGGCAGTCCATGCCCACGCCCTTCACGAAGAACGTCTTCCACTGGTCGTCCTTCTGGATGCTGCCCACCTCCCGCAGGATGTCCTGGAAGTTGGGCATCGCCTCACGCTGGCCCATCAGGCCATCGAGCTCGCGGCGCACCTCCGGCCAGCGGGCCTCCACGGCCTCGATCCAGGGGAACTGGCGCCGGTCGAACACCGGCCGATCACCGGGGATCGAGAACCAGGCCACCAGCTGCTCCAGGCCGCCGTGCAGCGCCCGGCGCAACCGCGCCCGGCGGCTGCGGGCGGGAAAGGTCCAGTGGCGCTTGGGGGAGGGCATCGGGCGGCCGGGAACCTGCGGTTGGCCGAGCGTAGGTAGCGCTGCTGCAGGCTCCCGCCACCTGCCGGATCGCCCTAGAGTTTGCGGGTCTTGTCAGCAGTGGCGTGGCACCGGCCTGGCCGGCAGCCGCAGGCGCCGCCGGCTGGCGTTATCCCCCAAGGAGGAGGTGCCCGTGAGTTCCAGTTGTTCGATGAAGGGTCTGCTGATCGCGGAGAACGCCGGCTGATTACGGCGCCTCAACCCTGATCAAACGGTTTCGCGGCAAGCGCGGACCCGGCGAGAGCCCCCGGCACCCTCGTGGTGTCGGGGGCATCGTTTTGGCGACCTCTGCGGCGCGCGCATGCCGCCCGCCGTTAGCGCGGTGTTCTGGGCTACAGGCCCTGGTCACCGGCGCGACTGGTCCAGGGGGTCTCGTGATGCAAGGGGGCTGGGCTCCATGATCGCGCCGGCGCCTTGCGCCATCCCTGTGAGGACATTCATGAAACCCTTCCAGCAGCTGCTGCTGGCCCCCGCGGCCCTCGGCCTGATGGCCCCCGTGGCCGCTCAAGCCGCTGATGTGAACCTGGCCGGCGTCAACCAGTACGCCGCTGAAGAGCAGGTCACCAGCATCTCCCAGTTTTCCGACGTTCAGCCCACCGACTGGGCCTATCAGGCGCTGAGCAACCTGATCGAGCGCTACGGCTGCGTGGCCGGCTACCCCGACGGCACCTACAAGGGTGGCCGCGCCATGACCCGCTTTGAAGCGGCGGCGCTGCTGAACGCCTGCCTCGACCGCGTCACCGAGGTGACCGACGAGCTGAAGCGCCTGATGGCCGAGTTCGAGAAGGAACTGGCTGTGCTCAAGGGCCGCGTGGATGGCCTCGAGGCCCGCGTGGGTGAACTGGAAGCCAACCAGTTCTCCACCACCACCAAGCTGAAGGGTATCGCCACCATGGTGCTCGGCGGCGCTGGTAACACCGGCTACGGCGACAACGTGACGGTGAACTATGATGTTCGCCTGAACTTTGACACCAGCTTCACCGGCAAGGACCTGCTGCGCACCACCCTGCGCTCCGGTAACTTCGGTGACTCGGTGTTCGGCAACGGCAACACTGCCCTCGAAGTGGCCTTCCAGGAAGATTCCCTGGATAGCAACGGTGTTGACACCGTCGGCATCAACCGCCTCTTCTACCAGTTCCCCGTCGGCGAGAACTTCACCGCCACCGTCGGTGCCAAGGTCCGTCAGGACGACATGCTGGCCATGTGGCCCAGCGCCTACCCGGCTGACACGGTCCTCGACCTGTTCACCTACGCCGGTGCCCGCGCCTCCTACAGCCTGAACCTGGGTGCCGGTATCGGCCTCTGGTACCAGAAGGACGGCTTCAGCATCAGCGCCAACTACGTTTCCAACGAGGGTGCCTCCGAGGATTCCCAGATCGGTGCTGGTGAAGATCTGACCGCCACCGTGCAGCTCGGCTACGCCGGCAGCAACTGGGGTGCGGCCTTTGCCTACACCTACACCGACTTCGGTGGCTTCGACTTCAACAGCCTCGGCCTGAGCGGCTACTGGTCGCCCATCTCGGCCAGCTGGGCTCCCTCGATCAGCGCCGGCTTCGGCTTCTCCGATCAGGACAACCCCTTCCGCAACGGCAACGACGACGCCTGGAGCTGGATGGTGGGCCTGCAGTGGGCTGACGCCTTCATGAAGGGCAACGCCCTGGGCATGGCGCTCGGTAGTGCTGGTTCTGCTGATAAGGGCAAGTGCGCCCGCTTCGGTGGCAACTGCACCGGTGGCATCTGGCTGCCCAACGGCCAAGAAACCCTGGCCTACGAACTCTGGTACAAGTTCCAGGTCACCGACAACATCAGCGTGACCCCCGCCTTCTTCTGGGTGCAGAACGATGGTGTGGACGACACCTACGGCGGTCTCGTCAAGACCACCTTCAAGTTCTGATCCTCACGGTCAGCTGACGGCGGCTGGGCTCCTCTCCTCACACACCCTGGAGCCCACTGCTGTTCTCCTCCGGTTGCCGGCCACCTCGACCGGACACTCGTCACACACCACCCTTTCGCCCGTTCCTCCCGGGCTTCTCCAGCATCGGCCCCTGTGGCTGCTGCTCCCTCTGCCCCGGCCTTGGCCGGGGTTTTTTGTTGGCTGAAGCCGCCGCCCCTCGGGGAGGATGGAGGCCGTGCTGCTCCCGTGTTGGCTTTGTCGTCGTCGTCCCGCGATCCCTATCGGGTGCTCGGGGTCTCCCCCCAGGCCAGCGGTGCCGAGATCAAGGCCGCCTATCGCGCCCTGGTGAAACAGCACCATCCCGATGCGGGCGGGGATGCCACCACGATCCTGGCCCTCAACGCCGCCTGGGAGGTGCTCGGCGACAGCGAACGCCGCCGCCGCTTCGATCAACGCCATGCCAGCCCGTCCAGCAGTCATCCCGCCAGCCATTCGGCCAGCGCCACCTCCCCGGCCGCTGCGGCGCGCGCCACCGGTCGCCGCTCCCGTCGCTCAGCGCCGGCCAGCGCCAGTGAGGAGGAGATCGCCCTCTGGCTGCAGCAGGTGTTTGTGCCGGTCGACCGCCTGCTCGGACAGGTGATCAATCCTTTCGCCGGCCAGCTGCGCGCCCTCTCGGCCGATCCCTACGACGACACCCTGATGGAGGCCTTCTGCAGCTTCCTCGAGCAGTGCCAGACGCGGCTGCAGAAGGCGGAAACCCTCTACCGCAGCCAGAGCTGCCCCGCTGGCACCCAGGACCTCAGCCTGGAGCTCTACCACTGCCTGGCCCTGCTCAAGGACGCCCTGGTGGACCTCGAGCGCTTCACGATGGGCTACGTGGATTCCTACCTGCGGGACGGCCGCGAGCTGCTGCGCAAGGCGCGCCAGCGGCGCACCGCCCTGCAGGAGCATTGCCGCCAGCTGCGGCGCTGAGGCCGATGCCTGCCGATGCTGCTCAGTCCGGGAAGGCCTCCAGCTGATCGAGCCGCAGCCACACATCGGGCACCGGCCGGCGCCAGCGCAGCTGCGCGTAGTCACCCTTCACCAGCAGGATCTCGCCCGGCCCTTCGAAGATGTAATCGGGGGCCACGGCATCGCTGGCTCCCGCCTCCAGGCTGCCCTGGTAGGCGGCCCGGTTCACCCGCACCAATGAACCCTTCTTCAGGGCGGCCCGGGCGGGGGCCGCTGCGGCGGGGCTGGCGGAGGTGTCTGGAGCCATGACGCGCAATCTCGGCCCCGGCAGGCTAGGACCACCGCCGCAGCCCTGAGCCCGTGAGTCCCACCCTCGCTCTGTTCCTGACGGTGTTCGGGGCACTGCTCCTGGTGGCTGTGCTGCTCGATGACATCGCCGCCCGCATCCGCCTGCCCGGCATCCTGCTGGTGCTGGTACTCGGCCTGCTCAGCGACAATCGTCTCGAAGGCCTGCCGGGGGAGCCGCCGCCCCTGCTCAGCCTGGCCCAGGCCGATCAGCTGGCCCAGTGCGCTCTGGTGCTGGTGCTGTTCTTCGGCGGGCTCACCACCAACTGGCAGCAGCTGCGTTCGGTGCTGCGGCCGGCCCTGCGGCTGGCCACCCTCGGCTCGCTGCTCACCGCTCTGCTGCTCACCGGCGTGGTGCTGCTGCTCGGCAGCCTGCCCCTGATCAAGGTCAGCCCGGCCCTGCCGGTGGCCCTGTTCGTCGGGGCGATGGTCTGCAGCACCGACTCCTCAGCGGTGCTGGCCCTGCTGCGGCCCCTCAACGGCCACCTGCCCAAGCGCCTGCTCGATCTGATCGAGTCGGAATCGGCCTTCAACGATCCGGTGGCGGTGATCCTCGCCGGCCTGGCCCTGGCGATGGCCCTGGGTCAGTCGCTGCCCAGCGCCGAGGGGCTGGTGATCGGTGCCCTGCGCCAGTTCCTGCTCGGGGCCCTGCTGGGGTTTCTCGGCGGCAGCCTGGCCCGTCAGCTGCTGGCCGGCCGCTGCAGCGCCAGCCCCTCACTGCTGGCGGTGCTCAGCCTGGCCCTGCTGATGACCCTCGCCGGCGCCACCCAGCTGCTGGGCGGCAGCGCCCTGCTGGCGGCCTACATCGCCGGCCTGGTGCTCGGTAACTCCAGCGACTGCGACCGTCAGGTGCTGGCGGAGGCCCATGCCGGTTTCGCCAAGATGGCGGAGCTCAGCCTGTTCCTCTGCATGGGCCTGGTGGTCCAGCCGGAGCATGTGGTCACGGCTGCTGGCTGGTCGCTGGTGCTGTTTCTGGCGATGCAGCTGGTGCGCTGGCTGATGGTGCAGCTGCTGCTGATGGGATCCGGTTTTGATCGCGCCGAGCGGCTGATGGCGGTGGGCTGCGGCCTGCGCGGGGCCGTGCCGATCGCCTTGGCCATTCAGGCCGCCGCCTCGCCCGTCTCCTGGGGGCGGCTGATGCCACCGCTGGCCCTGGGGGTGGTGCTGCTGGGCCTGGTGCTGCAGGGTTTTGCCCTGGTGCCCCTGGCGCGCCGCCTGGGCCTGGCCGGGCGGCCCTAGCCTCCCCGCACCAACGAAGGGATCACGGCGTGCGTCTGCTGCTGCTGGGTTGTACCGGATTTGTGGGGCGCGAGCTGGTGCCCTTCCTGCTGGAGCTGGGCCATGAGCTCACGGTGGTGAGCCGCCGCCCGCAGCCCTTCCCGGCCCTGGTGAGCGAGCGGCTGGCCTTTCTGCAGCTGGATCCCGCCCAGGCCGCCAGCTGGCAGCACGATGGCCTGCAGCAGGCCCTGGCCGCCGCCGAGGGTGTGGTGAACCTGGCCGGTGAGCCGATCGCTGAGCAGCGCTGGACGCCGGCCCACCGGCGCGAGCTGCTCGCCAGCCGCGTGGACACCACCCGCCATCTGGTGGCGGCGATGGCCGCCCTGCTCCAGCCGCCGGCGGTGCTGGTGAACGCCTCTGCTGTGGGCTACTACGGCACCAGCAGCGAGGCCAGCTACACCGAGGCCAGCCCCGCCGGCAGCGATTACCTCGCCGAGATCTGCCAGCGCTGGGAGGAGGCCGCCGCCGCCGTGCCTGCCGCCACCCGCCTGGTGCGGCTGCGCATCGGCATTGTGCTCGGCCCCGACGGCGGCGCCCTGGGCAAGATGCTGCCGGTGTTCCGGCTGGGCTTCGGTGGGCCGGTGGG
This sequence comes from Cyanobacteriota bacterium, assembly GCA_965657465.1. Classification (GTDB taxonomy): domain Bacteria; phylum Cyanobacteriota; class Cyanobacteriia; order PCC-6307; family Cyanobiaceae; genus NIES-981. The sequence goes on along the minus strand of CBFHOT010000071.1, from coordinate 2,758 downwards.
CAGCGGCCGTCAGTGGATGAGCTGGATCCACCGCCACGATCTCTGCCGCCTGATCGCCACCGCCCTGGAGGATGGCGCCTACCGCGGCACCTACAACGCCGTGGCGCCGGAGCCCGTGACGATGGCGGCCTTCGCCGCAGCCCTTGGCCGTCAGCTGGGGCGCCCCAGCCTGCTGCCGGTGCCGGGTCCGGTGCTGCAGCTGCTGCTCGGCGATGGCGCCCAGGTGGTGCTCGAAGGCCAGCGGGTGCTGCCTGAGCAGCTGCTCGCCCAGGGCTTCCGCTTCCACTACCCCGAGCTCAGCGCTGCCCTCGCCGCTGCCACCACCCCAGCGCCCCGCTGATCAGGGCAGCCGCCATCAACAGGCCGATGGCCGGGGTGAACAGCGGCTCCCACAGCTGCTGAAACAGCGTCAGCGGTGCCTCGATCTTCTGGCTGTGGCAGACCACCGCCACCCCGAACCAGACGGCCCCGGCGATCACCAGGAACACATCGGCCACCAGCAGGGCATCCATGGCCCCCTTGAGCCGCTGCACGGGGCTGGTGGGCTGTGCGTCGGCCATCGATCAGCCCTTCAGCCAGGCCTGCACCTTCTCCATCGCGGCCCAGCCGGGGCGGCGCTGCAGGCCGTCGGCGATCGACTCCTCCAGTTCGCTGGCCAGTTCGGGCGCCAGCACCATCACCCGCTGCACCAGCTCGATGTGCTCGCGCACGCCCTTGGCGCCGGTCTCCAGCATCGCCAGGCTGAGGTTGATGCGCGCCTGGGGATCCTGGGGGTTGAGCTTCACGGCGGTGCGGGCCGAGCGCAGGGCGTCGATCGGGTGGCCGGCCAGCAGCTGCAACCAGGCCAGGCAGGTCCAGCCGGCCGACTGGCGCGGTGCCTGGCGGGTGATCGCCTCGAACTCGGGAATCAGCTGCGCCGGATCCTCGCCGGCGTTGTAACGGCTGAGGGCCTGCTCGAAGGCGGAGCTGGCTGGGGAGCTGGCCGTCATGGCGGGCGAGGGATAGCGGAGCGATGTGTTCAGATTCCCATGCCGCTGTGCGGCCGGCTCCGGCCGGCTTCAGACGGCGAAGGAGCTGCCGCAGCCGCAGGTCTGGGTGGCGTTGGGGTTGGTGAAGTTGAAGCCGCCACCGATCAGGGCGGTGGAGAAGTCGAGCTGCATCCCGTAGATGTACAGCAGGCTCTTGGGATCGCAGACCACCTCGAAGGCCGGTGCGCCCTCGGGTTCGTAGGTGTAGCGCTCGTCATCGCCGCGCACCTCGCCGGCATCGATGAAGTCCATCGTGTAGCTCATGCCGCTGCAGCCGCCGGAGCGCACGCCCACCCGCAGCACCTTGCCGTTGCCCTGCTGCTGCATCAGCGCCGCCAGCTGCTTCATCGCCGGCGCCGTGATCAGCACCCCCTTGCCGTCGCGGGCGGTGTGGGTTTCCGGGGCGGGGTTGGTCTGGGCGGCAACCGGACTGGCGGCGGGGGTGGCGGTCTCGCTGGTCATCGGCTGGGGCACACCTGCTCGCCCCATCGTATGGAGCCCCGCCGGCCGCTGCCGGGTGGGCCCGCTCCATAGAGTCGCACCACTGTTTGCAGGCAAGCCGGGTGCGGGTCGCCATCGTGGGAGCGGGACTGGCCGGTCTGGCCGCCGCCGTGGATCTGGTCGATGCCGGCCATCAGGTGGATCTGTATGAGGCCCGGCCCTTCATGGGCGGCAAGGTGGGCAGCTGGGTGGATGAGGGCGGCAACCACATCGAGATGGGGTTGCATGTGTTCTTCTTCAACTACGCCAACCTCTTCGCCCTGCTGCGCAAGGTGGGCGCGATCGAGAACCTGCTCCCCAAAGACCACACGCATCTGTTCGTGAACACGGGCGGCGACCTGCGCGAGCTGGATTTCCGCTTCCCGATCGGTGCGCCCTTCAACGGGCTCAAGGCCTTCTTCACCACCCCCCAGCTCGACTGGATCGACAAGCTGCGCAATGCCCTCGCCCTCGGCACCAGCCCGATCGTGCGCGGTCTGGTGGATTACGAGGGGGCGATGAAGGTGATCCGCGACCTCGATCGCATCAGCTTCCAGCAGTGGTTCCTAGGCCACGGCGGCAGCGAGCAGAGCATCAAGCGGATGTGGAATCCGATCGCCTATGCCCTCGGCTTCATCGACTGCGAGGCGATCTCGGCCCGCTGCATGCTCACCATCTTCATGATGTTTGCGGCCAAAACCGAAGCCTCCAAGCTCAACCTGCTCAAGGGTTCGCCCCATCGCTGGCTCACCGGGCCGATCCTCGACTACATCCAGCAGCGCGGCGGCCAGCTGCACCTGCGCCACCGCGTCACCGAGGTGGTGTTTGAGGAGGGCGCAGCGGCTGCCGATGGCCAGCCCAGCACCCAGGTGAGTGCCCTCAAGCTCGGCACCCCCGAGGGCGAGATCACCGTGCAGGCCGATGCTTACCTGGCCGCCTGTGATGTGCCCGGCATCCAGCGGATGATCCCCGAGGCCTGGCGTCGTTGGCCCCTGTTCGACAACCTCTACAAGCTGGAGGCGGTGCCCGTGGCCACCGTGCAGCTCCGCTACGACGGCTGGGTGACGGAACTGGGCGACACGGCTGCCGCCCAGGCCGCCCGCGTTGACCTCAGCCGCCCCGCCGGCCTCGACAACCTGCTCTATACCGCTGACGCCGATTTCAGCTGCTTCGCCGATCTGGCTCTGGCCAGCCCGGTGGATTACCGCAAGGAGGGTGTGGGCTCGCTGCTGCAGTGCGTGCTCACCCCC
>CBFHOT010000070.1:0-11204 GCA_965657465.1 Cyanobacteriota bacterium | reverse complement strand
CGCCCTGCGCAGCACCCTGACCGATCCCGAGCTGGCGGATCTGCCGGCCGAGCGCCCCGATACCAGCGCCGCAGCGGCGGCGACAGCCCAGGCCGATGGCGCACGCACCAGCGCCCTCAGCGATGACGCCCGCGCCCGCAGCGCCCAGACGGAGCTAGCGCAGCTGATCGCAGAGCACCAGCAGGGCGAGAGCCAGCTTGGCGCGGCGCGCCAGCGCGCCCAACAGCTCACGGCCCTGGCCGAGCGCTGTCAGGGCAAGGCGGCGCCCTACATCTCGCTGCAGCGCTGGGTGCTCTCCACCTATCTGGCGGAGATCTGCGGCCACGCCAACCCGCGCCGCGATCTGATGACGGCCGGCCGCTACACCCTGCTGCTCACCGACGAGGGCGGCCGCGGCGGCCGCCAGGCGGGCCTGGGGCTGCGGGTGCTCGATGCCTACACCGGTGAGGAGCGGGAGGTGAACAGCCTTTCGGGTGGTGAAACCTTTCAGGCCTCCCTGGCGCTGGCGCTGGGGGTGGCCGACACGGTGCAGGCCCACGCCGGCGGCATGCGACTGGAGGCGCTGTTCATCGATGAGGGCTTCGGCAGCCTCGACCCCGACACCCTGCAGCTGGCGATGGATGAACTCGATCGGCTGCGCGCCGGCGGCCGGATGATCGGCATCATCAGCCACGTGGCAACCCTGCGCGAGCGCATCCGCGCCGGCATCGCCGTCACCGCCAGCGAGCGGGGCTCCCGCGCCGTCGTCAACCCTGGCTGACGCTCACCCCCTTCCAGAAGGCGATGCGGCCGCGGATCTCCGCCGCCGCCGGCTTGGGATCGGGGTAGTACCAGGCGGCATTGGCATTCACCTGGCCGTTCACCACCACGTCGTAGTAGTGAGCCTCACCCTTCCAGCCGCAATGGCTGCGGTGGCTGGAGGGCTGAAAGCAGCCTTCGCTGAGGGCCTCGGGCGGGAAGTAGGCATTGCCCTCGACGGTCACGATGTCGTCGCTGCGGGCGATCACGGCTCCGTTCCAGCTGGCTTGCATCGGCTTGTGGTGAATGGCGGCATCATGGCGCCGATCCGGTCCGCCCCCGCTGACCAGCACCGCCTGCCGCCCCGCCCGCTCGCGGCGCGAGGCCCTGGCCAACGGCGGGATCACCAGCCTGCTGGGGGCGCCACGGTCACGGTCTCAGCACAGATGGCCGCTTTGGGGATAGGGCAAACGGTCATCGAATGAACAGACCGTGCTAACGAAGGGCGACCAGGAGAGCCACCAGACAACAGCGCGAACCAGAGCATTCGACAGCCCATCTCTACCCCCACACCACCAGCAAGACGCTCCAGCCCGAGCGATAGGATTAAAGAACTCTTAAGAACCGGACCAGCCTCCGGCCGGTCGCCATGCGTCTCCCTCCTACGGCGTGGGTACGCCCCTGGATCGGCTTGATCGTTCTTGCAACATTCCTGGCACCAGCCATCCCATCGGCAGCCCTGGCCGGCAAAAAAGACAAGAACAACGGCTCCAAACAGGAGCAACGCGCGCCGTCCTCCTCCGGCAGTGGGCGATCCAGCGCATCCCCAGCCAAACGCCAAGGCTCCGGGGACTACCAGCGGCAGCACCAAGGCAACGGTTCTCCGGGAACCGCCTCCGGCCGCAACCGTTGGCAGGGACAGAGCGGCAGCCGAACGAGCGCAGGATCCGGCAGCCGCCAGCAGCAAGGGGGTGAGCGGCAGGAACGGCGCACCAGCTCCCGCCAGGGCGAGGGAGAACGCCGCCAGAGTTATCCCCTGAACACCCCCTACCGCCGTCCCAGCGACAAAAATGCAGGCCGCAGCAGCACCAAGCAAGCGCGCAGCACGAGCAGCGATCGCCGCCACAAGCGCACCGTGGTCAACCGCAATGTCGTCAACGTCAAGCGTCGGGTGGACCGAACGGTGATCGTCAAGGGGCGCTGGGGCTCCCGACGCTCCTGGGTCGCCGCCCGCCCGTGGGGCTGGGGCTGGTATGGCGGCTGGGGGCCAGGGCCGGTGGTCTATCCCGCCTGGGGCTGGTGGGCCGTCAGCGCACCGGCCTGGGGCGTGGTGAGCCTCAGCCCAACGATCGTGATTCAGCAGTCGATGGATGAAGCGGTCGCCAGCAGCGCCGACTCCTTTGCTGTCCCCAACAGCGACTTCGAGATCTTCCACGCCTCGATCCGGCCAATCGCCGAACGGGTGATCGAATTCAACTTCGCCTATGAAGAGGAGTCGTATCTCGCCAAAGCTGACTGTGAACAGGGATTGCTGAACGATGAGGAGCCCAGCGCTCTGGAGGAAGCCGAACTGATGCATGCCGCCTGCAGCCTGGCGTTCGGCAGCTTCGACCCATCAGCGACGCGCAGCTGAAGCCCCCGCCATCGCGGGCGCGCTCAGGGCTGGTAGTGGCGCATGATCTCGCGCCGGCGGTCTCGGCGCTCCTCCCAGCTGGGGGGGAGGCTGTAGCGACCCGAGGTTGCGGTGGCCGCGACACTGGATCGGGATGCAGGGCCGGTGCTGGCCTGAGGAGCCCGTGGTGCATCGGGCACCGGCGGCGGGGCCACCTGCGGCGGCGCGGAAGGCTGGGCGGGCTGGGTGGAGGGGGCGGCATCCGCACCCGCGTCAGGGTTGCGGCCAGGATCGGTCCCATCGCCGGGTGCAGGCGTGGCGTCGGGTGCGGAGCCACCGGCCACCTGCTCGAGCTGCTGCAGCTCCTGCAGCTGCTGGCGTGCGGCGGCGGCGGCAAAACCATCCGCGGCGATCGCCTCCAGCTCGGCGCGAGCCTTGGTCAGTTCCGGGGCCATCTGCTCCGGGCTGACGCTGCTGCGGGCCGCCTGCAGGGCAGCCGCGGCCCGCTCCAGCCGGGCCTGGTCGTCACCTTCGCGACTGAGGCGGCTGCGCCCCTGCAAGGCCACCGCCTGCAGCTCCTGCCACTGCCGCTGCTGCTCCGGCGTGAGGCGATCGGGGCTGAGCCCGAGCAGCTGCTGCTCGAGGTCCTGCAGCGCCGCCTGGAAGTCGGCGAGGCTGGTGGCGGTACGCAGGCGCTGCTCCGCGGCGCGGGCCGCCGTGAGGGCCGCCGGTTCGCCCGGTGCAGGGGTGACGCTTTGCGGCGGGCAGATCCCGAAGCTGCTGCAGAGCAGGCCGCTCTGACGGGCCATCACCACGGCCAGCACCACCAGGGCGCCGCAGAGGGTGCTGAGCAGCAGCACCAGGGGCTGCAGACCCGGCGCCGCTGGCGGACGCGCAGCCGGCCGGGGGCCTGAAGCATCAGCCAGCCTGGAACGGATGCGAGGGCGGACGGGCTCCGGATCCGCGGCAGCGACGGTCGAGGCAACCACGGATTCCACGGCAGCATTGAAGGAGGTGGAGGTGGCTGGCGGAACGGCGGTTTCAGGCGGCGGGGAAGCCGATGGGGGGGCCGATGGCCAAGCCGATGGCGGCGCTGCAACAACCGCGGACGCCGGGCTGGTGCTGTCGGCCAGGCCAAGGAAGCCGTTGAGCAGCGGCGTGAGGGACGCCATCACCGCCGGCGCGAAGGTGGCGCTGAGCTCCGCCAGCAGGGCATCGCGCTGCAGCAGCGCCGTGCCGCGTCCCGCCTGATCGATCAGGGCCAGAAACGCCGGCCGTACCACCAGATCCTTGAGCGGCAGCACCAGCTGCTGCTGATCAGCCGCGAGATCCGCCACCAGGGCCTGCAGAGCCGCCGGCGCCGGCCGCGCGCCCGCCCCGCGGCTCAGATAGCCGGCCAGCTGCTCGCCGATGCGGCGGCAGCGGGCGGCCGCAGCCGCCTCAGCCCCGGAGGCTGCAGCACCCATCCGGCCGGGGCCATTCGGCGGAAACACGGACGGGAAGGGGTCGCTGGGCACGGATGGGGAAAGCGCGGGAAGCGAGTGACGTGACCGGTCGCGTGCAAGGCGCAGGCAAGACGCGGAGCCAGCGAAGCAGAGCCGCCGGTGACCCTGTGAGCGCAATGTACCGCCGGCAATCAGCAGGCAAGACAGGCCGCCACAGCAGCAGCTCCAGGACCGGCCAGGACGGTGCCGGAGGCTGTCCGCAAGGGGGATCTCAGAGCGCGGACGGGCGGACGGATCCATCGACCGGCGCCATGCTGCAGACAGCTGCAGGGCGCCGCGATGGAGGAAGCCACGATGCAGGCCCTGATGGCGGCCGCGCGGGCGGAGGCGGAGCAGAGCTGGCAGGAGGGCGGCGTACCGGTGGGAGCGGTGCTGGCCCAGGAGGACGGCACGATCGTGGCCCGGGGCCACAACCGGCGCGTGCAGCTGGGAGATCCCACCAGCCACGGCGAAACCCAGTGCATCCGCCAGGCCGGACGCCGCCGCGACTGGCGGGAGCTGACCCTGGTGACCACCCTCTCCCCCTGCCCGATGTGCGCCGGCACGGCGGTGCTGCTGGGCTTCCGGCGGGTGCTGATCGGCGAACGCCGCAGCTACCAGGGGGCAGAAGCGTGGCTGCAGCAGGCCGGCATCGCCGTGCACTGCCTCGATGATCCGGCCTGCGTGGCGTTGATGGACCGGATGCAGCGGCAGCGCCCGGAACTGTGGCGGGAGGATATCGGCCTGCCGCCTCGGGCGCCGCCAGGATCCCAGCGGCGAACTCGGCGTGCGGGGCGCTCAGCAGCGCGCCATCGCCGCTGCGCTGCCGGAGGGTTGCTGCAGCTGCGGCCGCTGCGGCTGCAGCAGCGCGAGCAGGGCCAGGTGAGCGGCGGCACGCAGGACCGACAACACGGCCAGGCCGATACAGAGGGGGCAGTGGGTGAGGCTCATCGGCTCAGCCTGGCGGGCTTCAGTGGCGGCGGCGCGGATCCGGCAGCTTCTTCACAGGCGCATCGGCTCCCTGGCTCAAGGCGAGGGGCGCGCCTGGCGGCCGATGCGCTCGCTCACCTCGCGGCTGCGGGCCTGGTAGCGGTGCACAACCGGCAACCGATCCCGCTCGTAGGCCTGCAGCGCCGTCAGCGGATCCGCAGCACCGGCGAGGGCCTGGGCCAGGCAGAGGGCATCCTCCAGGCCGGCGGTCATGCCACGGGCCTGGGAGGAACTCATGGCGTGGCCGGCATCGCCGAGCAGGGCCACCCGCCCCTGCACCAGCTGCGGCAGCGGCTCCAGATCAAACGACCAGTTGGCCACCACCGCCTCAGGCGGGGTGGCGGCGATCAGGGCCGCCGCCCGCGGATCCACCTTGGCCAGGGCCTCGGCCGGCACCGGCTCCTGCAGCAGGCGCCGCTGGCTGTCGCGATCGGGGGGCAGGGGCTCCTCCTGAAAGAAGCCCCAGTGAGTGCGGCTGCGGCCATCGGCGCCGGGCCCCAGATCAAAGGCATTCACGTAGATGCCGCGGCCGCGGGCATACACGTAGAAGGCGCCATCGCAGCAGAAGCTGTCATCGGCCACCACCCCACGCCAGACGCGATCGCCGAGGTAGTGAAGGCGATGCTGCGGCACCAACTGCGGAGCCAGGCGGGAGTGGATGCCATCGGCGGCCAGCAGCAGATCGCCGCACCAGCGCTCGCCATCCGCCAGCAGCACCTCCACCGCCTGCGGGCCCTGCTCCACGCCCACCACCTCCACGCCGCAGCGCAGCACCCCTGAAGGCAGCCCATCCAGGAGCGCCGCCAGGATCGCCGGCCGATCGATCAGCAGCGAGGGGGGCTGATCTGGATCGTGCGCGGCGGGGGTGTCGCTGATCGTGTCGCCGCGCAGGTTGCGCACCTCAAAGCGCGACACCGGCACGCCGCTGGCCAGCAGACGATCGAGCAGCGCTGGCTCACCGGCGGCGATCGCCGCCAGCCCGCTGGACACCAGCAGGATGCCGCAGCCCTCGGTGCGCGGCCGCAACGCCCGCTCCAGCAGCCGCACCTGATGGCCCTGCTGAAGCAGCAGGCGGGCGAGGTAGAGACCGGTGCTGCCGGCACCCACCACCGCGATGCGCAGCGTTCCGGCCCCCATGCCTGATCCCAGCCTGCAGCAGCATTAACACCGATTCACTGTGGGGCAGCGGTGTGCGTGGCAACAGCGCCGACCAGCAGGCTGAGGATCGATCAGGCTCCAGGCGGATGCCGCGCTACGGGCTGGCCGGGCCGGCCTGATCGACCACGATCCGGTAGTACTCCCGCTCGTCGGAGCAGCAGAGGTCGGCGTAGTAGCGCTCCAGCACCGCATAGGCGGCGTCGTAGCTCTCGAACAGCTGACCGGCGATGCCATCGCTGACGCCGTCATCCCGCTGGATGCGGTAGCGCGTCATGGCAGGACAGAAGGCAAAACGATGGCCATGGCTCAGAGGTGGCTCAGACGTGGCTCAGAAGTAACGACCGGGATATTCGCCCGGATGGTCGATCCGCTGCACCCGCACCCCAGCCGCCGACTGACCGGAAAAGCGCAGGATGTCGCTGCCGGACACCGCATAGCCCAGATCCTGGGCCAGCAGCGCCACCGCATCGGCGGTGACCGCCTGCTCCACCAGCTGCCGCAGGGCGGGATCGCGTTGGACGCGCGCCAGAAAGAGCCGGAGCTGCTCAACACTCACCAGGGGAGCTCCTCCCCGTTGGCGTGCCAGAAGCGGCCGCTGCTCTCGAGGGTGAGGGCATCGATGCGGGCCAGCAGGCCCTGCACCGCCTGCTCGGGGCTGATGCCCTGGGGATTGAAGTTGACCATGCGGGTGCGCACCAGCCCCGGATGCAGGATCGCCACGGCGATGCCGCGGGGCCTGAGATCGATCGCCAGTGAGCGGCCCGCCATGTTCAGCGCCACCTTCGACATGCGGTAGCCGTAGGAGCCGCCGGAGCTGTTGTCGTCGATCGAACCCATGCGGCTGCTCATCAGCGCCAGCTTGGCGCCGGGCTGCAGCTGATCGAGCAGCGCCCGGGTCAGCAGCAGCGGCGCCAGGGCATTGACCTCAAACTGGCGCCGCAGGCTGTCGGGATCGAGGGCGTCGAGGCGCGATGCCTCCAGCACCCCGGCATTGAGGATCACCAGGTCCAGCGGCAGACCGGCCAGCCGCTGCACCAGGCCATCGACGGCAGCGGCAGTGGTGAGATCGATACCCGCCTCGACGCGCACGCCCAGGGCCTCCAGCTCCGGCGAGGTCTTGCGGCAGACGGCGATCACCCGCTCGCCGCGGGCCTGCAGCTGGCGGCAATACTCCAGGCCGATGCCGCGGTTGGCACCGGTGATCAGAACGGTCTGCGTCACGGGATCGGAGCCAGCACGGTCCCGTCCTAGCCGCTAGGGGGCAGTGGCAGCGGGATCGGCAGCCGGTGCAGGGGCGGGGGCAGGGGCAGGGACCAGAGCAGCCGCTGCCGGGGGAACCGTGCAGACCCTGGCGTTCCAGTCGCAGATGGCGAAGGCCGGCTTCTGCCAGCTGAGCGGGATCTCCAGCAGATCGCGGGTGCCGGTGATGCCCTGCACCACGAACAGCACCGCCGCCAGCAGGTTGGCGGCCACATGCACGCGCCGCCAGCGCAGCTGGCGCTGGATCTCCGGGCGAGCGCCGAGGGAGAACAGCATCAGCCCCACCACCGCCACCCCGGCCCAGTAGTGCGACTGCCAGAAGGCCGGCTGCAGCGGATCATCGCTGAGGCGGAACACCTCCGGCTGGGCGCCGAGGCTGATCACCCCCGCCCAGGTGAGCAGCGCGAACAGCAGCCGCAGGGCCTTGCTCTGGGCCCGCCAGAGGGCGATCAGGCAGACCACGCTGCCGGCCAGCACCACCAGCAACTGCAGCCCCCGGGCCGCACCGCCTGCAAACTCGGCGAGGGGAACCTTGGTGCTGATCACCACGGTGAGCGCGATCAGCACGATCGCCACCACCCCGGCCGCCAGCCAGGCGCCAAGGGTGTTGTGCTGCTGCCCGGTGGTCACCGCCACCGACTTGAGCCCGCCGCGGCGGGCGCGGGTCTGCACGCCGAGGCGCATCACCATGCCGATCAGCGGGTAGATCAGCACCACGGCCAGGGCGGGATGAAGGATCCAGAGCCAGTCGACGGTCTGCATGGGTTGTGGGCGACGCGACGCGTCAGGACGGGCGAACGCTAGGCACACCCCGGGGACCATGCCCTCGGTGATCGCAAGCCGTCACCCGAGCGGCCAGCACCCCGGATCGGCGCTACACAACGGGCTGAACGCCCTGCCCGATCGCCGGATTGCTGACCATGTCCCCTGTGCAACGCCTCGCCATCGCCGCCGTCGCCTTGAGCAGCAGCGGCTGGATCAGCCCAGCCCTGGCCGACTCGATGCAGGCCTACTGCGTCAAGACCGGCAGCCATCAGAAGGTGGCGATCAAGGAGGGGCCCTGCCTGTTCTCCCAGCGACAGGGCAATGTGACGATTCAGTTCAACGACCGCACCTTCGACTTTCCCCTGGCTGAAGAGGGGCAGACCTACACGCGCATGAACCGCGAGGGCCAGGAGGCCGGTCCGGTGTTCACCCGCGCTGGCAAATACACCCTCAGCGTCTACTGGCAGAAGCCGCAGCGGGAGGCGGGCGGCTACTGATCCAGCGCCTCAGCCCAGCTGGGACTGTGGTCGATCACGGCGCGGCAGAAGGCCAGCAGCTCGGCGGGCGTCATGTCGTGCTTGGCGTCGTTGGTGCGCCAGGCGCAGACGACGAAATCGGGAGCGGGCTGGTTGCTGCGGTAGCCGAGCGACGGCAGCATCGCGAAGCGTTTGCGGTGCTCGGCCGTGCCGGCAGCGGGATCGCGGCTGTCATAGGTGCCGATCAGGTGCCAGTCGAGCGGTTCGCCGGTCCAGTGGTCGCGGCCACCGGAGGCCAGCACCGCCGCGTGGATCGCCAGCCGGTACTGCTGCACGTTGCCCGTGCCACCGCGCTTCTGATCGCGCTTGCAGTGGGTCACCGCCTTGCGCTGCACCCAGCCGGGATAGAGATGCCGGGCCTCGGTGGGGATCCAGTCGGGAGCCAGGGTATCCATCGAAGGCAGCGGGTGGGGGATGGTGGCGGGGCCGCTGCCAGCGTGGCAGCAGGCCGGGGCAGGCAGCAGCAACCGGCCAGCAGCGAGCAGGCAGCCATTCAGGCCAGGGCGGCTCAGGCCACGAAGCGCTGGTAGAGCCAACGCACGAAGCCGCCCAGCAGCGGCACCGGACCAAAGGTGGGGCCCACGAAATCGAAGTAGTCGCGGTGATCGACGATCTTGCCCTCGCCGTTGAAGCGCAGCCGCGTGCTGCCGGGATACACAAACTCGATCCCCTGGATCTTCAGACCCATCTCCCATTCCACAAACGCCGTGTCACCGGTGACGGCGATGGCGAAGGGGGTGAGGTAGGTGTCGTCGCAGCGCTTCACCAACCCCTCCTGGGCCGCCAGATAGGCGGCGATGCCCTGCTTCTCCTGGGTGGGGTCCTGGAAGTGCACGTCGTCGGCATAGAACTCCCGCCACTGGGCCTCGGTGGGCGCCGGGGCGCCGTAGGGCTTGGTGAACAGGGCGCGCAGGCGATCGATCTCCACGGCGGCGGCAAACGGGGCCCGTCAGGCTATGCAGCCCAGAGCGGTGGCGCGGCTACCGCAGGCAGCGGCACGGCGCCTAACTGATCTGGCTGAGGAACTGGCGGCTGCGCGCCTGCTGCGGCGCCGTGAAGAACTGCTCCGGCGGCGCCTCCTCCACCACCTCGCCATCGGCCATCAGCACCACCCGGCTGGCCACCTGCCGCGCGAAGCGCAGCTCATGGGTCACCACCACCATCGTCGTGCCTTCGGCCGCCAGCTCGCGCATTACCGCCAGCACCTCCTGCACCATCTCCGGATCGAGGGCGCTGGTGGGTTCATCGAACAGCATCACCCGCGGCTCCATGCAGAGGGCGCGGGCGATCGCCACCCGCTGCTGCTGGCCGCCCGACAGCTGGCCCGGATACTTCTCGGCCTGCTCATGGATGCCCACCCGCTCCAGCAGCTGCCGCGCCTGCCGCTCCGCCTCCAACCGGGGCCGTTTGCGCACCAGCACCGGCGCCAGGGTGAGGTTGTCCAGCACCGTCAGATGCGGGAACAGGTTGAACTGCTGAAACACCATCCCCACCTCACGGCGGATGGCATCGATCTGGCGCAGATCGTTGGAGAGCGCCATGCCGTCAACCACGATCGAGCCCTGCTGAAAGTCCTCGAGGGCGTTGAAGGTGCGGATGAAGGTGCTCTTGCCCGATCCGGAGGGGCCCATGATCACCACCACCTCCCCCTGGTGCACGGTGAGATCCACACCGCGCAGGGCGTGGTAGCCGTTGGGGTACCACTTCTGCACGCCGCGGGCCTCAATCACCACCGGCGCTGGGTTGCTGGCGGCGGCATCCGCCTCAGAAGGACGGGACGGGGGGGGAGCGGCGCGCATCGCGGCAGGGGGCTGGGAACGGGAAAGAGACAGACGGAAGAGGCGCTGGGGCCGGCCGGATGATCAGGGGGACGGGGCGCCACGGAAGGAGCCAGGGCGGAGAGGGCCGCCGGCCGCCGTTGGCACAGCAGATCCCGGATGGAGCCGCCGCTCCAGGGCCCGGCTGCCCAGCCCCAGCGCCGCACAGCAGCACCAGAACAACAACGCCAGCACCAGATACACCTCGGCATTGCGCCCCAGATAAGCGGGATTGGCCAGCACCGTGCGGGCCACACCGAGCAGATCGAGCAAGCCGATCAACGACAGCAGGGTGGTGTCCTGCAGCAGGGTGATGAACTGCCCCACCAGGGTGGGCAGCGCCACCCGCAGCGCCTGGGGCAGCACCACATGGATCAGGGCGCGGTGCAGCGGCAGCCCCAGGGCCCGGGCCGCCTCCAGCTGCCCCGGCGGCAGGGCCGCCAGGCCGGAGCGCACCGCCTCCGCCACGTAGGCCGCCGCGAAGGCGGTGAGCACCCAGGCGGCCCGCCAAACGCGATCGGGCGCCAGACCACCGGGCAGCAGAAAACCGAGGATGTTCTGGCCGAGGAACAGCAGGGTGATCAGCGGCGCACCGCGGATCAGCTCGATGTAGGCCACCGAACACCAGCGCAGCAGCGGCAGGGTGCTGCGGCGCCCCAGGGCCAGCAGCAGCCCCAGGGGCAGACAGAGCAGGATCGCCAGGCTGGCCTGCAGCAGCGTCAGCAGCAGGCCGCCCCAGGCCGAGGGCGGCACCGGCGCCAGGCCGAGGCCGCCACCGATCAGCAGCAGGCCCAGCAGATACAGCAGCGGCCAGAGCAGCGGCACGGCCCGCCGCAGGGCCGGC
>CBFHOT010000069.1:0-11470 GCA_965657465.1 Cyanobacteriota bacterium | reverse complement strand
TCTCCCAAGCGCCGCGTGATCCTCAGTCGAGGGCCGCGGTAGCGAGACATAGATCCAAGAACGAAGAATGGGGTGGGATGGCGAACCGCCGCGCCGATGCCGGCACCGCTGTGCGGATCCCGCTGACGCCGCTGCATCGAGCATGCTGGGGAACCCTGCCGCCCGCGCTGTGCCGCGCCAACGGTCGATCCTATCCGTTGGGCCTGAAGCCCTCGATCTGGCGGCCCAGCCGGGGCTGGAGAGCCTGGCGCTGGATCCGGCGCTCGCCGGCCCCAGCCGCTGGCTGGCGCGGCTGCTGCTGGCTTTGATCGGCGTCTATCGCCGCTGGATCTCGCCCCTGCTCGGCCCCCGCTGCCGCTTCATCCCCAGCTGCAGCGCCTATGGCCTGGAGGCGATCAGCCGCCACGGCCCCTGGCGTGGCGGCTGGCTCACCCTGCGCCGCCTGCTGCGCTGCCATCCCTTCACCCCCTGCGGCTGCGATCCGGTGCCCGACTGACGCCCCCCTGCCAGGCTGCGGGCCCTCGCCCGCGTTCCGCTCATGACCGCTGAGCTGCTCCTCTACACCCGCCGCGGCTGCTGCCTCTGCGAGGGCCTTGAGGAGAAGCTGCGCCAGCTGGAGCCCGCTCCGGCCCTTTGCCTGATCGATGTCGACACCGATCCCGAGCTGCAGGCCCGCTACGGCCTGGAGGTGCCGGTGCTGGTGCACCGCAGCGCCGCCGGCGACCGGCCGCTGCCGCGGGTGTCGCCGCGGCTGAGCGGTGCCGCCCTGGCCCGCTGGCTGGCAGGCCAGGGCCTGTGATCGCGCTTCCGGCTGAATTGTTGTGGCTGAACAAAATCCGCACGGATCCCTCTTAGAAAGGCGCCATCCGTTTCACCGGCCATGACCTGCCTGCTCCATCCCCTGCTGCATCAGGTGGGTCTGCAGGCGGGCAGTGCCCTGCCCAATGCGGAGGTGCAGACGATCAGCTGCGACTCGCGCCGCCTCGGCCCCGGCACCCTGTTCGTGGGACTCGGCGGCACCCAGGTGGATGGCGGCCGCTTCTGGCGTCAGGCGCTGCAGGCCGGAGCCGTTGCCGCCGTGATCAGCGCCGAGGCGGCCCGGCAGGATCCCCCCGGCCCGGAGGATCCGGTGCTGGTGGCCAGCGATCCCCTCGCCCGCTGGGCCGGGCTGCTGGCCTCGGAATTTTGGGGGCGGCCCAGCCAGCGCATGGCCCTGATCGGCGTGACCGGCACCAACGGCAAGACCACCACCACCCACCTGATCGAGCATCTCGCCGATGCGGCCGGCCTGCCCTCGGCGCTGTTCGGCACCCTGGTCAACCGCTGGCCCGGCCACAGCATCACCGCCCAGCACACCACCGCCTTCGCCGATCTGCTGCAGGCCCAGCTGGCCCATGCGGTCGATGCCGGCTCGCGGATCGCGGCGATGGAGGTGAGCTCCCATGCCCTCGATCAGCAGCGGGTGGCCGGCTGCCATTTCGCCGGGGCGGTGTTCACCAACCTCACCCAGGATCACCTCGACTACCACCCCTCGATGGAGGAGTACTTCGAGGCCAAAGCGTTGCTGTTCGCTGAACCGCTGCTGCGGCCCTCAGGCGATGGCCCCGTGGCGGTGATCAACAGCGATGACCCCTGGGGCGCTCGGCTGGCCGAGCGCCTGGGCAGCCGCTGCTGGCGCAGTTCGCTGCAGGATGCCAGCGCCGAGCTGTTCATCGACGATCTGGAGATGGGCAGCGATGGGGTGAGCGGTCGTCTGCGCACGCCCCTCGGTAGTGGCCGCTTCCGCTCGCCCCTGGTGGGGCGCTTCAACCTGATGAACCTGCTGCAGGCGGTGGGGGCTCTGCAGCAGCAGGGGGTGCCACTGCCGCAGCTGCTGGAGGGCCTGGCCGAGTTCCGCGGTGTGCCGGGCCGGATGGAGCGGGTGCAGCTGGCCCGCACTGCAGCCCTGCCGGCGGTGCTAGTGGATTACGCCCATACCCCCGATGGCCTGGAGAACGCCCTGTCGGCCTGCCGGCCCTTCACCACGGGGCGCCTGATCTGCGTGTTCGGCTGCGGCGGCGACCGCGACCGCAGTAAGCGGCCGCTGATGGGGGCGATCGCGGCGCGCTTGGCCGATCAGCTGGTGCTCACCTCCGACAATCCCCGCACCGAGGATCCCCAGCAGATCCTCGATGACGTGGTGGCCGGCATCCCGGCGGGCACGGCCCTGCAGGTGCAGGCCGACCGCGCCACCGCCATCGCCGCCGCGGTGGCCGAGGCCCGGCCGGGTGATCTGGTGCTGATCGCCGGCAAGGGCCACGAGGATTACCAGATCCTCGGCACCACCAAGATCCACTTCGATGACCGAGAGGAAGCGGAGAAGGCGCTGCGGGCGGCCTTCGCGCCGTAGCGGGGCTCGTCCCCACGATTGCGTTGAAAATCTGGCGATTGCTGGCCGATCCAGGCCGAGCGGTATACCTTGCGACCGTTCTTTTTCCGGAATCCGTGGCGTCCTCCGTTCCCATGGGCAAAAAGCTTCTGGCGGAAGCGTTCGGCACCTTCTGGTTGGTGCTGGGTGGTTGCGGCAGTGCAGCCATTGCCGCCAACTTCCCTTACCTCACCGGCGCTGATATCGCCCCCGGCAATCCCTTCGGCCTGGGCTTTCTCGGTGTGTCGCTGGCCTTTGGTCTCACCGTGGTGACCATGGCCTACGCCATCGGCCACATCTCCGGCTGCCATCTCAATCCCGCCGTGAGCTTCGGCCTCTGGGCCAGCGGCCGGATGAAGGGTTCGGAGCTGTTGCCCTACATCGTGGCCCAGGTGATCGGCGGTGTGATCGCCGGTGGTTTCATCAAGCTGGTGGTGGCCGGTGGCCCCGCCCTGGATCTGGTGATGGGCGGCAGCAATCCCCTGGCCACCAACGGCTGGGGCGCCCATTCCCCCGGTGGTTACGGCTTCGGTGCTGCCCTGATCGTGGAGCTGGTGCTCACCTTCTTCTTCCTGCTGGTGATCATCGGCGCCACCGATCGCCGCGCTCCGGCCGGCTTCGCCGGTGCCGCCATCGGCCTCACCCTGGCGCTGATCCACATGATCAGCATCCCCGTCACCAATACCTCGGTCAATCCAGCCCGCAGCACCGCCGTGGCCGTCTGGGCCGGGGTGGAGGCGATGGGCCAGCTGTGGCTGTTCTGGGTGGCGCCGATCGTCGGGGCGCTGCTGGCCGGATGGCTCTACCGCAGCGCCTTCAGCGAGCAGGGCTCCTGAGGGGGTTCAGAGCGCCGCCAGGGCCTCCAGCAGCTGATCCACCTCGGCTTCGGTGCTGGTGATGTGGGTGCAGGCCCGCAGGCAGCTGGGGTCATCGAGGCTGCGGATCCACAGCCCCTGTTCCCCCAGCTGCTGCACCGCCGCGCCATGCATGGCCAGCGCCGAACGCTCGGCGGCTGCTCCCCCAGTGCCGCCCGCTTCCCGCAGGCGAACGCTGACCAGCCCAGCCGGCGGCGGCTCCTGCAGCAGCGTCTCCAGCTCTGGCAACGCCTGCAGCCCCTGCCAGAGCCGGTGCGAGAGGGTGCGGATCCGCTCCAGCCGTTGCGCGGCGGTGCCCTCGGCTTCCAGCAGCTGCAGCGAGCGATCCAGGCCCGCGAACAGCGGCAGGCAGGAGGTGGCCACCTCAAAGCGCCGGGCATCGCGGTGGAAGCCGCTGCCGGCCTGGCCCTCATGGCTGAGGCTGCGCCAGCCGATCAGCGTCGGGCTGGCCTGCTCCAGCAGCCGCTCCGACACCGCCACCACTCCCAGTCCCTCCGGGCCGCAGCACCACTTGTGCCCCGTGCAGCCGTAGATGTCGGCCGCTGCCGCCGCGCCATCCAGCGGAATCGCCCCCAGGCTCTGGGCGGCATCCACCAGCAGCCAGGGGGCGCTGGCCTGCTGTTGCAGCCGCTCGGCCACCGCCGTGATCGGCATCAGCTGGCCGGTGTTCCAGAGCAGGTGGGAGAGCACCACCAGGCGGGTATTCGGCTGTAGCCGTTCGTCCAGTCGCTCCAGCACCGCCGCCGCCGCGGCCTCGCGGCTGCCGCAGAGGTCCTGCACCGGCAGGGTGTCGATCGCCAGCTGCTGGCGCCGCGCCAGCTCCTGGCAGGCGGCCACCACACCGGGATGCTCGCAGTCGCTGATCAACAACCGCTCGCCGCGCCGCCAGGGCAGCCCCCAGAGGGGCAGCACGCAGCCGCTGGTGACGTTCTCGCTGAAGGCCAGCCGCTGCGGCCCCACCTCCAGCCAGGCCGCCAGGCGTTGCCGCAGCCCGGCCATCGTGCCCTCCAGCAGCGGCCACACCGCTCCGCTGAAGGGGCCCAGCTCCTGGATCTGGCGCCAGGTGGCCACGATCGCCTCCAGGCTCGCGTCGGGCAGGGGGCCCTGGCCGCCGTAGTTGAAGTAGGTCTTGTTCGCCAGGGCCGGCATCTGAGCGCGCAGGCGCTGGCCGATGGCCGTCACTCCCTGGCTGCTGCCTGCATCGCGTTCTTGCGCTGGCGTGTTCTGCACCCTGCCCTCCTGGCCTGCATCCACTGTGTCGCAGTGCGCCGGCAGCGGCCGGGGGCTGGCGTTGCCGCGGCTGATGGCTTCTGCGCTGCTTCCTAGCCTGGTGTCAGCACGCGCCGCTGGAGGTGGCTGACCCTTGAGCCTCACGGTCGCTGCCATTCTCGATCGCCCCTGGGCCCGCGATCTGCGTCGCTTCAGCGGTGGGCGCCGCCGGGGCGGTGAACTCACCGTGCGCTACTGGCTCGGCCTGGAGCCCGGGCTGACGCCCGATGGCGTGTCCACCGATGCCATCTCCCGGCGGGAGGCGGCGATGATCCGCCGCACCTTCGAGCGGGTGGATCGCCTCACCGGGTTGCGCTTCGTTGAGCAGCGCCGGCCCGATCGCGCCGTGATCACCCTGCAGCGCGTGCCGGCCTATCCCGAGGCGGGCCTGCTGGGGGAGACGACCCGCCTGCGCGACCGCTTTGCGATCACCTGGGAGAACCGCCGGGGCAACCGCCTCGGCCGGGAGGAGCGCGCCACGATCACCCACGAGATCGGTCATCCCCTGGGGTTAGGGCATCCCTATGGCCGCCCCTGGGCCTTCCGCTACGACACCGATGACACGATCATGTCCTACAACCAGGGCCTGAACACCGGTTTCACCAAGCTCGACATCAGCGCCCTGCAACGGCTCTGGCCCTCCCCCTGAGGCCTCTGACGTCTTTGGAGGCTCCAAGCCGCTGGTTGGCTTCGCCACAAAAAAGCCCGGACGGGTTGCATTCCGGGCGCTGCGAGTGAACTTGTTGTTGAGTCGGTGCAGGCCTTGGTTCAGCAGCGGCGGCGGCCGGACCTGCTGAACCCGCTGCTGGTTGTTCAGGTGTTGCCCGCTCAGTAGTTGTTGCCGTAGCCGCCGCCGTAGGTCACCTGGCAGGCGGCGTTGATCAGCTGCGCTTCGGCGGCGGTGCTGGGCACGTCGCCGTTGAGCAGGCCCTCCTCGCAATCGGCCTCCATCTCGTAGGTGCCGTAGCCGTTGTTGACCGAGAAGGTCACCCCGGCCTGGGCGTAGGGCTGCACCGTACCGTAATAGAGCTGCCAGTTGGTGTTGGGCACGATGATCGTCGTCTGCCGGCGCTCGATCGCGCGGTCGATGGCGTCATTGACGATCGCGGCGGTGGTCAGCGCCGTCACGCCCCACACCACCGACTGGCCGACCCACCAGCCCCACGGCGGCGAGCTCCAGCCGCCGTACCAGCCGCCACCCCAGGGGCGATTGCGGTACCAGGCGGCATTGCGGGCCCAGCCGGGATAGCCGTAATAGTTGTTGTTCACCACCGTGCGCCGGGTCCAGACGTTGCGGTTGCGGCGGTTGTAATCGCGCCAGCGGTTGCTGTCCCAGTCCTTCCAGCGGTTCTTGTCCTTGGCGCGGCGATCATCCCAGCCGCTGTCATAGCCCTTCTTGTAACCGCGGTTCAGGCCCTTGTCCTTGCCGGCATCGAAGCCTTCGTTGTAGCCGGCTTCACTGCCCTTTCTGTAACCCCGGGTTTTGCCCTTGTCTTTGCCAGCATCAAAACCTTCGTTGTAGCCGGCTTCCGAGCCCTTCTTGTAACCCCGCTCCCGGCCCTTCTCCAGGCCTTCCTGGTAGATGCGGTCGCGCTCCTTCTGGTTCAGCTTGTTCTGCTGCTGTTGTTTGTGCTGCTGGTTGGATTTGTTCTGTGGCTTTTGCTTGTTCTCCTTGTGCTGCTGCTCCTGTTTGTTCTTTTTCTTCTTCTTGTTGTCGTTGTCGTCGTCCTTGGCGATCAGCAGGTTGCCGCTGGTCTGCAGCACGGTGCGGCTGCCGCCGGGCTGGCTCAGGAGCTGACGATCAAGGCTGCCCGCCGCCAGCACCGGCAGCGGGCCGGTGCTCAGCATCAGGCCGCTCAAGGCCAGGGCCGAGAGCCGCAGGGGTGGGGTGGAGAACCGCATGGACATCCGCGAGGGGTTCAGAACTCCATGGTGCTGAGGAAATCTGACTCTGGCCTGACCCGGTTGTGCAGAGCTGTGACCGGATGTGACCCGGCGGCCCGCGGCGGCTCCTGCCTTCAGAGAACCTGGCCCACCATCACCGCGGCCACGGCGGAGAACAGGGTGATGCCGAGGGCCGTGAGCGGGTTCTGGCCCTGGGCCACGGCCACCGTGGTGACGATGCCGGCCCCCAGGCAGGCCACCGCCAGCTGGGTGGTGAGCTCGCTCGACTTGGAGGGCGGAGGGCTGGGGAGCACGGCGGCTGTGGCGGTTGCAGAGACCGTAGTCAGAGTGTTTGCGGCCTCCATCGCCCCGCCCCGGCCTTGTTACGGCGCGTCGGAGTTCGTCACACCGCGCAACCTGGAGGCCGGCCGGGCCCGGCCGCCGCTGGCCCACTGCTGCAGTTGTTCCAGCTGCTCGCGGGCGGTGCGCGAGAGGGGCACCACCTGACTGGCGGCCGCCACCAGGTCGGCTTCGCTGAACTCGCGGCCTTCGCCGAAGGCCTGGTGCATCGCCTCGATCACCGTCTGCTCCAGTTCGGCGCCGGAGAAGCCGGCGGTGCGGTCGACCAGCACCTCCAGCGGGAGTTGGTGCTCTGGCCGGCGCCGGCGCAGCTGCAGATCGAGGATGGCCCGCCGCTCCTCGGCGCTGGGCAGATCGAGCAGGAAGATCTCATCGAAGCGCCCCTTGCGCAGCAGCTCCCCCGGCAGGCGTCCCACGCCGTTGGCGGTGGCCACCACGAACACGGCGCTCGTCTTCTCGGCCATCCAGGTGAGCACCGTGCCCAGCACCCGCTGGCTGGTGCCGCCATCGCTGCGGCCATCCCCCCCGGCCGCAAGGCCGAAGCCCTTGTCGATCTCATCGATCCAGAGCACGCAGGGCGCCATCGCCTCGGCCCGTTGGATCATCTCGCGGGTGCGGGCCTCGGAGGCCCCCACCAGGCCGGCGAACAGGCGGCCCACATCCAGCCGCAGCAGCGGCATGCTCCAGCTGTGGGCGATCGCCTTGGCCGTGAGCGATTTGCCGGTGCCCTGCGGACCCACCAGCAGCACGCCCCGCGGCAGGGGCAGGCCGTAGCGCCGCGCCTCCTCGCTGAAGGCCAGGCGCCGCTGCTCCAGCCAGGCCTTGAGGCTGTCGAGGCCGCCGATGTCGGCGGTGCTGGCCTCACTGGGGCAGTACTCCAGCAGTTCGCTCTTGGCGATCGCCTGGCGCTTCTCCTCCAGCACCTCCGCCAGATCCTCCAGCCCCAGCTGGCCGCGGCGAGCCAGGGCCCGGGCCGCCAGCTGCTGCACCCGCTGCTCGCTCAGCCCGTGGCAGGCGGCCGTGATCTGGGTCAGCACCTCCGGCTCCAGCGGTGCGCCGCTGGCGTTGGCAATGCGTTGCAGCAGCTGGCCGATGCTCTCGGCATCCGGCAGGGGCAGATCGAGCACGGTGATGCTCTCCTCCAGCTCCCGCGGCACCTGCCATTCCGGCGCGCTGATCACCAGCGTGCGCGGTCCCTGGCGCAGCTGCAGCGCCAGGTTGCGCAGCCGCCGGCACACCCCCGGATCCTCGCAGTAGCGGTGAAAGTCGCGCAGCAGCAGCAGCGCTCCCTGCTCCGCCGGCAGGGCCTCCAGGCAGCCGAGGGCCGCCAGCGGGTTGCGGGCTGCCTCTCCCTGCCGGTTGGGGTTGCCGCTCAGCCCGTCGATGAAGTCCCAGCGCAGCAGCAGCCTGCCGCCCAGCCGGCGCGCCGCCTGCTCCAGCAGCCGCTCCAGACGCTCCTCCTCGGCGCTGCGGATCCAGAGAATCGGCGTGCGCGCCCGGATCAGCAGATCCAGCTGATCGCTCCAGGCGTGATCGCTCATCGCTCCGCCGGAGGCTCCATCAGCTGCGAGAGGGCGGCCCAGCGGGGATCACCAGCGCTGCCCTGGCTGCCCCAGCTGGCGGGGCCCGGGCAATCGGGTCCGCACTGATTGACCACCGGCAGCTGCAGGCTGAGCTGCTCGAAGGCCCAGTGGGCCGGATCGAAGCTGCCGCGGGGGTCGATGCTTTCGCTGAGGCTGTCCGGGTCGAGGTCGAGCACGGTGCTGCCCTCCTCCACCAGGCTGGTCTCCAGGCCCTGCTGGCGCGCCTCCTCCCCCAGCCAGAGCAGCTCGCGCGTGCTGAAGGCCAGCGGGCTGTTGAAGTGCTGCAGGCAGCGATCGCAGCAGAGGGTCACGATCGTGCTGGCCTGGCCCTCCACCTCCAGCACGTTCCCCCGGTGCACGGCCCGCACGTTGCCGCGCACGGGGGTGAGGGTTTCGAGGCCCTCCAGAGATCCATCGAGATCCCAGCTGCGGCCCTCGGCCAGGGCCTTCAGCTCCTGGATCGCCACCGGCTGCAGCGGCCCGCGGGCGGGGCTGCCGGCTGTGGAGCTGGTGTCACCGTGGCTGGCGGACATGGCTCGGGTCGGTGCTGGGGACGAGTAGGTCGCTGCCGGGCAAGAGGCTGCTGTGGCTCAGGCGGGCGCGACTGAGGCCGCGCTCAATCCGCCAGATGGCTCATTTCTTGCCCTTCGGCTCAAAGGGCAGGCGACCAGCGGTGGCGCCGCCGCTGGCACTGACGGTGACCGCCTGCTGGGCCAGCTGCTGATCGAGGATCTTCTGCAGGTTCTCCGGCAGGGCTTCGCGGGTGAGCAGGAAGGTCTGCAGCGCCTGGAAGACGTTGGCCACCACCATGTAGAGCAGCACGCCCGCCGGCAGGGGGAAGAACAGGAACATCGCCGTGATCATCACCGGCGTGATCTTGTTGGCCGTGGCCTGCTGGGGGTTGGGGGGCATGCCCATCCCCGAGAGGATCTGGGAGAGGAACAGGGTGGCGCCGAAGGCGGCCACCAGGCCGGCGATATCCCAGTTGACGCCGCCGTCGCCCATGAAGCCCACCTGGCCGAGGGCCTGGATGAACAGGAAGCCGCTGCGGGCCGCCAGGCCGGGGATCTTGGCCTCCACGGTGGCGTCGCCCGGGGCGATGGCGGTGATCGTGCCGTTCTGGTCGACGCTCACCACCCCCTCACCCTTGGTGACGCTCCAGCTGGGCTGGAAGCTGGCGCCGCCTTCGGTCTCGCTCAGCAGGGTGGCGAAGCTGGAGCCGCTCTTGGTGTGCAGGTTGACCGTTTCCCGCTCGCCCACCCCCAGCTTGGTGCCCTTCTCCAGGCTGCCGATCACCGGTACGTGGTTGGTGCTGCTCAGGAAGATCGAGTGGCTGGGGCTGTTGAACGGCTTCGGCTCCACCGCCGCGATCTGCTCAGCCGGCAGCACCTTGACGTTGAAGGTGTAGGGCACGTCGGCGAACGGTGATCCGCGCAGGGTGGCGAACAGCGCGAACAGGATCGGCATCTGCACCAGCAGCGGCAGACAGCCCGCCAGCGGGCTGCCGAATTCCTGCATCAGCTTGCCCAGCTCCTCCTGCTGCTTCTGCGGGTTGCTGGCGTAGCGGCTGCGGATCTCTGCCTGCCGCTGCTGCATCACCGGCTGGGCGATGCGCATACGGCGGGCGTTGCGGATCGAACCGGCGCTCAGGGGGAACAGCGCCAGGCGGATCACCACCGTCAGGGCGATGATCGCCAGGCCGTAGCTGGGCACCAATCCATAGAAGAAGTCGAGGATCGGGATCAGCAGGTTGTCGGAGATGTAGCCGATCACGGCGCAGGGGGTGCTGGCGAGAGGGATTCAGCGTGGCTCAGTGTGCCGCAACGCGGGACACGGCAGCGCAGGGTGTGGCGCAAACAGCGCCGTCTTCAGGCGGCGATGCCGCGGGGGGCGGCGGGCTTGCTGGCCTGGCGCCGCTCCTCGATGTAGGCCTCCACCTCGCGGAAGCGGGGCAGGGAGCGCAGCTCCAGCCGGGCGCCGTCGCTGAGCACCAGCACCATGTCGCCCCAGGCGCCGAAGCCGCGGGGCACGCAGCGCACCTCGCGGATCTGGCTGTACACCACCTGGGTGCGGTCGCGGCCCATCCAGCCGCCGTTGACTTCGATGCGGCGGCTGGTGATGCGGAACCGCAGCCATAGGGCGCGCACGATGCCGCCCACGGCGAAGGGCAGGCCGATCAGGGTGAGCCCGAACAGCAGGTTCAGCACCAGGTCGCCCCGGGCCGGTCCGCCTTCGTAGAACACGGTTTCCTGGATCTCGGCGGAGGCGGGCTTGTTCATGGGATCAGGCCGGCGCGCAGCAGCAGGTCCTGGCATTCTCCCAGCAGGGCGTCGGGATCGCGTTCGGCGCTGCCCGGCTTGAGGCTGAGCAGCAGCCACACCGGCCCCTGACTGTGCTGCGGCTGCAGGTCCAGCAGCCGTTGCTGCAGCAGGCGCCGCAGGCGATTGCGGCGCACCGCCCGCTTGTGCACTTTGCCGCTCACCACCACGCCGCAGCGCCAGGGGCTGGGCTGGTGCTGGCGTTGCTGCGGTGGCAGCAGATCCGGCTGGGCCGGCAGCCAGCGAAGCACCAAAAAAGGGCCGTGGCTGGCACGACCCTTGCGGTAGAGGCTGTTGAACAACCGTTGTCCCTTGAGCCGATGCCGTTGGGGCAGGGCCATGGGGCCTCAGCCTCAGACCGCCAGGCGGGCGCGGCCGCGGCGGCGGCGGGAGCGGATCACGCGGCGGCCGGTGTGGGACCGCATGCGGACGCGGAAGCCGGAGACCCGCTTGCGCTTGCGGCTGGTTCCTTCAAGAGTGCGCTTGGTCATGGCCGGTCGCTCGCTCCCCTCAGCTCGTCTGAAAATTGGCTAAGCGGCCAACTTATCAGGGAGGGTGTCTCCCCCCTGGCGGGCCGCCTGCCCGAGCTCAGAAGCTGGGGGGATCGATCTGGATCAGCCAGCTGCCCAGGTAGCCGGAGATCGGCACATCGCCCGGGGCCTGGGCCAGGGCGTTGAACTGATACATGCCCACGTTGAACGGGTTGAACAGCAGCATGTAGAGGCCGATCGTGCCGGTGTCGGGCACCGGCACATCCGGGAAGATCTCCAGGGC
>CBFHOT010000068.1:0-11502 GCA_965657465.1 Cyanobacteriota bacterium | reverse complement strand
GGCTGATCAGGGCCGCCCCCAGCTGGCGAGCCTCCCGGGCCGATACGGCCTCCTCAAAGAACACCCACGCGTGAGCACCTTCCCCGGAGCGGGAGATCTCCAGCGCCGCCGGCACCGCCAGCTCCCGACACGAGCGCAGAAAGGCCCTGGCGTCGTCACGCCAGTCCTGCTCGTCAAAGTCGACGGCCAGCAGATGGCATTGGTCGCTTTCCAGCAGGGGGTAGAGGCCGATGGTGTGGTCTCCGGCCAGATGGCCGTAGAGCGCTGCATCGCTGAGGGGCAGCAGTTCCCGGTGGTTGCAGTCGCGGCAGGAGATCCGTGGCTTCTCGCAGAGGCCTGGCCGCCACTCATTGGCGCAGGCCGGTGCATAGCCCGAGCGCCCGCTGCTGTTGTTCTGCCAACGCAGGGCATACACATCGTCACGGCCGCGGAACAGGCTCCGGAACAGCGTCACCTTCTCCTGCGTGGAACTGGGGCCCTTGGCAGGGGCTGCTTCCGCGTCACCGTCTCCAATCGGCGCGGGTTCCGTTGGGTCAGGTCCGCTGGAGCGCCAGGCGATGCCGTGCGCCTCCAGCAGCCCAATCAAGCGTGTGTTCTCCCGACGCAGCTGATCCAGCTCAGAGGGCATGGAGTCAGCCATAGGGCGTCAGCGCTGATCGGCCTGGTGGTAGACAGCATTGCGCTCCCGCTTTCCCACCGCTACAACCAGCACCAGCACCTCGCGATCACGCACCTCGTAGACGAGGCGAAATCCGGCGGCGCGGAGTTTGATCTTGTAACGATGACTGGATCCCCGCAGTTTGCTGGCTGGAATCCGCGGTTCGATCAGCCGTTCGGCCAGCTTCTTCTTGAACTGCTTCCGGATTCCTGCGCTCAGGGTCCGCCATTCCCGCAGGGCCTCGGGATGAAAGGCCAGCTCATAGGGCATCGAGGCTGACCCGCAGAGGCTCCTGGCCGTCCGCCAGGCGGGCATCAGCAAGGCGGCCCAGCTCCAGGTCTTCCACGAGATCCATCAGCTCCTCGTAGGCCTTGGCTGGAACGCAGTAGAAAGCCGGCTCATTGCGGTTGAGCACCGCGACCGCCATACCGTCGCCGGCCGCAACGGTGGCCATCGGGTTCTTTTTGTGTTCCGAGATGCTTACGGCGGTCTCGCTCAGCACGCGGTGCGCCATCAGGGGCCAGGCCAGTTCAAGACCTCATCTTAGGTCGCGTTTCAGGTCTCGGATTCGGTCGATCCACTGCGGCATCCCGGGCCGATCAAGAACGCTCCAGGAAGGCCATGAAACGACAAGGCGGTGAGAAACCCTGTGAGAAGGTTTCGCCAATCACGGTCATCGCCTGTCATGCGCAGTCACGACCTGGCGTGCTGCCAACGCGTGCCAAGCGAGATGATCGCTTGAGGAGTGGCAAATTCCAGATCTGAACTAAAGCGGGTGACCGGACTCGAACCGGCGACGTTCAGCTTGGGAAGCTGACATTCTACCACTGAATTACACCCGCAAGGTGTAAGCAATTGATCCTAGCAAGCCTGCGCTGCTGGGGAGCTCCGTGGCTGGAGTCCGTGGCTTGAGCGGGAGTCGCCCGGCAGGGCGCTCCCGATTCAGCGGCGCGCAGGAATCCCTGAGGTGGCGGGCTGTGAACGAGCCCGCGGCCTCAGGGTTGGCGGTGCGCCTCTCAGCCGGCGGCCAGGGCGGCGGCGCAGGCGGCGACACCGGCACCCGGGGTGCCCTTGTGCAGGCCCAGCTCCTGCAGGGTGGCTTCGATCGCGGCCACGGCCGTGAGCACGTCGCGATCGCACACGAAGCCCAGGTGGCCGATGCGGAACACATGGCCCTTGAGGTGGTCCTGGCCGCCGGCCAGCAGGATGTCGAAGCGCTCCTTCACCTTCTTGCGCATCGCCTCGGCGTCGATGCCTTCGGGCGCCACGGCGGTGATCGCCGGGCTGCCATGGCCTTCGGCGGCGTAGAGGGGCAGGCCGATCGCCTTCATGCCGGCCTGGGCGGCGGCGCGGTGGCGGCTGTGGCGGGCGAAGATCGCCTCCAGGCCTTCCGCCTGCATCATCTCCAGGGCCGCCTCGAGGGCGAAGTAGAGGTTGATGGCGGGGGTGAAGGGGTTGCTGTCGGCCTTGGCCGATTTGCGGTACTTGCCCAGGTCCAGATAGAACTTCGGCAGGTCGGAGCGGCTGTAGGCCTCCCAGGCGCGCTCGCTCATGGCCACGAAGGCCAGACCCGGCGGCATCATGTAGCCCTTCTGGGAGCCGGAGCCGATCACGTCGATGCCCCAGGCATCCATCGGCACGTTGCAGGCGCCGAGGCTGGTGACGCAGTCGGCGATCGTCAGAGCGGTGCCGTGGGCGCGCACGTGCTTGGCGATCGTCTCCAGATCGTTGATCACCCCGGTGGAGGTTTCCGAGTGGGTCAGGATCACCGCCTTGATTGCCTTGGCGCTGTCGGCCTCGAGGGCGGCGCGGAAGGCCTCGGGATCCAGGGGCTGGCCCCACTCCGCCTTGATCACCTGCACGTTCAGCCCGTAGGCCTGGGCCACCTTCACCCAGCGCTCGCCGAACTTGCCGTTGTCGCCGCAGAGCACCGTGTCGCCCTTGCTCAGCACGTTGATGATCCCGGCTTCCATGGCGGCGGTGCCGCTGCCGGTGATCACCAGCACGTCATTGCTGGTCTGATGCAGCCACTGCAGCTGTTCGGTGGTGCGCTTGACGATCTTCTGGAAGTCGGCGCTGCGGTGGCCGATCGGATGGCGGCCCATGGCCTGCAGCACCGATTCCGGCACCGGGGTGGGGCCGGGGATCATCAGGGTGAGCTTGTCCTGCATGGCTGGCGCTGAAGGGGCGGGTGGACTGGGCGGGACGGCGCAGAAGGCGGCCCGGCGACGGCCCAATCAACCAACATAAAAAACGGTCTCGACTCAGCCCCGTTCGGTGTCGCAGCGAACCTCTTCTTCCATCGCCACCGCGGCTGGTTACACCCTGCCGGTGTGGACGGCGGCGGCGGCCCGGGCGGCCCTCCAGCGGTGGTGTGGTGAGGCGGCTCAGCCGCTCCAGCCGCTGCAGTTGGCCGCCGCTGGCGAGCCCGAGCCGGTGCCGGTTCAGGCGGCCGCCCGGCTGGGGCCCGATCAGGCCCTGGCGATCGCCCGCTGCGATCCCGGCGAGGGCGTGCTCGACCTCACCCGCGGCCTGGAGCTGTGGGTGCAGGCCCGCTGGCTGCAGGGCCCCGGCGACTGGCTGGAGCTGGAGGCCGGCGAGGGGGTGGGCCGGCTGGAGGCCACCGGTGCGCCCTGCCTCTCCGGCTACGCCCGCGACCTGCTGGCCTGGAACCTGCGGCCCCTGCTGCCCGCCGGTCGGCGCCTCGGGCTCACCCTGGTGATCCCCGAGGGGCGGCGTCTGGCGGAGCGCACCAGCAACGCCGCCTTCGGGGTGGTGCAGGGCCTGGCCTTGATCGGCACCCAGGCGCGGGTGCAGCGCAGCGCGGCGCCGGAGCAGCTGCAGGAGGCCCTTGATGCTCTGGCCCAGCGGGCCGCCCAGCCGGACTTCAACGGCGAGCTGGTGCTGGTGATCGGCGAGAACGGCCTCGATCTGGCGCCGCGGCTGGGCTTGCCGCCGGCGCTGCTGCTCAAGGCCGGCAACTGGCTGGGGCCGCTGCTGGTGGCCGCGGCGGAGGCGGGCGTGCGCCGGCTGCTGCTGTTCGGCTACCAGGGCAAGCTGATCAAGCTGGCCGGCGGCATCTTCCACACCCATCACCACCTGGCCGATGGTCGCGCCGCCGTGCTCACCGCCTTCGCGGCGCTGGAGGGCTTGGGTGGTGAGCCGCTGGCGCAGCTGCATGCCGCCGCCAGCGTCGATGAGGGTCTGCGGCAGCTGCAGCAGCACGATCCTGCCCTGGCCTGCCGCCTGCGTCAGCGGCTGGCCCAGGCGATCGAGCAGCGCAGCGGCGACTATCTGCAGCGCCATGGGCAGACGGCCCCCCTGCAGCTGGGGGCAGTGCTGTTCGACCGCCAGCGCCATCTCTGCGGCTGCGGGCCGATTGGTGCGCAGCTGCTGCGTCACTGGGGCGTGCCCGAGCCGCTGCTGGAGACCCTCGCGACCCCTCGGGCCCCGCATGGCACGGGCCAGCCTGAGGGAGGCGCAGAGGGCGACGCCTAGGCTGGTTCGAATGCCCGTGGATCGCTTGTCGATCCCTTCGCCGCCGAGTCAGATCGCCATGTCCGAACCCCTTGCCGTGATCGACGCCGCCTCGCAGTCGTCGCGCCATCCGGCGATCGTGATCCTCGATTTCGGCTCCCAGTATTCGGAGCTGATCGCCCGCCGCGTGCGGGAGACCGAGGTGTTCTCGCTGGTGATGAGCCACACCACCAGCGCCGAGCAGCTGCGCGCTCTGGCTCCCAAGGGGATCATCCTCAGCGGTGGCCCCAGCTCGGTGTATGAGCCCGGTGCGCCGGTCTGCGATTCCGAGATCTGGAACCTCGGCATCCCCGTGCTCGGCGTCTGCTACGGCATGCAGCTGATGGTGCAGCAGCTGGGCGGCTCGGTGGTGGCGGCCGGCCGCGCCGAATACGGCAAGGCGCCCCTCTACGTCGATGACCCGACCGATCTGCTCACCAACGTCGAGGAAGCCTCGACGATGTGGATGAGTCACGGCGATTCGGTGGAGCGGCTGCCCGAGGGCTTCGTGCGCCTGGCCCACACCGACAACACGCCCGAGGCCGCCGTCGCCGATCACCAGAAGCGGCTCTACGGGGTGCAGTTCCACCCCGAGGTGGTGCACTCCACCTGTGGCATGGCGATGATTCGCAACTTCGTGTACCACATCTGTGGTTGCGAAGCCGACTGGACCACCGCCGCCTTCATCGAGGAAGCGGTTGCTGATGTGCGCCGCCAGGTGGGCGACAAGCGTGTGCTGCTGGCCCTCTCCGGCGGCGTGGATTCCTCCACCTTGGCCTTCCTGCTGCACAAGGCGATCGGTGATCAGCTCACCTGCATGTTCATCGATCAGGGCTTCATGCGCAAAGGGGAGCCCGAGTTCCTGGTGGAGTTCTTCGACAAGCGTTTCCACATCAACGTGGAATACATCAATGCCCGCGAGCGCTTCATCAACAAGCTCGATGGCATCACCGATCCGGAGGAGAAGCGCAAGCTGATCGGCACGGAGTTCATCCGCGTGTTCGAGGAGGAGAGCAAGCGCCTCGGCCCCTTCGACTACCTCGCCCAGGGCACCCTCTATCCCGATGTGATCGAGAGCGCCGGCACCAACGTCGATCCCAAGACCGGCGAGCGGGTGGCGGTGAAGATCAAGAGCCACCACAACGTGGGTGGTCTGCCCAAGGATCTCCAGTTCAAGCTGGTCGAGCCCCTGCGCAAGCTGTTCAAGGACGAGGTGCGCAAGGTGGGCCGCAGCCTCGGCCTGCCGGAGGAGATCGTGGGGCGTCACCCCTTCCCGGGCCCGGGCCTGGCGATCCGCATCCTCGGCGAGGTGACCGACGAGAAGCTCGACATCCTGCGCGATGCCGACCTGATCGTGCGGGAGGAGATCAAGAACGCCGGCCTCTATCACGAGATCTGGCAGGCCTTCGCCGTGCTGCTGCCGGTGCGCAGCGTGGGGGTGATGGGCGACAAGCGCACCTATGCCTTCCCGATCGTGCTGCGCTGCGTGTCCTCGGAGGACGGCATGACCGCCGACTGGTCGCGCCTGCCCTACGACCTGCTGGAAACCATCTCCAACCGGATCGTCAACGAGGTGAAAGGTGTGAACCGGGTGGTGCTCGACATCACCAGCAAACCCCCCGGCACGATCGAGTGGGAATGAGGCAGGCCTGGCCGCACTGAGGGTGCGTGGCGGCCGCCGGAGGTCTCCGTTACCCTCGGGTCCCCGCGCCGCCGCGACGTGACCGCCGCTCCCACGTCCTCCAGCGACCCTGATCTGCAGCGCCGCCTCCAGCAGGACAGCATCCTGCTGGGCGGCAAGACGATCTATCTCAATCCCTTTCTCTACTGGCGGCGCTTTGATGCCAACACCGACCGCTGGCTGCGCGAGCCCGGTCAGTTGCCGGAGGAGCAGATTGCCGCCAATCGCCGCCGCTTCTATCCCGAGCTGGATTGGGATCTGCTGAGCGAAGCCGAAGCCGCCGCCAAGGATGGTGCGGTGGAGATGTTCCTCAAGAGCCTGGAGCTGATCAGCACCTTCAATCCTGAGCTGACGGCCGGTCAGCTGCTGGAGGTGGAGCGCAAGATGGCGGTCACCAAGAAGCGGGCCTTCGAGCGCTGGGTGGAGCGGTCGCTGCGGCGGCGGCTGCAGGAGGAGGCCCGCGCCCGGCGCCGCTTCGATCGTGAGCGCAGCCTGCGTGCCTGGCGCGAATGGTTCGCCCTGGAGGGCACCCGCCAGGCCCTGCTGCCCATGGCGGCGCTGCTGGTGCTCAGCGCCGGCGTCGGCTGGTGGTGGGGCAGCCGCCAGGTCTGCAGCCCCCTGGCGGCGCCGGTTGCCCAGCCCGCGTCCCCGGCGGCGCCCCTGCCGGCCGCCGGCTTCCGCAATCCCTGAAGCCCGCGGCTGCGCGGCAGACTGGGGGCCAGAGCCTCTGAGCACCCGCATGGCCCGCGATCCCCTCGATGCCCTGCGGCTTTCGCTGATGCAGGACGTGTTGCCCGTGGGGCTGGCGGCGGTGGATCGCGTCCGCCGCGGCGGCCCCCAGGAGCTGATCGCCGCCTTTGCCGCCGAAGGCACCGACGATCCCCTGAACCAGCTGCGCCAGGAGGGGGAGGCGGCCGCCAGCGCCGTGCGCGAGCAGCTCGATCG
Organism: Cyanobacteriota bacterium; assembly: GCA_965657465.1. Taxonomy (GTDB): domain Bacteria; phylum Cyanobacteriota; class Cyanobacteriia; order PCC-6307; family Cyanobiaceae; genus NIES-981. The sequence goes on along the minus strand of CBFHOT010000068.1, from coordinate 4,702 downwards.
CGTCAGCCCCGGCCTCGGCAATCCCGTGCTCAAGGTGGAGGTGCACGATGTGCCGCCCGATCCCCAACCCGCGGCGGCCCCGTTCGTGGATCAGGCTGCGGATCCGGCCGTGGCGCCGGGCCCTGAGCGGCCCGATCAGGCTGAGCTGCAGCGCCATCTGGCGGCGATCGAGGTTCGCCTGCAGGAGCTGGAGCGGCGCCTCTGCCCCGATCCGGCGGCTCCCTGAGCGATGACCTCGGCAGCGGGGGGCCGCCACTGCGGCATCGGTGCTCAGCGCTCCTGGCTGCTGCTGGTGATCGCCCTCTGCAGCGGTGCCATGGTGGCCCGCCTGGCCTGGCTGCAGCTGTTGCACGGCCCCGAGAACCGCCAGCGCGCCGATGAGAACCGGATCCGGTTGATGCCGCGCAATCCGATCCGCGGCCGTCTGCTCGATCGCCGCGGGCGGGTGCTGGCCACCAGCCGGCTCACCTACAACCTCTATGTGCAGCCCCGCCAGGTGGCGGAGGCCGACTGGCCGGCCCTGCGCCAGCGGCTGGTCGCCCTGCTCGGCCTCGATCCCGGCCAGCTCGATCAGCGGCGCCAGGCGGGCCGCAACAGCGAAGGCTTCCGCATCCTGCTGGCCGAGGGCCTGGGCCCCGAGCAGGTGCTGCGCTTCCGCGAGCAGGCCGCTGGCCTGGCGGGGGCGGAGGTGGATGTGGACGTGCTGCGCAGCTATCCCCACGGTCGCCTTGGCGCCCACGTGCTCGGCTACACCAGCGGCATCACCGAGGAGGAGTACGCCCGGCTGCAGCCCGAGGGCTATCGCATCCGGGATCGTGTCGGCCGCAGCGGCGTGGAGAAGGCCTACGAGAGCCATCTGCGCGGCGAGTGGGGCGGCCAGCAGGTGGAGGTGAACGCCGCCGGCGAGGTGCAGCGGATCCTCGGTGAGAAGCCGGCCCGCGCTGGCCGCGATCTGCGCCTCACCCTTGATCTGCCGTTGCAGCAGGCCGCCGAGAAGGCCCTCGATGGCGTGCGCAAGGGGGCGATCGTGGCCCTCGATCCCCAGACCGGCGCCATCCGCGCCCTGGCCAGCCGCCCCACCTTTGATCCCAATCTGTTCTCCCCCGCCCCGAGCCTGAACCAGTGGGCGGCGCTCAATGGCCCCGAAGCACCGCTGCTCAACCGCGCCCTGCAGGGCTTTCCGCCGGCCAGCACCTTCAAGATCGTCACCAGCGTGGCGGCGCTGGAATCCGGGATCTACACCCCCTCCTCCCAGGAGCTCACCACCGGCAGCTTCTGCCGCTCGGGTCTCTGCTACCGCGACCACGTCAGCCTCGGCTCGATCGGCTTCCCCCTGGCCCTGGCGGTGAGCAGCAACAGCTTCTTCTACCGGGCCGGCCTGAAGATCGGGCCGGAGCCGCTGTTCAGCACCGCGCGCCGGCTCGGCTACGGCAGCTTCACGGGTATCGAGCTGCGGGAGGAGGAGAGCCCCGGGCTGCTCGGTGATCCGGCCTGGAAGCGCAAGGTGCTTGGTGAGCCCTGGACCGACGTGGACATGATCACCGCCGCCATCGGCCAGGGGGCGGTGCTGGTGACCCCGCTGCAGATGGCGCGCCTCTATGCAGTGATCGCCAACGGTGGTTGGCTGGTCACCCCCCATCTGGTGGAGCGGCCGCCCCAGCGCCAGTGGCTGGGCCTCAAGCCCGGCACGGTGGCGGTGCTGCGCAAGGGCCTGCGCCAGGCGGTGCAGGAGGGCACCGCCCGGGTGCTGAACGAGCCCGATCTGCCCCCCGTCTCCGGCAAGACCGGCACCGCCGAGGATCCCCCGCGGGCTGTGCATGCCTGGTTCGGCGGCTACGCCCCGGCGGATCGGCCCAACCTGGTGGTGATCGCCTTCGGGGAGAACTCCGGCGGCTACGGCGGCACGGTGGGCGCGCCGATGGCCAGGGCCCTGTTCCGCACCTGGTTCGGCGCCGACCGCCTCAAGGCCACCGACGGGAAGGCCAGCGACAGGAGCCGCTAGGCGGCCAGGGCCGGTTGCTCCCGCTCCAGCAGCTGGGTGTAGAAGCGCCGCAGCTGGGCGGTGGCGCCTCCCCAGCCCCAGCGTTCGGCCTCGTCCCGGGCCGCCAGCCGCAGGGTGCGGCGCTGCTCCGGATCGCCCAGCAGCCGCTGCACGGCCGCCGTCAGGCTGGCGGCGCCGCCGTCGGCGCCATCGGGTTCGTAGAGGCAGCCGTTGATGCCGTCGCTGACGATGTCGGGGATGCCGCCGCGGTTGGCGCCCACCACCGGGCAGCCGGCGGCCATCGCCTCCAGCAGCACCAGCCCCAGGGTTTCGGTGCTGGAGGGGAAGAGGAAGGCGTCGCCGCTGGCGTAGGCGCTGGCCAGCTCCTCACCGGCCAGGTAGCCCACGAAGGTGGCCGGCAGCCCCTGGAAGTGGGCCTCCAGCTGCTGCCGATGGGGGCCATCGCCCACCAGGGCCAGGCGGGCGTCGGGCATCGCCTCCAGCACCGGCCGGATCCGCTCGATCTGCTTCTCGGCCGACAGCCGGCCGATGTAGAGCAGCAGCTTGCCGGTGTCGCTGTGACCCCCCAGCAGCCGCTGGCGCATGGTCTCGCTGCGCAGCTCCGGCCGGAACAGCTCGGTGTCGACGCCCCGCTGCCAGAGGTCGGTGTGCTGAATGCCCTTCTCGCTCAGCTCCTGCACCATCGCGGTGGAGGTGCAGAGGTTGAGCCGGGCCTGGTTGTGGGCGGCCTTGAGCAGCTCCCACAGCAGCGGCTCCAGCATGCCCATGCCGTAGTGCTCCAGGTACTTGGGCAGGTGGGTGTGGTAGCTGGCCACCAGGGGATAGCCCTTGGTCTTGGCCAGCCAGATGCCGCCCAGGCCCAGCACCGCCGGGTTGACCACGTGCACCAGGTCGGGCTGGAAGCGCTCCAGCGCCTCGGCCACCGCCGGCCGTGGCAGCGCCAGCTTCAGCTCGGGGTAGAGGGGCAGCGGCATCGCCGGCACCCCCACCACCCGAGCGCCCATGTAGCTGGCGGGGGCACCCTCCGGGCAGAAGATCAGCACCTCATCGCCATCGGCCACCAGGTGCTGAACCGTCTTGGTCAGACGGGTGACGATGCCGTCGACCTTGGGCAGGAAGGTCTCGGTGAAGAAGGCGATCTTCAAGGCGGTGCTGCCGGGAGGGATCAGGCCGTTTGGATGGCCGCTTCCTGGGTCTTGGTCCAGGCCGAGACGCAGGGGATGCGGCTGCGGTCGCAGCGGTCGGCGTAGCGCCCGGCGATCTCCACCACTTCCTTGAGCAGGCCGTCATCGAGGGTGGTGGGGTTGAGCCCCAGCTCGATGAAGCAGCGGTTGTCGACGATCAGGTCGTTCTCCACCGCCTCGTTGCGCGGGTTGGGCAGGTGGTTGATCTGGGCGCCGGTGAGGGCCGCCACCTTCTGGGCCAGTTCACCCACCTGGTGGCTCTCGGTCATCTGGTTGAAGATCTTCACCCGCTCGCCTTTGGTGGGCGGGTTCTCCAGGGCCAGCTGCACGCACTTCACCGAGTCGCGGATGTGGATGAAGGCGCGGGTCTGGCCGCCGGTGCCGTGCACCGTGAGCGGATAGCCGATGGCCGCCTGCATCAGGAAGCGGTTGAGCACCGTGCCGTAGTCACCGTCGTAGTCGAAGCGGTTGGTGAGGCGCGGGTCGCGGTCGGTGGCTTCGGTGTTGGTGCCCCAGACGATGCCCTGGTGCAGGTCGGTGATGCGGACCTGGTCGTTCTTGTTGTAGTAGAGGAAGAGCAGCTGATCGAGCGTCTTGGTCATGTGGTAAACGCTGCCGGGGCTGGCCGGGTGCAGGATCTCCTCCTCGAAGCGGCTGCCATCCGGCTGGGGCACCTCCACCTTGAGGTAGCCCTCGGGGATGGTGGCGCCGCGGTGGGAGCCGTAGCCATAGACGCCCATGGTGCCGAGGTGCACCACATGGATGTCGAGGCCGCTCTCGACGATCGCGGCCAGCAGGTTGTGGGTGCCGTTGACGTTGTTGTCGACGGTGTAGCGCTTGGTGGCGCTGCTCTTCATCGAATAGGGAGCGGCGCGCTGCTCGGCGAAGTGCACCACCGAATCCGGGCGCTCCTCCAGCAGCAGGTCGAGCAGGCGCTGGTACTCATGGGCGATGTCCATGTGCACGAAGCGCATGGGTTTGCCGCCGGTCTGCTCCCAGGCCCTCAGCCGGTCGGGCATGGTGGCGATCGGGGTGAGCGACTCCACCGCCAGGTCGATGTCGATCTTGCGGCGCGACAGGTTGTCGACGATCAGCACGTCGTGCCCCTGGTCGGCCAGGTTGACGGCGCAGGGCCAGCCGCAGAAGCCGTCGCCACCCAGAACGAAGATCTTCATTGCCGCAACCCCATTCCGAAACCCCTGAACTCCAGCTGGTCGAGCTCAGGCTCCGGCACGCAAGCTACTACAGGCGTTCGGCGGCCTCGGCTGGGGTGCCCCAGTGGGGGATCAGTGGCTGATTCCGGCGGCCACCGCCACCAGCGCGGCCACAAGCACGGCACCGCCGATCAGCAGCAGCCGGCTGCTGCCACCGGTCTGCTCCCCCTCCTCCATCACCACCATGCGGGGTTCACGGGCAAAGGCGTTGAGCCTGCCGCCGTCCTCTTCGGTGACCTGCATCCGCTCGGCTGTGTACTGGGGCACACCCTATGGAGGGTGTGCCTTGGGGCCCAGCCCTC
>CBFHOT010000067.1:0-11530 GCA_965657465.1 Cyanobacteriota bacterium | reverse complement strand
CAGGCAGTGATCAACATGCTGGCGCCGGAGCTGCCGGGCTGCCGCTGGCTCGACCTCTGCAGCGGCAGCGGCTCGATGGCCTGCGAGGCCTTGCAACGGGGCGCGGCGGCCGTGGTGGCGATCGAACAGGACCGGCGCATCGCCGCCGTGGCCCGGCGCAATCTGGAGGCGGTGCTGGCCGGGCTGGGCCCGCGGCGACAGCCCCCCGCCCATGACGCACCGCAGCGACCTGAGGGGGAGTGTGATCCCGTCGGCGCCGCCTCTGAGGCAGGAGCCACGGCAAGCGTGCACTGCAGCGAGGTGCTGCGCTGGCTGCGGCGCGGAGCCACCGCTGGCCGGGACAGCGAGCGGGGCTTTGATCTGATCTCTGCCGATCCGCCCTATGCCGCCGGCCTCTACGGAGCGCTGGCCGAAGCGGTGCGGGCGGGGCAGTGGCTGCGTCCCGAGGGCACGCTGCTGTTGGAGTGCGGATCGGCGCAGCTTCCCGAGCTGCCGGAAGGGTGGATCGAGCAGGACCGGCGCCGCTACGGCACCACCACCGTTCTGCGGCTGCAGCTGCCGGTCAGCACCGATGGGCCCGGAGCCTGATCGCGCCGAGCCGCGGCATCAGCGCGGCCAACCCCGGCTGCAAACCGCATCCACACCAAAGGCCGACCAACCCGATAAGGGCTGATCGGCCAGGGAAGCGGCGCTGCTGAGACCCAGAGCCCGCAGCAGTTCAGCCGTCCAGCAGGGAACCGCGGCGGTATTGGTTCCAGGCGGACACAAACAGGCCGAGCAGGGTCACGGGAATCAGACCGAGCACGATGCCGCAGAGCAGGGGTTCGATCATGGCTGGGCCGAAACGTCGGGCGGGGCACAATTCTTCCACGTCAGGGCCCGCCTGACCCATCCTGTTGTCAGCCCTTCACCCAGCAGCACGGCCCCGTGAGCGGACCCCTCAGCCCCAGCAGCATCGAGAGCGGCCGCCTCGCCGAGGCCGGCGCTGAGCCGGGGGGTGACACCGCCGCTGCCCTGAGCACGGCTCTGCCGGCCGGGCCGCAGGCCCCCCGAGGCCTGGTCACAGCGCTGGTGCTGGCGGCCGCGGCCGCCTGCATCGTTGTGGTGCTGCTGGTGCTGCCGGCGGCCCGCCGCGACCCCTACACCCGCCAGACCCTGGAGCTGCAGGGCTCGGTGGAGCACGGCGCCCTGCTGTTCCGGCTGAACTGCGCCGGCTGTCACGGCATCGCCGCCCAGGGGCTGGTGGGCCCCGATCTGCACGGCGTGGCCCAGCGCAAGTCGCCAACCCAGATCGTGCAGCAGGTGGTGAGCGGCCGCACGCCACCGATGCCGCGCTTCCAGCCGGATCCCCAGGCGATGGCCGATCTGCTCGCCTACCTCAACGGTCTCGTTTGACAACGCCGGCGCCGCTGGTGGTGGTGCTGGTGGAGCCCGCCGGGCCGCTCAACGTGGGAGGGGTGGCGCGGCTCTGCGCCAACTTCGGCGTGCAGGAGCTGCGGCTGGTGGCCCCCCGCTGCGACCACCTCGGTGAGGAGTCCCGGCGCATGGCCGTGCACGGGGGGGCGCTGCTGGAGCAGGCGCGGCTGTTTCCGGATCTGGCCGGGGCGCTGCAGGACTGCCGGCGCGTGGTGGCCACCAGCGGCCGCAGCTGTGGTGAGCCCCTGCCGCTGGAGGCGCCGGGACCGGCGCTGCAGTGGCTGCGCCAGGCTCCGGCCGGCAGCCCCCAGGCCCTGGTGTTCGGCCGGGAGGATCGGGGCCTGAGCAACGAGGAGCTGCTGCAGGCGGGCCGGCTGCTGACGATCGACACCGGCGCCAGCTACGGCTCGCTCAACTTGGCCCAGGCGGCCGCGATCGTGCTGCACCGCTGGCAGGAGCTGGGGCAGAGCCCGGCGCCCCCGACACCACCGGGACCGGCGCCGGCCACCACCACCGAGGGCCGCACCGCCGCAGGTCAGGGCCGCGCAGACAACAGCGCAGCGACCAGCCCCCCCGGCAACCAGGCCGCGACAGCCCGGGGAGATGCCGCCGGCCTGGCCCTCGCCCTGCCCGAACCCTGCGAACGGGGGCCGCTGGAAGCGATGCTCAGCGACGCCGAAGCGCTGCTGCTGGAGGTGGGCTTTCTCTACCCCCACACCGCCCGCTCGCGCATGGCCCGCGTGCGCCAGCTGCTGCAGCGGGGGCAGGCGAGCCGCGAGGAGGTGGCGCTGCTGCGCGGCATGGTGCGGCAACTGCGCTGGGCCAGCCGCCAGGGGGGGGCGCAGGGACCGCAAACCCCTTAGCGTCAGGCGACCTCTGCAAGCCTGGCGCCTTGACGACCACCGGTCGCGCTCCGCGTCCCTCACGCCCTGGTTGGGGCCAACCCCTGCGGCTGCTGCTGCGGCTGGCGGTGATGGGGGTGGGCCTCGGGGTGATCTCCGGCACAGGCCTGCGGCTGGTGGCACCGCACCTGGCCCAGGGGGCGATCAAGCCGCCGAGCGCGGAGGGCAAGGGCATCGAGCTGCCGGGTCCAGGCAAGGGTTTGGAGATGGGGCGCTTCGAGCCGCGCACCGAACTCACGGCCCTGAGCCAGACCTGGGCCAAGCTGGCAGCGGCCCAGAAGGATCTGAAGGCCTCCGGCTACCTGCTGGTGCTCGACGACGGCCGCTACGCCGAGCTGACGCCCGATGTGGCGATGCCGGCGGCCAGTTCGATCAAGACGCCGATCCTGCTGGCGGGCCTGCAGGATCTCGATGCCGGCAAGCTGCGCTGGAACCAGCCGCTGCAGCTCACCAAGGAGGTGGTGGGCGGCGGGGCCGGCTGGATGGCCAACAAGCCGGTGGGCACGCGCTTCCCCTTCTTCGAGGCGGCCACCGAGATGATCCGGGTGAGCGACAACAGCGCCACCAACCTGCTGATCAAGCAGCTGGGCGGCAAGACCGCCCTCAACGCCCGCTTCCAGGCGATGGGCCTCAACGCCACGGTGGTCAACAACTGGCTACCGGATCTCGACGGCACCAACACCACCAGCCCGCGGGATCTGGCCCGCTCGATCGCCCTGGTGGACACCGGCGAGAGCCTCAGCCCCCGGGCGCGCGACCTGTTCCGCGAAATCATGGGCACCTCGCGCACCAACACCCTGATCCCGCTGGGGATGCTGCAGGGCCTGGGCAAGGACAGCGCCGATCCGGATGCGGAGCTGCTCAGCTACGGCATCACCGTCTACAACAAAACCGGCGACATCGGCATCGCCTACGCCGATGCCGCCCTGATCCACCTGCCCAATGGCCAGCGGGCAGTGGCGGCCTTCATGGTCAAGGGGCCCTTCAACGACATCCGCTCCACCAACCTGATCCGCGCCATGGCCGGAGCGATGGCCCGCACCCTGGTGGGCCGCACCTGATCGGGCCTGCGCCCACCGCCGCCATCTCTCACCATGCGCCTCTCCCGCCTGTCGCGCCGCCATCCGCTGCAACCGATTGACCGGCCGCCGCTGGGCCGGATGCGGCCGGCGGCCCTGGGCCTGCCGCTGCTGCTGACGGCGGCGGAACTGCTGATCGGCGGCGCCGGCTACGGAGCGCCGACCACGAGCGGTACCCCCGCCGCCACCCCGGCCCAGGCCCGCCCAGCGGCCCCGGAGGTGATCCTGCGGCGCCAGCGGGTGGCGCCTCTGCCCGGCGCGCTTGATGGGGTGCTGGTGGTCAATGACAACAACCCCGAACTGATCAGCGGGCCGGGCATCCTGCTCTCCACCTTCCCCGGCAAGGGGTTCAGCGCGCCGGCCAACCACCTGGATGTGGCCCTGACCGGCCGCTTCGACCTGTTCAGCCACCACGTCTATGCCGGCAAGGCCGACAGCCTGGCCTCGACCCTCTGGCTGGCCGTGGTGGCCCAGCCGCGGGGCAACCAGCCGGTGCGCCTGCGGCTGCGCGGCGGCTCCACCGCCCTGTCCCAGTCACTCAATCCGGCGATGGCCGGAGCCCCCTTCCTGCCGCTGCCGCCGCTGCTGGCGGAAACCACCAGCCCGGCCTGGTCAGGCCCCGGCAGCCGGGTGGCCACCGAGCTGCTGACGGGGCAGCGCAGCCCCGAGATTCCCCGGGAGTGGCTGCTGGCGCCGGGGCAGCTGAGCACGCTGCTGGTGCTGCCGCTGCCGGTGCGGGGGCTCGATCCCCTGCTCAATGGCCGCAATCTGCAGCTGCGGCTGGAGAGCGACGGGCCGATCAGCCTGGCCACCCTGGCGGCCTTCGGCGAGGGGGATCAGCCGCCGCAGGCGACACGCTGGGCCGAGCTGCTGGCCGGCGGCCTCAGCCCCAAGGAACACCAGCCCACCCCCCGGGGTCAGCGCGGCCGGATCGTGTACTCCCGCGTCAGCGGCGTGCAGGTGGGCAGCGTCTGGCGGGCCACGCTCACCGATCCGGGCCAGGCCTGGCTGAACGTGCAGCAGGCACCAATCTCCTGGCCGATCGCCTCCCTGGAGCGGGGCAGCCTCGGCAGCGGCCAGGTGCAGACCGCTGAGCTGAAGGCCTTCTATCCCGGCACCGCCTGGGCGGCCCATGGCAACTACGGGGTGGAATACGACCTGACCCTGCCGCTGCGCAATGGCGGCAACGCGCCGGTGCAGCTGGAGCTGGCCCTGGAATCCCCCCTGAAGAGCGATGAGGCCCAGGGAGGCCTGCGCTTCCGGCCCACGCCCGGCCAGGCCGTGATGTTCCGCGGGCCTGTGGAGGTGCGGGGGCTCGATGGTCCGAACGGACGGCCCAGCGGCCGCCGCCGCTTCCACCTGGTGCAGCGCCAGGGCCAGCAGGGCCCGGCCCTCGGCACCGTCACCCTGGCACCCGGGGCCAGTCGCACGCTGCGGGTGCGCCTGATCTACCCGGCCGATGCCACGCCGCCGCAGGTGCTCAGCCTGTTGCCTGTGAAACAATCGCCGGCAACGCCAGACAGCCAGCAGCCGTGACGCAAGCCCGCAAGCGCAGGGTCTTTCCCTTCACCGCCATCGTGGGCCAGGAGGAGATGAAGCTGGCGCTGCTGCTGAACGTGATCGACCCCCGCATCGGCGGGGTGATGATCATGGGAGACCGGGGCACCGGCAAGAGCACCACGATCCGCGCCCTGGCCGATCTGCTGCCCGAGATCGATGTGGTGGCGGGCGATCCCTACAACAGCTCCCCCAGCGACCCCGACCTGCAGAGCAGCGAGGTGCGGCAGCGGGCCGAGCACGGCGAACAGCTGGCCACCGAGAAGCGCCAGGTGCCGATGGTGGACCTGCCCCTGGGCGCCACCGAAGACCGCCTCTGCGGCACGATCGACATCGAGAAGGCCCTGAGCGAAGGCGTGCGGGCCTTCGAGCCCGGCCTGCTGGCCAAGGCCAACCGCGGCCTGCTCTATGTGGACGAGGTGAACCTCCTCGACGACCACCTGGTGGACGTGCTGCTGGATTCGGCCGCCTCCGGCTGGAACACCGTGGAGCGCGAGGGCGTGAGCGTGCGCCACCCGGCCCGCTTCGTGCTGATCGGCTCCGGCAACCCGGAGGAGGGCGAACTGCGCCCGCAGCTGCTCGACCGTTTCGGCATGAGCGTCGAGGTGCGCACCGTGCGCGATCCGGAGCTGCGCGTGCAGGTGGTGGATCAGCGCACCGCCTTCGACAACGACCCCGACCAGTTCAACAACGCCGTGCAGGGCAACCAGGACGCCCTGCAGGCCCGCGTGGTGGAGGCCCAGAACCGTCTGCCTCAGGTGACGATCGACGACGACCTGCGCATCCGCATCTCCGCCATCTGCGGTGAGCTGGATGTGGACGGCCTGCGAGGCGACATCGTCACCAACCGCGCCGCCCGCGCCCTGGCGGCCTTCGAAGGCCGCACCGAGGTGACCGAAGACGACGTGGCCCGCGTGGCCGCCTGCTGCCTGCGCCACCGCCTGCGCAAGGACCCGCTCGAGCAGATCGACTCCGGCGATCGGGTGGTGAAGGTGTTCTGCAAGGTGTTCGAGCGCGGCGAACCGAGCGACCGCAGCGCCTTCGAACTGGCGCTGGCGGCCTGATGCAGGCCCGGGGCCGCCGATGGTGATCCTCGGCCTCGACCCCGGCCTGGCCCGGGTGGGCTACGGGCTGATCGAGGTGGATGGCAACCGGGGCCGCGGCGGCCAGTCGCTGCTCGATTGCGGCATCATCCGCACCGATCCCGGCCGCAGCGACGGGGAGAGGATGGTGGAGATCGCCCGCGACCTGCGCCAGCTGATCCGGGCCTGGCGACCGCAGCTGGCGGTGGTGGAGAAGTTTTTCTTCTACCGCTCCAGCACCACCATCTCGGTGGTGCAGGCCCGCGGCGTGCTGATGATGACCCTGGCGCGCTTCCAGATCCCGGTGGTGGAGTTCCCGCCGATGCAGATCAAGCTGGCCCTGGCGGGCCACGGCCACGCCGAGAAAGACGACGTGCTGGCGGCGGTGATGCGCGAACTCAACCTCGATACCCCTCCGCGTCCCGATGACGCCGCCGACGCCCTGGCGGCGGCGCTCACCGGCTGGTTCCAGCGATGACGGATGCGCTCGCTGCAGGCAGCGCGCCTGGGGCCGCGACAAAGACCGAGCTGCGCCGCCATTACCGCCGCCGGCGCCAGCAGCTGCTGCCCAGGGTGGAGATCCGGCTGCAGCAGCAGCTGCAGACCCTGCTGCAGGGGCTTCACAACCAAGACCGCATCGGCCCCGGCGGCGGCCGCATCGGGCTCTACTGGCCCCTGGCCGGTGAGGCCGACCTGCGTCCGGCGCTGAGCGGGATGGCCGATCTGGAGCTGGCCCTGCCGGCGGTCAGCGACGGGCGGCTGGAGTACCGGCCCTGGAAGCCGGGAGATGCCCTGCAACCGGACGCCTGCGGCATCCCGGCCCCCACGGCAGCGGCCCTGCCGGCTGATGCCCTGGCGCTGCTGCTGATCCCCGCCCTGGCGATCGATCGCCGCGGCATCCGCCTGGGCTACGGCGGCGGCTGGTACGACCGCCTGCGCAGCCAGCAAGCCTGGCGGCGGCCGGCGGCGCTGGGCGTGCTGCCGGCGGGCTGCTGCACCGAGACGCTGCCGCGCGATCCCTGGGACATTCCCCTCGATGGCTGGCTGAGCGACGAGGGCTGCCACTGGCGGCAGCCGCTGCCTTGACAAACCCTTGCAACGCCGACGCCCACGGCCGAGGATTTGGCAGGATCAGGCGAGGTCCTCCGGCCCCGCGTGAACTGTTCCGCCCCCAACCCCACCCCCTCAGCTGCCGAGCGGGTGCTGGCGGCGGAACTGCAAGCCCGCGGCGAGACCCATGACGCGCTCTCGATGATGGTGAGCTCCGTGGTGCGGATGGTGCAGGCCGGCAAATCTGGCGAAAGCCGCTGGAAGGACAACTGAACGATGGCCCGAGCGATGCACCACCACTGCCGATGGGCACTGCCGCTGGCCGCAGCCGGCGTTTCGCTGCTGTGCCTGGAGGCCGGCGTCGCCCGCAGCCACGCCATTGAGAGCAGCGTCGAGCGCCTGGCGGCCCTGCAGGCGTCGCTGCAGAGCACCAGCAAGCCCGACGATCGCCCCGGCCAGGCCGAGACCGCCGTGGCGATCAGCAGCCGTTTCGGCAACGGCGAACCTGCTGCCCAGGCGATGGTGCGGCTGCTGCCTCCCGAAGGCCAGCCGATCGAGCTGGGGCGGACCGACGCCAGCGGGCAGCTGCGCTTCCAGTTGCCCAGCCAGGCCCGTGGCAACTGGGAGCTGCAGGTCGATGCCGGCCCCGGCCATCGCGACTACCTCAACCTTTCGGAAACCGGCCTCACCGGTGACACCCCCGAGGCCAGCGGCCAGGCCCAGCGCGGTCCGTCGCTGCCCGAGCTCGGCTTGCTGGTGGGCCTGAGCGCTGCGGTGGTGGTCAGCCTGCGCCGCTGGCGCTGCTGAAGCCGATGAGCACCCCCACCTCGATCGCCACCGGCAGCGACGCGCTCGATCGCATCGTGCAGCGCCTGGCCGGCACCGCAGACCCGCGCCGGCGCTACGAATACGTGCTCTGGCTGGCCAAGAAGCTGCCGCCCCTTCCCGAGACCCTGCGGCAGGAGGCCTACAAGGTCAAGGGCTGCGTCTCCCAGGTGTATGTGGTGGCCGAACTGCAGGACGGCAAGCTGCACTGGCAGGGCGACTCCGATGCGGCGATCACCAAGGGGCTGCTGGCCCTGCTGATCGAGGGGCTGGAAGGGCTCACCCCTGAGCAGGCCGCCGCCATCGACCCCGCCTTCATTGCCGCCACAGGTCTGCAGGCCAGCCTCACCCCATCGCGGGCCAACGGCTTCCTCAACATCCTGGGGTTGATGCAGGCCCAGGCCCGGGCCCTAGTGGGCTGAGGGACAACCGCGGGCGGCCGGTCGATTTCTAGGATCGGTGTTTCCGCATCCCCCCAGCGCATGACCATCGGCATCGGCTTGCTCGGCCTCGGCACGGTGGGGGCAGGCGTTGCCGGGATCCTCGCCACCCCCGCAGGACGTCATCCGCTGGTGGCGGAGCTGGAGCTGCGGCGGGTGGCGGTGCGCGATCTGCAGCGGCCGCGGCCGCTGGATCTGCCGGCCGAGCTGCTCTGCACCGATCCGGAAGCGGTGGTCGACGACCCCAGCGTGGACATCGTCGTGGAGGTGATGGGGGGCCTGGAGCCGGCCCGCAGCCTGATCCTGCGGGCCATCAACGCCGGCAACCCAGTGGTGACCGCCAACAAGGCGGTGATCGCCCGCTACGGCGAGGAGATCGCCGCCGCCGCCGCCCGCCAGGGCACCTACGTGCTGCTGGAAGCGGCCGTGGGTGGGGGCATCCCGATCATCGAGCCGCTGAAGCAATCGCTGGGCGCCAACCGCATCCAGCGGGTGAGCGGCATCATCAACGGCACCACCAACTACATCCTCAGCCGCATGGCGGCCGAAGGGGCGGAGTACGCCAGCGTGCTGGCGGACGCCCAGCAGCTGGGCTACGCCGAGGCCGATCCCGCCGCCGATGTGCAGGGTGGTGACGCCGCCGACAAGATCGCCATCCTCACCGGCCTGGCCTACGGCGGCTCGGTGCCGCGCGAAGCGATCCCCACCGAGGGCATCGATCGGCTGGATGCCCGCGACGTGGCCTACGCCGACAAGCTGGGCTTCGTGGTCAAGCTGCTGGCCGTGTCCCAGCTGATCGACAGCAACGGTGGCAGCGACAGCACCGGCGCGGAGGGGCAGCAGCTGCTGGATGTGCGGGTGCATCCCACCCTGGTGCCGCGCAGCCATCCTCTGGCCGGGGTGAACGGGGTCAACAACGCCATCCTGGTGGAGGGTGAGCCGGTGGGCCAGGTGATGTTCTTCGGCCCTGGCGCCGGAGCGGGCCCCACCGCCTCGGCGGTGGTGGCCGACATCCTCAACATCGCCGGCATCCGCCAGGCCACCGGCGAGGGGGCCGGTGCGGGCATCGATCCGCTGCTGGCGGCGGGCAGCTGGCGGCAGTGCCGCCTGGTGGACAGCGCCCAGACCACCCATCGCAACTACGTGCGACTGAGCACCCACGACCAGGCGGGGGTGATCGGCAAGATCGGCACCTGCTTCGGCCAGGCCGGGGTGTCGATCCAGTCGATCGTGCAGTTTGAGGCCGCTGACGACGCGGCCGAAATCGTGGTGATCACCCACGAAGTGCTGGAGGCCGACTTCCGGAGCGCCCTGGCGGCGATCACGGCTCTGCCGGAGGTGCGCGGCGTGGCCGCCTGTCTGCGCACGCTCTGATCGCGACGATCAGATCCGCAAATGCTCAAGCACTGGCGCCCGGGGGTCGCCAGGCGCCACAGTGGAGACAGATCCAAAGCAATTCTTAAGAAAGCCCCCCCCGCCCCCGCAACGCAGGCCGGCCCAGCCCCCGGCAACCCTGCCCGCCAGCCAAGGCCAGGCCCCCCAGCCAACGCCCGATCGGCACAACCGAAGGCAGCAAAACCGAAGACTGACGGATCACCGCAGCCTCCGCTGCCACGGCCTCAGCAGGATGGGATCAGCAGCAGCACCCCTGCCTCTGTCAGGGCCAAGGCCGCCGCACCAGCACCAGCCAGACCTTGGCAGGGCAGCCAGCCCCGGAAACGGCCAGCAGGCAATCGCAACGCCTCACACAGCGGAGCAAGCCCTCCAGACCAACGGCTCGAGAGCAACCGCTGCGCAGCCACCCCCACAGGCCGGTCCGGCTGCCCCCCATCCCTCTCCAACCGCCCCTTCCCCCTCGCCCCAACGCCCATCCAGCCAGATCTCCTGCTGCATTGACGATGACCACCCTCTCCCTCACCGAACCACTGCCGACCCCCAACCAGGGGGACTGCGTGCACCTGGAGGCCGATGAACAGCTGTATCAGGTGATCGGCGTGGACGACCGCCACGACCGCTGCTGGCTGCGGCGCTGGCCCCTGGCCCGCCAGGGTTCGGAGGTGTTTGAAATTTCCCTGCAACAGGTCCGGCCGATCCGTCCCCATCGCTCTTGAATGGGCGGCAGCCTTGGCTGACCAGCAGCCAGCTCCCGGAGACGCCTTGAGCCGCCCCCCGTCCAGGCCAGCCCCGCGGCAAGGATCCAGGGCAGCAGGGCGCCGGACGGACGGCAGCAGGCCCGGCCAGCGCGCGGCCCTCGTCCTGGCGCTCGCTGGTCTGCTGCTGAGCGGCTGCCAGCCCCCCCGAGGCAGCAACGACCGCCTGATCGTGGCCGCCCGCAGCCGCATCGACAGCGTCGATCCCGCCGGCATCACCACCGGCAGCGGCCTGCAGCTGCTGAGCGCCCTCGGCGATCCCCTCTATCGCGTTGCCGAGGGCGGACGCCTCGAACCGCGCCTGGCCGCGGACCTGCCGCAGCTCAGCAGCGATGGCCGCAGCGCCCGCATCACCCTGCGCCGGGGCGTGCGCTTCCATGACGGCACCGCCTTCGATGCGGCGGCGATGGCCTTCAGCCTGCGCCGCTTCCTGGCGATCGGCAAGCTCAGCTACCTGCTCAGCGGCCACGTCAGCGGCGTGGAGGTGGCCGGCAGCCACACGCTCGTGCTGCACCTCAAGCGACCGACCCCGGAGCTGGCGACGCTGCTGAGCGCCATGCCGCTCACACCGGTCTCCCCCAGCGCCTACCGCCGGCACCAGCGCAGCCTGCTCAACGACCGCTTCGTCGGCACCGGGCCCTACCGCCTGAGCGCCTTCAACCAGCAGCAGCAGCGGCTGGTGCCATTCCGCGGCTACTGGGGGAAAGCGCCGGCCAACGGCGGGCTCGACCTGGTGTCGCTGAGCAACTCCACCGCCCTGTTCGGCGCCCTCAGCAGCGGTGAGGTGGATGTGCTGCTCTCCGGCAGCCTCGACATCGATCAGCAGGCGGCCCTGCGGCGCCGGGCCCGCGGCGGCAGCCTGAGCGAGGGCAGCGGCCCGGCACTGGAGATCGGCTATCTCACCCTGCTCAGCGACCAGCCGCCGCTGAACAACGCCAGCCTGCGGCGGGCCGTGGCCCTCAGCCTCGATCGGCGCACGATCAGCGAGCGGGCCAGCCTGGGGCTGCGCCCGCCCCTGCGCAGCCTGGT
>CBFHOT010000066.1:0-11710 GCA_965657465.1 Cyanobacteriota bacterium | reverse complement strand
CAGGGCGCCGTAGGTGTGCAGGCCCAGCCGGATCTGCGCTTCCTTCAGTTCGCACAGGTAGCCATCGGCGGCATCGAGGCGCGCCTCAAGGTCGCCATCCACCGCCAGGGGCAGCTCCAGCCGCTGCAGCAGCGTCTCCAGCCGGGGCCGCAGCAGCGTCAGCCGCTGGTTGTGTCCCACCTGGCTGGCCTCCCAGTACTCATCGAGCAGCGCTTCCAGCTGCTGTAGCTCGCCATGCAGGCCGGCCCGGCCCAGCGGTGGGGTCAGGTGGTCGAGGATCACCGCCTGGCTGCGGCGCTTGGCCTGCGCTCCCTCGCCCGGGTCATTGACGATGAAGGGATAGAGGTGGGGCATCGGCCCCAGGGCCCATTCCGGGAAGCAGTCGGCGGAGAGCCCCAGGCCCTTGCCCGGCAGCCATTCCAGGTTGCCGTGCTTGCCCACATGCACCACCACATCGGCAGCGAACTGCTGCCGTAGCCAGAGGTACTGGGCCAGGTAGGCGTGGGTGGGCGGCAGGTCGGGGCAGTGATAGCTGAGGCTGGGGTCGCGGTCGTAGCCGCGCTCGGGCTGGATCAGCACCACCACCCGGCCGAAGCGCAGGCCGCGGATCGGAAAGGCCGGCGGCGCGCCCACCAGGCCGGCATCCTCGTCAGGCCGTCCCCAGCGGGCTTCCAGAAGGCGGCGCCCGTCTTCGGGCAGCTGCGCATACCAGGCCTCGTAATCCACCAGGGGCAAGTGGTCGAGGGGCGGGCGGTGACCGCTCTCCGGATCGTTGCTCAATCCCTCCAGCAGGGCGCTGATCAGGGCATCGCCATCGCCCGGCAGCGGCCCCTCGAGCTGGTAGCCCTCCTGCTGCAGCCACTGCAGCATCGCCGCCGTGGAGGCTGGCATATCCAGGCCCACGCCGTTTGCCAGCCGGCTGTTGCGGGTGGGGTAGTTGGCCAGCACCAGCGCCACGCGCCGCTCGGCGGCCGGCAGCTGCCGCAGCCGCAGCCAGCGGGCGGTGAGCTCGATGATCCAGTCCAACCGCTCGCCATCGGGCTGGAGGTGCTGCAGGGCGGCGGCAAGCTGATCGCTGCAGCGGCTCGTCTCCTTGAAGGCTCCGATCCGCGTGGTGATCCGGCCATCGAGTTCCGGCAGGGCCACCTGCAGGGTGAGGTCGGTGGGGGGAAGGCCGATGCTGCTGGCCAACCAGCGTTGCCGCGGCTGGCTGCTGCAGAGCAGCTGCAGCACCGGGCGATCGAGGCCGTCCCAGAGGGGTGCACCGAGGCTGGCCTCGGCCATCTGCACCGAGGCGAAGGAGGTGCTGCAGAGCACCGCCTCCACCGCTTCGCGTCGCAGCAGATCCATCACCCCCCGCTGCACCGCCTCATCGCGCAGGCCGCTCACCCACAGCGCCCGCGGGCAGAGGCCCCGTTGCCGCAGCCGCTCCAGGCAGGCGTTCATCAGGGCCAGATCGCCGGCCTGCAGCAGCGCCCGGTAGGCCACCACCCCCACCCTGGGGCCGGGATCGTCGCGCCAGTCGTGGGGGCAGGGATCGGGCAGCGGTTCGGCGGCTGGCGGCTCCGGCTGCTGGCCCCGCAGCAGTGCCCCCAGGCAGCGCAGCACCGACCGGCCGTTGCTCGGCCCACCGATGCGCAGGCAGCGGGCCAGGGCCATCGCCAGCGCCGGATCGCCGTTGCCCAGCTCCGCCAGCTGCTGCTCTTCGTCGGCGGTGCCGGCCAGCACCAGCAGCTGGCGGCCCGGCTGCGCCACCGCCCACTGCGCCAGCTGCTCCAGCCCGTAGCTCCAGTGGCCCCGGCCCCCCAGCAGCCGCACCACCACCAGCTGAGCGCTGGCGGCCGTGCGGCTGAGGTAGTGATCCACCACCGCGGGATGCTGCAGGGCCGCCAGATTCAGCCCCCGCAGTTCGGCCCCGAGCAGTTCCGGTTCCGCCTGCAGCAGAGCCTCCAGGGTGAGCAGGTCGGTGTCGGCGCTGGTGAGCAGCAGCACCGGTGCCGGCGGCTGTTCCACGAAGGCGCCGGCGTCGCCCTCCGCTGCGCTTCCCGGTTGCGTGGCCAGCCTGTGCATCGCCCCATCCTGCTGGCTGCAGTGAGAAGATCGGGGCACCGCCGGTCTCCCGCACGCCGTTCGCTGCCATGCACCAGTTTCTGCCCTACGCCTGGTTCCGTGGCAGCTGCGTCAAATTCGAGGAGGCCACCCTCTCGGTGGCCACCCATGCTCTTCACTACGGCACCGGGGCGTTCGGCGGCATGCGCGCCCTGCCCAATCCGGTCGATCCCGGTGAGATCCTGCTGTTCCGCGCCGACCGCCATGCGCGGCGCCTCAGCCAGAGCGCCCGACTGTTGCTCACCGAGCTGAGCGAGGAGACCATCCACGGCGCGATCACCGCTTTCCTGCGCGCCAACCGGCCCACCTGTCCGGTGTATCTGCGGCCATTTGTGTACACCAGCGATCTGGGCATCGCCCCGCGGCTGCACAACATCGAGACCGATTTCCTGATCTACGGCCTCGAACTCGGCGATTACCTCTCCCCCGAGGGGGTGAGCTGCCGGATCAGCTCCTGGACGCGCCAGGAGGATCGCTCCCTGCCCCTGCGCGGCAAGATCAGCGGCGCCTACATCACCAGCTCCCTGGCCAAGACGGAAGCGGTGAAGAGCGGCTTCGATGAAGCCATCCTGATGAACAGCCGCGGCAAGGTGAGCGAAGCCAGCGGCATGAACCTGTTCATCGTGCGCGACGGCGTGCTGATCACCCCAGGGGTCGATCAGGACATTCTTGAGGGCATCACCCGCGCCAGCGTGATTGAGCTGGCCCGTGCCATGGGCCTCACCGTGGTGGAGCGGCCGGTGGACAAGAGCGAACTGTTCGTGGCGGATGAGGTGTTCCTCAGCGGCACGGCCGCCAAGGTGACCCCCGTGCGGCGGGTGGAGAGCACCGACCTGGCGTCGGAGCGACCGGTGATGACCGCGATCCGGGAACGGCTGACCGCGATCACGGAAGGGCGCGATCCCGCCTATGACCACTGGGTGACCCGGATTCGCCTCGACGCCTGATGGTGACCGCTCCCTCCTCCGCTCCCGCCACGGCCCGTCGCGTGGGATTCCTTGAGCGTCTGCACAGCCCGGAGCGGCCGGTGCTCGTGTTCGACGGCGCCACCGGCACCTCGCTGCAGCAGATGAACCTCACCGCCGAGGACTTCGGCGGTGCCGCCCTCGAGGGCTGCAACGAGCAGCTGGTGTTCACCCGCCCCGATGCGGTGCAGGCGGTGCATCGCCAGTTCCTGGAGGTGGGAGCCGATGTGATCGAGACCGACACCTTCGGCGCCACCTCCCTGGTGCTGGCGGAATACGACATCGCCGATCAGGCCTTCGCCATCAACCAGCGGGCCGCTGAACTGGCGCGGGAGATGGCCGATGCCTACTCCACGCCCGAGAAGCCGCGCTTCGTGGCGGGGTCGATGGGACCCACCACCAAGCTGCCCACCCTGGGCCACGTCGATTTCGACACGATGCAGGCTTCCTTCCAGGAGCAGGCCGAGGGGTTGCTGGCTGGCGATGTCGATCTGTTCATCGTCGAGACCTGCCAGGACGTGCTGCAGATCAAGGCAGCGCTGCAGGGCATCGAGGCCGCCTTCAGTGCCACCGGTCAGCGCCGGCCGCTGATGGTGAGCGTGACGATGGAAACCACCGGCACGATGCTGGTGGGCTCGGACATCGCCGCGGTGGTGGCGATTCTTGAGCCGTTCCCGATCGATGTGCTCGGCCTCAACTGCGCCACCGGGCCCGAGCAGATGAAGGAGCACATCCGCTATCTGAGCGAGCACAGCCCCTTCGTGGTGAGCTGCATCCCCAATGCGGGGCTGCCGGAGAACATCGGCGGTGTGGCCCACTACCGGCTGACGCCGGTGGAGATGAAGATGCAGCTGCTGCATTTCGTCGAAGATCTCGGCGTGCAGGTGATCGGCGGCTGCTGTGGCACCACGCCCGCCCACATCGGTGCCCTGGCGG
Organism: Cyanobacteriota bacterium; assembly: GCA_965657465.1. Lineage (GTDB taxonomy): Bacteria > Cyanobacteriota > Cyanobacteriia > PCC-6307 > Cyanobiaceae > NIES-981. Next base: position 7,700 of record CBFHOT010000066.1, on the reverse strand, counting down.
AGCTGGCTGCGGAACTGCAGCCGGCGGCGCGGCCCGTGCGCGGTGGCCAGGATGCCCTGCTGCAACCCCAGGCTGAAACAGAGCCGGCCGCGCCTGCCGCTGCAGCCGGTTTGGCCGACCCGCGGCCGCTGCTCCGCTATGAACCGGCGGCCGCCTCGATCTACGGCGTCACCCCCTATCTGCAGGACAACTCCTTCCTGATCATCGGCGAGCGGCTCAACGCCAGCGGCAGCAAGAAGGTGCGGGAACTGCTGGCCGAGGACGACTGGGACGGCCTGGTGGCGATCGCCCGCGGCCAGGTGAAGGAGAACGCCCATGTGCTCGACGTCAACGTCGACTACGTGGGGCGCGATGGCGAGCGCGACATGCACGAGCTGGTGAGCCGGCTGGTGACGAACGTGAACCTGCCGCTGATGCTCGATTCCACCGAGTGGCAGAAGATGGAGGCTGGCCTGAAGGTGGCCGGCGGCGAGTGCATCCTCAACTCCACCAACTACGAAGACGGCGATGAGCGCTTCTTCAAGGTGCTGGAGCTGGCCCGGCGTTACGGCGCTGGTGTGGTGGTGGGCACCATCGACGAGGAGGGCATGGCCCGCACGGCGGAGCGCAAGTTCGCTATCGCCCAGCGCGCCTATCGCGATGCTTTGGAATTCGGCATTCCCGCCCGCGAGATCTTCTACGACCCCCTCGCCCTGCCGATCTCCACAGGCATCGAGGAGGATCGCGAGAACGCCCTGGCCACCCTGGAGGCGATCCGGCTGATTCGCCAGAATCTGCCCGGTGTTCACGTGGTGCTCGGGGTCAGCAATGTGAGCTTCGGCCTCTCGCCGGCAGCGCGCATTGTGCTCAATTCGGTGTTCCTGCACGATTGCTGTGAGGCGGGCATGGATGCGGCGATCGTGTCGCCCGCCAAGATCCTGCCGCTGGCCAAGATCAGCCCGGAGCACCAGCAGGTGTGCCGCGATCTGATTCACGATCGCCGCCGCTTCGACGGTGTGGCCGAGGGCAGCCGCGCCCATGAGGCGGCCAGCTCTGGTGCCGTCTGCTGCTACGACCCCCTCACCGAGCTCACCAGTCTGTTCGAGGGAGTCAGCGCCAAGGAAGCCCGCGCCTCCGGTCCATCCCTGGCGGATCTGCCGGTGGAAGAGCGCCTCAAGCAGCACATCATCGATGGCGAGCGCATCGGCCTGGAGCCCGCCCTCGATGAAGCCCTGGCTAGCTATCCGCCGCTGCAGATCATCAACACCTTCCTGCTCGATGGCATGAAGGTGGTGGGTGAACTGTTCGGTTCCGGTCAGATGCAGCTGCCGTTCGTGCTGCAGAGCGCCGAGACGATGAAGGCGGCCGTGGCTCACCTCGAGCCCCATATGGAGAAGGTGGAGGGAGAAAGCTCAGCGAAGGGCAAGTTCCTGATCGCCACCGTCAAGGGTGATGTGCATGACATCGGTAAGAACCTGGTGGACATCATTCTCACCAACAATGGCTATGAGGTGATCAATCTCGGTATCAAGCAGAGCTGTGAGGCGATCATTGACGCGCAGCAGCAGCATCAGGCCGATTGCATCGCCATGAGCGGTCTGTTGGTGAAGTCCACGGCCTTCATGAAGGACAATCTTGAGGCCTTCAATGCGGCAGGAATCACGGTGCCGGTGATTCTCGGCGGCGCCGCGCTGACGCCGCGGTTCGTTCATGGCGACTGCCGCTCTGCTTACAACGGTCAGGTGGTGTATGGCCGTGATGCCTTCGCTGATCTGCGCTTCATGGATGCGCTGATGGAGGCCAAGGGAGCCGGCAGCTGGGACGACCGGCGCGGTTTCCTTGCCGGCGCCCCAGAGGGTCTGGGGCTGGCGGATCCCGCCGCGGAGGCTGGCGCTGCGGCTGCGGCGGATCCCGCTGCGGCTTCAGCGGCTGCAGAAGCTGCCCCGTCCGAGTCCGGTGGCCCCGAGGCCGCGCCGCCCGTGAGCGACCATCGCTCCGAGGCCGTGCCCGAGGAGCCATGCCTCCTGCCGCCCTTCTGGGGCAGTCGGGTGTTGCTGGAGCAGGAGATTCCGATCGAGGAGGTGTTCGCCTATCTCGATCGCCAGGCCCTGTTCGCCGGCCAGTGGCAGCTGCGCAAGAGCCAGCAGCAGTCGCGCGAGGACTACGAGGCGATGCTGGCCGAGAAGGCGGAGCCGGTGCTGCAGCAGTGGATCGCCCGCTGCAGCGATGAGCAGCTGCTCAGCCCGCGCGTGGCCTACGGCTATTTCCCCTGCGGCCGCCAGGGCAACAGCCTGCTCGTGTTCGATCCGGCCGGTCTTGCCGCCGGTGATTCCCCCAGCGGTGCCGGAGCGGAGCTGGGGCGGTTTGCGCTGCCGCGGCAGCGCTCAGGCAACCGCTACTGCATCGCCGATTTCTATCGCGACCTGCCCGCCTCCGGTGGCAGCGATGTGCTGCCGATGCAGGCGGTGACGATGGGCGAGCGGGCCAGCGTCTTTGCCCAGCAGCTGTTCCAGGCCGACCAGTACAGCGACTACCTGTACTTCCATGGTCTGGCGGTGCAGATGGCTGAGGCCCTGGCCGAGTGGGCCCATGCCCGCATCCGCCGGGAGCTGGGCTTCGCCGATCCCGACGGCATGCCCTTGCGCGAGGTGCTGGCCCAGCGCTACCGCGGCAGCCGCTACTCCTTCGGCTACCCCGCCTGTCCCAATGTGGCCGATTCCCGCCAGCAGCTCGCCTGGCTGCAGGCCGAGCGCATCGGGCTGACCATGGACGACAGCGATCAGCTGCACCCCGAGCAGAGCACCACCGCCCTGGTGGCCCTGCACAGCAAGGCGCGTTATTTCTCCGCCTGACGCGTCCACCTGATGTGGGCGAGCTGGTCAGAGCTCCCGCCGGCACAGCCGTCAGCGTGGAGCTCTAGCCTGGCCGGGCTCCTGTTGCAGCTGCCATGGCCATTGCCGGTCCCGACGGTGTGGATGCCGCCATCCAGGCGGGTATCGATCTGGATGGCTCGCCCATCCCCGCGGAGATGCTTGCGCTCTACAACGAGGTGATGGAGCTGGAGAGCCGCCGCGCCCGCAGCGGTGTGCGCAAGTCGATGCGCAACCGCATCGTCAAGACCGGCTCCAAGCACATGGATCAGGCCACCCTCGACGCCCGCCTGCAGCAGGCGGGCTGGGACGGCCTGAAGGCCAAGGAGATCGCCTTCTTCTACAGCTGAATCAGCTGCACATCTCCTCAAGGGCGTCGATCACCTCCTGCTGAAACTCCTCGAGGTCGGAGGAGTCGCTGAGGTCGACGCCTTCGCCGGCAGCGTTCTGGGTCAGCTCCTGGAAGTGGAAGGCCCCTTCGCCATGGGCCAGGAACTCCATCGCGGAGGGTTCACCGCTTTCCTTGTAGGCGTCACACAGGGCCAGAAAGGCCGCATCTTCGGTGAATTCCCAGCTCATGTAGAGGCGCGCGCAGAACGACGGATGGATCGCGTCACCGACCTCTAACGCCTCAACCCCTGAATCCGTCAACCACTTGGGCCAGGTTTCCACCCGGAACCCCGGCGATCGACCGCTGACCAGCCCTCGCCTGGTCTTCTGTTTCTTCCTGTTGTTGCCATGCCCGATCCCGCCACATCGAGCCCGACCGTGCCGCTGAACGTGCTCGGTGAGCCCCTGGAGCTCTGCAGCTGCAGTCCCCGCACCGGCTGGTATCGCGATGGATACTGCCGCAGCGATGCCACCGACCTCGGCCGGCACACCGTCTGCTGCGTCGTCACCGAGGCCTTCCTCAGCTACAGCCGCGCCCAGGGCAACGACCTCAGCACACCGATGTCGGCCTACGACTTCCCCGGGCTCAAGCCGGGCGACCACTGGTGCGTCTGTGCGCCCCGCTGGCTGGAGGCCCACGACGACGGCATGGCCCCGCCGGTGCGGCTCGCCGCCACCGAGCAGAGCACCCTGGAGGTGATCGATCTGGCCCTGTTGCAGGCCCGCGCGGCCTGAGCCGCCTCACCAGGGGATGGGCTGCCCGTCCCAGGCCCAGAAGCCGCCGCTCTGCTCCGGCGTCAGCCCCTCGAGCACATCCAGCAGCTGTGCTGCCGCCCGCTCGGGGGAGAACAGCTTCTCGGGCGGCACATTCGCCTGGAACGGTGCTGACAGCGGCGTGGCGGTGGTGCCGGGGTGCAGCAGGCTGACGCAGGCCTGGGGCAGGCGGCGCCGCCATTCCAGGGCCAGCGTGCGCAGCAGCTGGTTCTGGGCTGCCTTGGCCGCCCGGTAGCTGTACCAGCCCCCCAGCTGGTTATCGCCGATGCTGCCCACCCGGGCGGAGAGGCTGGCGAAGTGGCTGGGCTGCTCGCGCGGCAGCAGCGGCTCCAGGGCCTGGGCCAGCAACAGCGGCCCATAGGCGTTGACCAGGAAGCTGCGCTCCAGGGCCTGGCGGCTCACCTGGCTGAGCCGCTTCTCGGGCTGCAGCGCCGGCCCGTGCAGCAGGCCGCTGCTGTTGAGGATCAGCCTGAGCGGTGGCCCTGGGGCCAGGCCGTCGCGCAGCCGCTGCAGGTCGTCGTCGTTGCCCAGGTCGAGGGGCAGCAGCCGCACCTCCGCCCGCAGACCGGCCGCCCGTCGTCCGCGGAGGGGGTTAGCGCTCGCCGTCAGCCTCTCCGGGCGCATGGTGGCCACCAGCTGGAGCTGGGGGGCCCGCTCGGCCAGGGCCGCCAGCAGGGCCGCGCCGATGCCGCCGCAGCCCACCACCAGGGCCTGGCCGCGCCAGTGGCGCAGCGCATCGCCATCGGCAACGGTGCTGCGCTCCTCCCCGGCGGCCTTCGCTCCCACCGCCCTCGCGGCTCCCTTGGCTGGCTCCTCTGTGATCACCGCTGCGCCCCGGGGCGTGTCGCATGATGGCAATCTTCCCGGGTCTGGAGCGCCTGCCGATGCCGCTTCGCATCACCGTTCTCGGCCGGGGAGCCTGGGGAAGCACGCTGATCGACCTCTGGCAGCGGGGCGGCCATCAGCTGCGCTGCTGGTCGCGCCGCGATGGCGGCGATCCGGCCGACGCCCTGGCCGATGCCCAGCTGGTGGTGGTTGCGGTGGCGATGGCGGGGGTGGAACCCCTGGCGTTGCAGCTGGCGCCCCACTGGCCCGCCGGCGTGCCGCTGCTGAGCTGCAGCAAGGGGATCGATCCCGGGGCGCTGACCACCGCCAGCCAGCTGTGGAGCCAGCGGCTGCCGCAGCTGCCCCTGGCCGTGCTCAGCGGTCCCAACCTCGCCGATGAACTGCGCCGGGGGCTGCCGGCGGCCAGCGTGCTGGCCAGCAGCGATGTCGGCCTGGCTGCCGATCTGCAGCGCCAGCTCAGTGGCGGCTGTCTGCGGCTTTACACCAATGCCGATCCGCTCGGCACCGAAGTGGCCGGGGCCCTCAAGAACGTGATGGCGGTGGCCGCCGGCCTCTGCGACGGCCTGCAGCTGGGCGCCAATGCCCGCGCCTCGCTGCTCACCCGCGGGCTGGCGGAGATGGGGGTGGTGCTGCAGGGGCTCGGCGGCTGCTCCAGCACCCTCTACGGACTGGCTGGCCTGGGGGATCTGCTCGCCACCGCCACCAGTCCACTGAGCCGCAACTACCGCTGCGGGCTGCTGCTGGCGGAGGGACGCAGCGAGCTGGAGGCGGCGGCCGCGATCGGTGCCACCGTGGAGGGACCCCGCACCGCCCGGGCGGCGCTGAGCCTGGCGGCGCAGCGGGGTTGGAGCCTGCCGATCTGCGATCAGGTGGTGGCCGTGATGGAGCAACGGCTCACCCCGGCCGACGCCGCCCGCGCCCTGATGGGGCGCGAGCTGAGGCCCGAGCTTCCCCTGAGCTGATTGTTTCCTGCGCCGATGCTCCCTGCCCCGATGCCGTCGTCACCCGCCACTGCTGCCGGCTTCCCGGCCCTGCTGGTGGAGGCCTTCGCTGAACAGCCCTGTTCGGGCAATGGCGCGGCTGTGGTGCTGCTCGATCGCCCCCTGGCCGACCGCTGGCTGCAGGCCCTGGCCCGCAGCCTCCAGCAGTCGGAGACCGCCTTTCTGCTGCCGTGGCAGGGGCGCTGGTTGCTGCGTTGGTTCACCCCCAGCTGTGAGGTGCCCCTCTGCGGCCACGCCACCCTCGCCGCCACGCTGGCCCTGGGCCACTGGGGCCAGTTGCAGCCGGATGCCACGCTGGCCCTGCAGAGCCGCAGCGGGCCCCTGCCGGTGATGCTGCTGGCGCCCGCTGCTGCCGCCATCGTGCTGCCGAGCAGTGGTCTGATCCCCGCCGAAGCCGGCGCGGCGCTGCAGGCCTATCTGCAGCGCCATCTGGGCTGTGCCGCCACCGCCGCCTGGGATTCCCCCCTCGGCTACCGGGTGGTGCTGCTGCCCCCTGAGGCCCCCTTGGCTGAGGCCGAGCTGCCGGCGGAGGAGCTGCCGGCGGCGGAACGGCCTGGGCTGGTGCTGATGCAGGCCCTGCCGGCGGCCGGGGGCTTCCAGGTGCTCGGCCGGCCCTGCCACTACCAGTTGCGCTTCCTGGCACCGGGGCTGGGCATTCCCGAGGATCCGGTCACCGGCTCAGCCCATGCCCTGGTGGCGCCCTGGTGGCTGGAGCAGCTTGGATTGAGCCAGGTGGTGGGCTGGCAGTGCTCAGACCGCCCCGGGGGCATGCTGTGCGAGCAGGAATCTTCAGGCATGATCCGCCTGTGCGGTGCGGGACAGCTGCTGTGGGATGGAACCTTGCGGCCTGGCGCCATCGCTGGCGCCGCCTCAGATCTCGATCCAGCCGACCTGGACGCCGACCGCTGGCGTGGCCTGCTGGCCTGAAGCTGCAGGCCCGCGGCCATCGGCAGGGGCTGCTGGCCCTGCCGATGGCCGGCATCGCCCTGGCGGTGGGCTTCTCGGCCCAGGGGCTGCTCAGTCGCACCCAGGCGGTCAGCAGCCCTGAACTGCTGGATGCGCTGCTGGAGGTGCCCGCCACCACGTCCCCGGCAGCGGCGACCTCCACCCAGGACTCCCTGGGCGATCTGCAGGCGGAACGGGCCGCCGCCAGCCCGCCGCCCGCCTCGGCCGGCCAGCCCCTGGGCTTGGTGGAGCCCCAGGCCGGTGCGCCCGTGGATCTGGAGATTCGGGTGGCCCTGCTCGGCGCCGGATCCGCCCCGAGCGTCTCCGCCAGCGGCCCCTGGCAGCTGCTCAGCCGCGATGGCGCCCTGCTGCAGCAGGGTGGTGCCGGCCAGCCGGTGAACCTCGCCGGCCTCTGGGCGGCCGGTCCGGAGGCCTGGCTGCAGAGCTCCGCCGGCGCGGTGCTGGTCAATGGGCGCTCCTATACCGGCCGGCTGCGGCTGATTCAGCAGGGCGGCGGCCTGCGGCTGGTCAATCACCTCTCCCTGGAGCGCTACATCAGTTCCGTGGTGGGTGCGGAGATGCCCAGCGGCTGGTCGATGGAGGCGCTGCGCGCCCAGGCGGTCGCCGCCCGCTCCTATGCCCTGGCCCACATGGCCCGTCCCGCCAACCGCCATTGGCACCTCGGGGATACGACCCGCTGGCAGGCCTACAAGGGACTGGAGAGCGTCAATGACCGCACCCGGGAGGCGGTCGCCAGCACCGCCGGGCTGATCCTCAGCTATCAGGGCGGCATCGTTGAAAGCCTCTACGCCGCCACCAACCAGATCGTGCGTGAAGCCCATGGCCACCTGGGGGCGAGCATGAGCCAGCACGGCGCCCAGGAGCTGGCCAGCCG
>CBFHOT010000065.1:0-11845 GCA_965657465.1 Cyanobacteriota bacterium | reverse complement strand
TTTGCGTGGGCTACCAGGATCTCGGTGGCGATGCGACCCCCGCGCCCTTCGGCGCCGAAGGCTACGATCGTATCGTGCCCGTCTATGAAGAGCTCCCGGGCTGGTCCGATTCCACCGTCGGGGCGAAGCGCCTGGAGGATCTGCCGCCGAATGCGCGCGCTTACTTAAAGTGCATTGAGGAAACGGTGGGGGCGCCCATCGACATCATCTCGACCGGCCCCGACCGGGCCCAAACGATCGTTCTGCGCGACCCCTTCGACGCCTAGGGCACGCGCTCGATCCGCAGCATGTTGGTGTGGTCGCCCTGGCCGAAGGGTAGGGCGGCCGTGACCACCACCGTGTCCCCGGAAGCCAAGATACCCGTGGCCCGTAGGCGGAGGAGCTCGCCAAGCACGGCGCCGTCAATATCTCGCGCCATGGCCGGTTCCGTAGGTAAGGCGCGCACTCCCCAAAGCAGGGCAGACCGGCGCCGAATAGCGTCGGTGGCGGTGAGCGCAATGAGCGGCGTTTTCGGCCGCAGGCGAGACAGCTGGCGCAGGGTCGCGCCGCTGCTCGTGAGGCAAAAAATGGCCTTCGCGTCGAGCTGTTCGGCCACCCGGCAAGCGGCCTCGGCCACGGCATGTTCCGAGTTGCCGCTCTGTTCCCGAGGCCGATCTCGACCCGCGGCGGGCGCCCGGTGGCGGTGCTGGGCACGCCGCTGGAGCGCAGTTATCCCCGTCACCATCAGGGGCTGCAACAGCAGGTGGGCCAGGCCGGGCTGCTGATCACCGAGCAGCCCCCCGGCGCCTCGGTGCGCCCCGGCCATTTCGCCGCCCGCAACCGGCTGGTGGTCATTCTGGCGGCGGCGGTGGTGCTGGTGGAATGTCCTGAGCGCAGTGGTGCCCTGCAGGCCGCGCGTATGGCCTGGCAGCAGCAGTTGCCGCTCTGGGTGGTGCCGGGCGATGCCGCCCGCTTCTCCTCCCGTGGCAGCAATCGCTTGCTGGCGGAGGGCGCCACCGTGCTGCTGGATCCCGCTGATCTGATCCGCCAGCTGGGCCCCGGTCCCCTGGTGGCTCACGAGACACCCAGCCCCGCCGTCGGCGCTGCGGCTGCCCATGGCGATGCAGCGCTGCTGGCGGCCCTGGCCGGTGGCGCATCCCTGGAGCAGCTCTGCCTGGATCTGCAGAGCTCCGCCTCCTCCCTGGCCCCCCGCCTGCTGGCCCTGGAGCTGGCGGGCCGGATCCGCTCCGAGCCCGGCCTGCAGTGGCGGCTTCTCTAGCCTGCCGCTGGCACCGATGCGCCCGAGGGCCGCGCCGTTGAACCCCTCTCCCTCTGACTGCCCCCCGCAGGCCTGCTCCACAACCGCCGCCGAGCTGCTGGCCTGGCGCCGCCGGCTGTTGCAGCTGGGGGGGCAGCGCGTTGATCTCGATTGGCTGCTGGAGATGGTTGGCGGCCTCGACTGGGCCACCCTGCAGCGGCTGCGGCTGGATCCTCAGCGCACCGTGACCCTGGCGGTTCCTCCTCAGCAGCTGGAGCAGCTGTGGCAGCGCCACTGCCGCAGCGCTGAACCGCTTCAGTACCTGGCGGGGCTCTGCCCTTGGCGTGACTTCACCCTGGCGGTGGCCCCCGGCGTGCTGATCCCACGCCAGGAGACGGAAGTGCTGGTGGAACTGGCCGTCGAACTCACGGCCTCCCGTCCTCCCCGGGCCTGGGCTGACCTGGGCACGGGTTCCGGCTGTCTGGCTGTGGCGCTCGCCCACTGCTGGCCCCGGAGTCGCGGCTGGGCCGTCGATTGCAGCGAGCTGGCCCTGGCCCAGGCCCGCGGCAATCTTCAGGCTGCCGGCGTGGCCGGGCGGGTGGAGCTGCTGCAGGGGGGCTGGTGGCAGCCCCTCCAGCCCTGGTGGGGGTTGCTCGAGCTGGTGGTGGCCAATCCGCCGTACATCCCCACGGCGGTGTGGGCCGAGCTGGAGCCCGTGGTCCGCGATCACGAGCCCGTGCTGGCCCTCGATGGCGGTGTCGACGGTCTGGAGGCGATCCGCGCCATTGTGGGTGGCGCCTGCGAGGCGCTGGCACCGGGAGGCCTGTTGCTGCTGGAGCATCACCACGACCAGAGCCCCGCGGTGCAGGCGCTGCTGCATGCCGCCGAACTGGAGGCGGTGGCCGCCCATCCCGATCTGGAGGGGGTCTTGCGCTTCGCCTCGGCCCGGCGCCCCGGCGGCCCCATTGCCGATCCGGATGGCGCCATCGCCGCGGCCGCCCCAGCGGCGCTGGTGACGGTTCCCCTCCAGGTCTGAGCTCTGCGCCATGGACCAACCCTTCACTCCCCCATCTGTCAGCACGGATCCCGGACTGGGCCAGCCCTGGCCCAGCGCCGGCCCCGAGGCGCTGGCGCTCCATCTGGCCGCCGGCGGGCAGCTGCTGATGCCCACCGATACGTTGCCGGCCCTGGCTGCGCGGCCGGAGGACGCTGGCCGGATCTGGCAGCTGAAGCAGCGCCCCTCTGAGAAGCCGCTGATCCTGATGGGCGCCGACCTCGAGCAGCTGCAGCCGGTGCTCGGCGCGGCCTGGCGGCCGGAATGGCTATCGCTGGCCGAGGCCGGCTGGCCCGGCGCCCTCACCCTGGTGCTGCCCGCCACAGGGGCCTGGCTGGAGCAGCTCAATCCCGGTGGTCACAGCCTCGGCCTGCGGATTCCGGCCTGTGAGCCGGCTCGGGCGCTGTTGCGCTGCACCGGCCCGCTGGCCACCACCAGCGCCAATCCCTCCGGGGTGGCGGCGGCCACCACCGCGGCCGAGGCCCATCGCTTCTTCCCCGACCTACCGCTGCTGGAGCCCCTTCCCTGGCCGGCGGCCTCCGGCCAGGCCAGCACGGTGCTCGCCTGGCGCCAACCTGCCGAGGGGGAGCCGGCGTGCTGGCAGGTGCTGCGCGCCGGTGCTTGGCTGCCGCCTGCATTGCCCGGCCGATGACCGATGGGAGCCCTGCTGCTGTTGCTCTGGCTGACGATGGTGCTCTACGCCTGGAGCGCCGGCCCCCTGATCGATGGGGGCACGGCCCTGTTGGGATCGCTCTGGTTCGCCTGGCTGCCGCTGTTGCTGCTGCTGTGGCTGATCGGCGGCCGTCGCGCCTGAGATCCAAGGCGCTGCTGCTGGCACTGCTGTTGCCCTGGCCCCTCGCCGGCCGTTGCCAGGAGGTCGCGGCCCCGCCCCAGGCGATGGCGCCCGCCGCTGCAGCCCCCCAGCCGGCCCCACCTCGGGTGGAGCTGCGGGGCGTCTGGCTCACCGCCAATGACATGCCGGTGCTGCGCGATCGCGAGCGCATGCGCGACACCGTGGCGACCCTGGCCCGGTTGCAGTTCAACACCCTCTACCCCGTGGTCTGGAACGGGGGCCTCGCCTATTACCCCAGTCGGGTCACCCAGGAGCGGCAGCTGCAGCACTTCACCTTCCGCGGCCTGCAGGGTCAGGACGTGCTGGCCGAGTTGATCGCCGAGGGGCGCCGCCAGGGTCTGCTGGTGATCCCCTGGTTTGAGTTCGGGTTCATGGCGCCCCCGGATTCGGAGCTGGCCCGGCGCCACCGCGCCTGGCTCACCCACAAGCGCGACGGCGGGCTCACCTCGATCAGCGCCGCCGGCGAAGTGGTGTGGCTCAATCCCTTCCGGCCGGAGGTGCAGCAGCTGATCACCGATCTGGTGCTGGAGGTGGTGGGCACCTATGGCGCCGAGGGCATTCAGTTCGATGACCACATGACGCTGCCGCGGGAGTTCGGCTACGACCCCTTCACCGTGGCCCTCTACCGCAAGGCCACCGGTCGCGAGCCCCCTGCCAATCCCGACGATGCGGCCTGGGTGAAGTGGCGGGCCGATCGGCTGACCGCCTTCATGGAGCAGCTGGTGCAGGCGGTGCGCGCACGCCGGCCTGGCGCGATCATCTCGATCTCACCCAACTACTACGACTTCGCCTACAAGCTGCAGCTTCAGGACTGGCGGACCTGGGTGCAGCGCGGCATCGCCGACGAGCTGTTGGTGCAGATCTATCGCCCCGATCTGGAGAGTTTCACGCCCCATCTCTGGCGCGCCGAGGTCCAGGAGGCTCGTCAGCGCATTCCCACCGCCATCGCTGTGATGAGTGGGCAGCGCAATCGCCCCACCAGCCTGGAGCTGTTGCGTCAGAAGGTCAGCGTCACCCGTCAGGCCGGCCTTGGGGTGGCCTTCTTCTATCTGGAGAGTCTCTGGGGGCTGGGCCCTGAACCGCTGGATGAACGGCAGGCGCTGCTGGCGCGCCTGTTTGCGGCGCCTGCCTCACGGCTGCTGCAGCGGCAGGCTCCGCAGCCCGGTCCCCAGCCGGGACAGTCCGCCCAGCCGGAGTCCGATGCCGGAATGCCTGGTGCAGGTGCGCTGGATTCAGGCCCGGCGCTGGATGCCCAGGGGATGCCGATCCTGCTTCCGCAGCCCCAGCCCTCGCTGCCGGGGCTGCCGCCGCTGCCTCGATCCTCGCGTCAGCTGCCGCCGTTGCCGGCCCTGCCCTGATGGGCCGATCGGGCCTGCGGATCCAGGGAGTTGAAGCCGGCTAACGGATTTGAACCGATGGCCTTCGCTTTACAAAAGCGCTGCTCTACCGCTGAGCTAAGCCGGCAGGGTGAACCCCGAGCGGAGCTTATCGCCTGAGCTGGACCCGCTGAGCCCCAGGGCCCAGAGCAGCAGCTGGGTGCGATTGCGGCAGCCGCTCTTGCTCAGCAGGTTGGAGATGTGACTTTCCACCGTGCGCACGCTTAACACCAGGGCAGAGGCGATGCCGCGGTTGCTCAGGCCCCGCTGCAGCTGTTCCAGAACCCTGGCCTCCGCCGGGCTGATGCCGTTGCCTGGGCCCCTGGAGGGGCGCCTGGCGCCTGCCACCGCAGGCTGCAGCAATGGGCTGAGGAGGGCCATACCGGTGATGGATGGGGGTGTCCTCAGGGTTGCCCCATGGTGATCACTGAGCGGAGCGCCTCAGGGCGGGCCGGAGTGCTGCTCAGTAGGGCGGGCAGCGACGCCGGAGGGCGGCGGCGGCGCTGACGGCGGCCGCAGCGGCATCCGGGCGGGGGGGCAGCGGCCGGGTGCGGCGGATCGGCAGGTTGGCCACCAGGGCGGTGACGCGATCCTCCGTGGCCAGGCTGACATCGCCTTCCTCCAGATCGATCTCCACGTAGCGGCTGACCACCTCCAGGATCTCGCGCCGCATCTGTTCGATCAGCTCGGGATTGAGGTCGCTGCGGTCGTGCGCCAGCACCAGCCGCAGCCGCTGCTTGGCCGTGTCGGCACTGGCCTTGCGCCGGCCCAGCAGTCTGTTGATGGAATCGCGCAGGGTCATCGGCTCACTCAGAAGATCTTGGTGCTCATCAGGCGGCCGAGCTTGGCCCGCAGGCCCCGGCGCTCCTTGCTTGGATCGATCAGCGGTACCTCTTCGCCGAGCAGACGGCGGGCCACGTTGCCGTAGGCCCGGGAGGCGGGCGAGTTGCTGTTGTTGAGGGTCAGCGGTTCACCGCGGTTGGTCGAAACGATCACCTGGGCGTCCTCCAGCACCAGCCCTAGCAGCGGCAGCGCCAGGATGTCGGTGACGTCGTCGACAGCCAGCATCTCCTGGTTGGCCATCATCTTGGGCCGCACCCGGTTGAGCACCAGCTGGATCGGCGTCACCCCTTCGCTGTTGAGCAGGCCGATCACCCGGTCGGCGTCCCGCACCGCCGACACCTCCGGGGTGGTGACCACGATCGCCTCGCGGGCCGCGGCCATCGCGTTGCGGAAGCCCCCTTCAATGCCGGCGGGGGCATCGATCAGCACATAGTCGAACTGTTCGCCGACCATGCCGGCGATCTTGACCATGTCCTCGGGGGTGAGCCACTCCAGCATCCGCGGGTTGCCAGCGGGCAGGAGAGACAGATTGGGTTCCTGCTTGTGCTTCACCAGGGCCTGTTCCAGGCGGCAGCTGCCGGACAGCACCTCCTGCGCCGTGTAGACGATCCTGTTCTCCAGGCCGAGCAGCAGGTCGAGGTTGCGCAGGCCGAAGTCGGCATCGAGCACGGCCGTGCGCTGGCCGAGCTTGGCCAGGGCGATGCCGAGGTTGGCGGTGAGGGTGGTCTTCCCGACACCTCCCTTGCCTGAGCAGATCAGGATGAAGCGACTGGACGCGGCTGTCACGGCTTGGCCTGTGGTCGGGGCAGGTTAAGGCCAAAGCCTGGGATGTGCGCCGCTCCGGTGCGCATGTCCTGCCGGGCTGCCGCGACGTGGCCGGCTGCGTGCGCGCCTCAGCGACTGCCCAGGGGCCAGACCGGTGAGGCGGCCTCCAGACGGATGGCACCGTCGCTCAGCACCGCCTGTTCGGCCAGGCCGGGGGGTGGTGCATCGTCGGGTCCCCGGGCCACGGCCTCGGCGATGCGCAGCTGCAGCGGCCGCAGCTGCAGCGCCACGATCCGGCTCGCGCCGTCCCCCTGGCAGCCGGCATGGGCGCTGCCCCGCAACCGGCCCCACACCAGCACGTGTCCCCCTGCCGAGATGCGGGCACCCGGGTTGACATCCCCCAGCACCAGCACCGATCCCTCCGCCTCCAGGTGGTCGCCGGAGCGCAGTGTCCCCTGATGCAGCGTCAGCCCCTGGGGGCCGGCTGCGCTCCCGGCATTCGCCTGCAGGCCGCTCAGGGGAGCCGGCAGTGGCGCCTGGGTGGTGAGGCCGATGGCGGCGGCGGCTACGCGGGTGAAGGGGTCGTGGCCGCACTGGCCGGCCAGGGCCACGCCGCGTGCAGCCATCGCCTCCGCCAGGCCGCGCAGGTCGCGCACATCCAGGCGCCAGCCGCCGCTCACCAGCGTGAGCACCGCCGGCAGGCTTCCCGCCCCGGCCACCGCGGCCCCATCGAGGGCCTGCTCCACCAGCTCCCGCGCTGCCGTGGCCCCCGGTCGCTCGGGAAGCACCAGCCATCCCGGTGCTCCTGCCCAGCCGGCATTCACCACCACTGCTCCCATCGCTGCAGCCGGCCTCAGCCCTGGATCCATCGGCGCAACTTAGGGGCCACCTCGGCGGGGTGGATCAGCCAGGCCAGATCCTCGGTGGCGGTCAGGCTGCGCACCAGGGCGGAGCGCTGCTCGAGCGCCTGCAAATGCTGACCGTCCCAGAGGCGCAGCCCGCCTTTGTAGGCGTGGTAGCCGCGGCTCTGGCGCTGCTGCAGCCCGCAGGTGAGCTCAGGGATGAAGCCCTCCGCCTCCGCCAGCTGCCGGGCCTGGGCCAGGAGTTCCAGCCGCTGTGCCGGCGGCCGATGGCTCACGCTGGTGGCCTTCAGCAGCCGCCGCTCCAGCAGGCGGCCGCAAAGCTCCGCCAGCTCCGGCGGTCCCTGCTCCTGCCAGCGCGCCAGGTGGTAACCGGTGCGGATGTCGTCGTTGGCCAGGTAGGTATCCAGATCGAGCTCCTGCGGCTGCCACAGCCAGCGGGCCATCACCTGATCAGCCCACACCTGCGCTGGCCCCAGCCGCCGTGCCACGGCGATCGCCTGCTGCAGCAGCCAGTTGCAGACCACATTCAGGCGGTGGTTGTAGACGCTGCGGTACATCAGATTGCGCACCACCAGGTAGTGCTCCACCGCCAGCAGCCCCTTGGGGTGGATCGCCAGGCTGTCGTCCGGCGCCAGGGTCAGGGCCGCCAGGATCCGCTCCAGGTCCAGCTGCCCGTAGCTGGTGCCGGTGCTGTGGCTGTCCCGCAGCAGGTAGTCGAGACGATCGCAGTCCAGCTGGCTGCTGACCAGGGCCTTGATCGCCCCATGGCGGCACTCCCCGCGTTCCAGCAGGTTGGCCACCGCCTCCGCCAGGCCCCCTTGATGGGCTTCCAGCGGTTCTCGCAGGGATGGATGCTCGCGGATCAGCCGTCCCGACCAGGCCTCGTGCTTGAGGCCGAACATCTCCTCGCCGGTGTGGCTGAGGGGGGCGTGCCCCAGGTCGTGCAGCAGGGCCGCGGCATAGAGCAGCGCCCGGTGCTCTGCCAGCTGCGGATGGTGACGCTCCAGATGCCCGAGCGCCTGCCGGGCCAGCTCGAGCACTCCCAGCGAATGGGTGAACCGGCTGGATTCAGCGCCGTGGAAGGTGAGGAAGGCTGGTCCCAGCTGCCGGATCCGGCGCAGCCGCTGGAACGGCGGCGTGTCGATCAGGTGGATCAGCAGGGCTTCAGCCGGCTCCTGCCGCCGCAGGGTGATCGCCCCGTGCAGGGGGTCGTGGTAGGTGCGCTCGTCCATTGACACCGGCGGCTCAGGCTGCGGCCAGCGGGCTGCTGTCCGGGGTGTGGGGCGGCCTCGGCGGCAGTTCCGCCGCCAGCACATGACTCGCCTGCTCCAGCCAGGTGTCGCCGTCGCCGCCGGGATTGAGGGGCTCCGGAGCCGCCAGAGCCAGGTCAGGCTCGATGCCGAGGTGCTGAATGTCGCGGCCGCTGGGGGTGAGGTAGCGGGCCACGGTCACGGCCAGGCCGCTGCCATCGCTGAGGGAGAGCAGCGTCTGGATCAGTCCCTTGCCGTAGGTGCGGCTGCCGATCAGGCGGCTGCGGCCGTTGTCCTGCAGGGCGCCGGCCAGGATCTCGCTGGCGCTGGCGGTGCCGCCGTTCACCAGGGTCAGCATCGGGCCGCCATAGAGCTGTCCCGGGCTGGACTGCAACGGTGCGCTCAGACCCTCCCGATCCTCGGTTTCCACCACAGGCCGCCGGTCGAGCAGGGCGTCGGCCACCGCCAGGCCGGCGCTCACGAGGCCGCCGGAGTTGTTGCGCAGGTCGAGGATCAGCGCCTCGATGTTCTGGTCCTGAAGGTCCTGCAGCGCTTCCTTCACCTGCTGGGGCACCGGATCGGCGAACTGGGTGATGCGCAGGTAGCCGAGGGTGTGTCCATCCAGGCGCAGGCGCTTGCTGCGCACCGGCCGTAGGTCCACCTGGCGCCGCTCCAGCTCCAGCTCCCGCGTCTGGCCGTTGCGATCGCGCAGTTCCACCAGCACGCTGCTGCCGGTGGGG
The DNA here is from genome assembly GCA_965657465.1 of Cyanobacteriota bacterium. Lineage (GTDB taxonomy): Bacteria > Cyanobacteriota > Cyanobacteriia > PCC-6307 > Cyanobiaceae > NIES-981. The sequence goes on along the minus strand of CBFHOT010000065.1, from coordinate 2,864 downwards.
CCCCGCAGGGCCGCGGCGGTCTGATCGAGCCCAAGCTCCTGCACCGCGCGCCCGTCGATGCGCAGCAGTTCACTGCCGCTGCTCACCTGGGCTTCCGCCGCCGGTGAGCCATCGAGCGGGGCGATCACCACCACCGCCTGCGCCGTGCCTGGGGCCCCGGCCGCTGGCTGATCGCGCAGGCCCAGCTGCAGCCCCACCCCGCTCACGGTGCCCTGCTGGGTGGTGGAGCGCAGGGTGCCGTATTCCTCGGGTCGCAGCAGACGGGTGTAGGGATCGCCGAGGGGGGCGAGCATCGCTTCGATGGCGTCGTAAGCATCGGTGCTGCTGCTGATCGGCCGTTCCAGGGCCTTCTGCCGCAGCCGGCGCCAGTGCACCTGCTCGAACCGCTCCGGGTCGAGGTAGCTCTGGTTCACCAGCCGCCAGGTTTCCACCACCAGCTGCTGGGCATCGCTGAGGGCCAGGGCCTCCGGCGCCAGGCCCAGGGCCGGCAGCAGCAGGGTCAGCGTCAGCAGGCCGTGCAGCAGCAGGGCCCGCAGCCGCAGGGGTTGCCGCCGCTGCTGGCGGTTGGGAGCTGGGGGGCGCACGGCGCTCACGGCGGCTTCGAGGTGGTGCGTAGACTCTCGCAACCAAACCACCCAGCTGCATGGCGAACACTCCTGCTGGAAACACCGGGGGCTCCAACCCCGTTTACGACTGGTTCGAGGAGCGCCTGGAGATCCAGGCCATCGCCGACGACATTTCGGCCAAATACGTGCCGCCGCACGTCAACATCTTCTATTGCCTCGGCGGCATCACCCTGGTGTGCTTCCTGATCCAGTTCGCCACCGGGTTCGCAATGACGTTTTATTACAAGCCCACGGTGGCTGAGGCCTATGCCTCGGTGCAGTACCTGATGACCGACGTCAGCTTCGGCTGGCTGATCCGCTCCATCCATCGCTGGAGCGCCTCGATGATGGTGCTGATGCTGATCCTGCACGTGTTCCGCGTGTACCTCACCGGCGGCTTCAAGCGTCCCCGTGAGCTCACCTGGGTCACCGGCGTCACCATGGCCGTGATCACCGTGTCCTTCGGCGTCACCGGCTATTCCCTCCCCTGGGATCAGGTGGGCTACTGGGCTGTGAAGATCGTGTCCGGCGTTCCCGCAGCCGTGCCTGTGGTCGGCGACTTCATGGTTGAGCTGCTCCGCGGCGGCGAAAGCGTTGGCCAAGCCACGCTCACCCGCTTCTACAGCCTGCACACCTTTGTGATGCCCTGGCTTCTGGCGGTGTTCATGCTCATGCACTTCCTGATGATCCGCAAGCAGGGCATCTCCGGTCCGTTGTGAGTCTTTGCGCCCTGTCGCGCTGTCCTCTGATTCGCTTCTAGCCTTTCCCCACCGGCCTTCACGCCATGCACATCCTCAAGAAGCCTGATCTCAGCGATCCCGCTCTGCGGGCCAAGCTGGCCAAGGGCATGGGCCACAACTATTACGGCGAGCCCGCCTGGCCGAACGATCTCCTCTACATGTTCCCGGTGGTGATCCTGGGAACCATCGGCTGCCTCGTCGGTTTGGCCGTGCTCGACCCCGCCATGCTGGGCGACAAGGCTGATCCCTTCGCCACGCCTCTGGAGATCCTCCCCGAGTGGTACCTCTACCCGGTGTTCCAGATCCTGCGTGTGGTTCCCAACAAGCTGCTGGGTATCGCACTGCAGACGATGATCCCCCTGGGTCTGATGCTGGTGCCCTTCATCGAGAGCTTCAACAAGTTCCAGAACCCCTTCCGTCGCCCTGTGGCCATGGGGGTCTTCCTGTTCGGCACCGTCTTCACCATTTACCTCGGCATCGGTGCTGCCCTGCCGATCGACAAGTCCCTGACCCTGGGTCTGTTCTGATTCGCTCCATCAGCTAAACCCAACCGCCTTCCTTGCAGGGGTTCGGTCGATTCTTGTTTCAGCCGCGGCTTCGGTCGCGGCTTTTTTGTTGGCGATCGCCACTGGCTGCCGCTTTCAGGCCTGCCAACGACGGCTGCTGCTGCGACGGCCGTCGCTCCGGCGGTCTCAGGCCCGCCGGTGGCTGAGGATCTCGCTGACGCTGTGATCCAGATCAAGGATGCTCACATCGTCGGGGGCCAGCCGCAGCAGGTGGTGCAGCAGCAGAAAGCCCACGATCGTCCAGGTCTGGTAGGTGCGCGCCTGTTGACCGACCCACGTGCCGGTGGGTCCATCGAAGTATTCGGCCCACTGCTGCCGCGGCAACTGATTGAGCTGGCTCCAGTAGCACTCCTCCAGCATCGCCCGCATCTGCCCCATCAACAGCACATCCGCCCGTGGGTGGCGCTGCTCGTGCAGAAGCACCGCACCGGCCAGATACCAGAGCAGGCTTGGCCAGTGGCCACCGTTGTGGTAGCTCCATGGCCAGTTCTTGGGATCAGATCCCGTTTTGGCGGCCCACTCCTCCTGCTCCATCGGCGGATGGCAGATGCGCATCGGCATCTGGGCCATCAGGTGCTGGCGGTTGTGCAGCACCAATCGGAACAGCGCCCGCTGTTGCGGTGCGGTGATGATGCCGAACAGACAGGCCAGCGCGTTGCCGAGGCTGTAGAAGCGGAAATCCGGCCGGCCGGTGCGCATGTTGCCGATCAGGTAGCCGCCCCGGTTCTCCAGCCAGTCCTGCAGCCAGGGAGGAATCACTTGGGGCTGCACGTTGAATTCGTTTTCGTGCTGGTGGTCGCCGTATTGCTCGGTGGGCCGGCGCCGCAGCACCTGCATCGTCTTGCTCGTCACCCAGTAGTGCTTGAGCAGAAAGCGCCGCAGATCGTGCAGCCACTGGCGGGTGAGCAGCAGGCGTTGCTCCAGCAGGCGACTGATCGCGTTGGCCTGCGCCA
>CBFHOT010000064.1:0-12197 GCA_965657465.1 Cyanobacteriota bacterium | reverse complement strand
CCCCAGAGGCCGGGCCGCCGACGCCGCCAGCACCGACGCCGGGGCGCGGGGTGACCCCAGCGCCTGGTGCCCCCCAGCCGGCACCAGGCCGCACGCCCGCACCGGATGCAGGCCCACCAACGCCACCCCCAAAACCAGCGCGGCCAGGGCGGGCCTGGGCGATGGCCCCTTGCAGCAGCAGGGTGAGCGCACAGACGGCCAGCAACACAGGGCGACGGCAACGACGACGGGACATGGGGAGCACAGGCGGAGGGAGGCGAAGCGCCACCTCCAGCCTGGATCGGCGGCCCGCCAGGCGGCCACACAAAAGCCCGGGGTCTCCCCCGGGCTCACCACAAACGCCATGGTCAGCAGCAAACCGCTGACCATGCGGACTCGATCAGACAGCTGCCGCTTCGCCGGCCTTCTGCTCCGCCAGCACCTGCTCCAGGCCTTCCAGATCCTTGTCGGTGATCTTGGTCTGCATCGGGCAGTGCTTGGGACCGCACATCGAGCAGAACTCGGCCTGCTTGTAGATGTCGGCCGGCAGGGTTTCGTCGTGGTACTCCTTGGCCCGCTCGGGGTCGAGGGAGAGCTCGAACTGCTTGTTCCAGTCGAAGGCGTAGCGGGCGCGGCTCAGCTCGTCGTCGCGATCGCGGGCGCCGGGGCGATGGCGAGCGATATCGGCAGCGTGGGCGGCGATCTTGTAGGCGATCAGGCCGTTGCGCACGTCTTCGGGGTTGGGCAGACCCAGGTGCTCCTTGGGGGTCACGTAGCAGAGCATCGCCGTGCCGTACCAGCCGGCCATCGCCGCGCCGATGGCGCTGGTGATGTGGTCGTAGCCGGGAGCGATGTCGGTGACCAGCGGGCCGAGCACATAGAAGGGCGCCTCGCTGCACTCCTCCATCTGCTTTTTCACGTTGAACTCAATCTGATCCATCGGCACGTGGCCGGGACCCTCCACCATCACCTGCACGTCGTGCTTCCAGGCGCGGCGGGTGAGTTCACCGAGGGTCTTCAGTTCCGCCAGCTGCGCTTCATCGGAGGCGTCATGCAGACAGCCGGGGCGCAGCGAATCCCCCAGGGAGAAGGTGCAGTCGTAGCGCTTGAAGATCTCGCAGATGTCGTCGAAGCGGGTGTAGAGCGGATTCTGCTTGTGGTGATACAGCATCCACTGGGCCAGGATGCCGCCGCCGCGGCTCACGATGCCGGTGAGGCGGCCCTTCACCTTGGGCAGGTGCTCGATCAGCAGGCCAGCGTGGATGGTCTGGTAATCGACGCCCTGCTGGCAGTGCTTTTCGATGATGTGCAGGAAGTCGTCTTCCGACAGCTTCTCGATCGAGCCGTGCACGCTCTCCAGCGCCTGATACACGGGCACCGTGCCGATCGGCACCGGTGAGGCGTTGATGATCGCCGTGCGCACCTCATCGAGATTCACACCGCCGGTGGAGAGATCCATCACGGTATCGGCGCCATACTTCACCGCCAGCTCGAGCTTCTTCAGCTCTTCGCTCACATCGCTGGCATTGGGCGAGGCGCCGATGTTGGCATTCACCTTGCACTTGCTGGCGATGCCGATCGCCATCGGCTCCAGATTGGGGTGATTGATGTTGGCCGGGATGATCATGCGACCCCGGGCCACCTCCTCCATCACCAGTGATTCGGGCAGGTTCTCCCGCTTGGCCACATGGGCCATCTCCTCGGTCACCACCCCCTGACGGGCGTAGTGCATCTGGCTCACATTGGCTTGGCCTTTGCGCTTCTCGATCCAGGCGCTACGCATGACGGGCTACGGCGAAAAGTTGAAGGGACCGGGGACACCGGCGACAACGGGGCGCAGCCTGAGGTTCTCTTCTCACTTCCCTGCGCCGGCATGACCCGGATCAGGTTCGGAGGGTGTGATCTCAGCCCGGGGCCGCCTCTGCAGGACGACCGGGCACCCCTAGTGACAAAAGGAAACCTAGCAAGGCCGAAAAGCCTTCAGCCCTGCAGGCCATTGAGTGCCGCCGCCACCACCCGGTGATCGGGATCGGCCTGCAGCCTGGCCAGCAGCTGCCGGGCCTGCTCCGCCACCGCCGGCAGGGTCGCCGGCGGCTGCGCAAACCCCTGCTGCCGCGCCAGCCGTCCCAAGATCTCGGCACCGCTCACCCGCACCGTGCCGTCGGCATCGGCCACCGCCAGAGCCGCCAGCTCCAGCAGTCCCTCAGGCTCCGCCTGGGGATGCTCCGCCACCGCCGAGAGCACGCTGCAGCGCAACAGCCAGGCGTCGTCGCGGCGGAACGCCATGAGCAATTCGGGCCAAGCCTGCGCCAGGCCATGGCTCACCAGTGCATTGGCCGCCTCCGCCCGCACATTGGCGTCGCTGTCTTGATGCAGCGCCTGCAGCAGCGCCGCCCGCCCCGCCTCGCTGCACTTGATCCCCAGGCCAGCGCAGCTGAGGGAGCGCACCATGAATGGCTCCTGCTCCAGGCCCAGCAGCAGCAGCGGCACCGCCTGCGCCGCCGGCACATCGCGCAGGGCCGCCAGGGCCGGCATCGCCACCCCGGGATCGCCGGAGGCAATGGCGGCCCGCAGCCGCTCCAGATCAGGGAGATCGCTCATCCAGCCGTGGCCACTGCTGCCAGCCTCGCTCAAGGCGGCTCGACCGTCGGCGACTGGCGCAGCGCCTGCAGCAACGCCCGGCGGCGCCGATGGCGCTGCACCCGGGTGGTGATCAGCAGACTGCTGCCGATCGCCAACGCCGGCAGGGCCTGCAGGCGGTCGCGGCCCTGGCGCTGCAGGCCCACCACCAGGGCCACCAACACCAGCAGCGGCGCCGACAGGGCCAGCAGAGCATGCAGCAACGGCCTTGAGCGGGGAGCGCTGGTCATCCGCAACCGCCGTGCTGCTGCAACCAGCGCAACAGGCTGAGACTGAGCACCTTCACCCCCACCGGCAGGGCCCGCTCGTCGGGAGCGAAGGTGTTGCTGTGCAGCGGTGTGCAGCCCTCGGGCCCCGCCACCCCCAGGCGGAACATCGTGCCGCGGGTGCCCTCCAGCAGCTCGGCGAAGTCCTCGGCGCCGAGGGAGGGCTGCTCCAGCCACTGCACCCGCTCAGCGCCGAGCAGATCCACCGCCGCCGCCGCCACCAGCTGGGTGAGCTCGGGATCGTTGTGCACCGGCGGCGAGATGCAGCGGTAGCGCACCCGCGCCTCGCCGCCGTGGCCCCGGCAGAGCGCCTGCACCGTGTCCTCGATCCAGCCAGGCAGGCGGTCGTGCAGCTCCAGATCCAGGCAGCGCACCGTGCCCAGCAGCCGCACGTGGTCGGCGATCACGTTGAAGGCCTTGCCTCCCTCGATCCGCCCGAAGCTCACCACCACCGGATGCAGGGCATCGAGGCGGCGACTGATCGCCTCCTGCAGGCCGCTCACCACCCGCGCCGCGATCCAGATCGCATCGGTGCTCTGGTGGGGCCGGGCGCCATGGCCGCTCTCCCCCAGCACCTCGATCTCCAGCTCGCCGGCGGCGGCGGTGAGGCTGCCGCTGCGCACGCCGATCGAGCCCACCGGAATCGACGGAAACACATGCACCCCGAACAGGGCATCGATGCCGTCGGTGGCGCCATCGGCCTTCATCCAGGCCGCCCCCTGGGCCGTTTCCTCCGCTGGCTGGAACAGCAAGCGCACCCGGGCCCTGACCAGCTCCGGCCGGCGCTCGGCCACCAGGGCCAGCAACCGCGCCACCCCCAGGCCGACGCTGGTGTGCAGGTCATGGCCGCAGGCGTGCATCAGGCCCTGCACGGTGGAGGCGTAGTCCAGGCCGGTGCGCTCCTCCACCGGCAGGGCATCCATGTCCACCCGCAGCGCCACCAGCGGCGCGGGGCTGCCATCGGCGCGGCGCAACGGTCCCAGCTCGGCCAGCACGCCGGTGCGGCCCACCGCCTCCTGCACCTGCCAGCCCCAGCGGCGCAGTTCACCGGCCACCAGGGCGGCGGTCTGCTGCTCGTGGCCGCTCAGCTCGGGATGGCGATGCAGATGGCGGCGCAGCTGGATCAACTCCGGCAGCAGCGCCTCCAGCTCGGCCTCCAGGCCCAGGTCGCGCCAGTGGAGCGGGGCAGCCGCGGAGGGGGGCGAAGCCTGCAGAACGGCCGGATCGCTGGTGCTGGGCGGGGGGCTGGAGCTCATCGCGGCGGAGTGGGCGGCTTGGGGGGCGGCGTTGGGGGCGCCGAGCTCAGCTCAGCTCGAGGAACTGCTGCAGGGCCTGCACCGGAGCCGGCGGCCAGCGGCGCACGTGCAGCAACCATTCTTGCTGCCGGTAGCGAGGATCGAGACCGGCTGCCGACACCCAGTGACTCTCGGCCTCGCCGCCGGCGCCGCGCTGCCAGAGCAGGGCGGTGAGGGCGGCACGGGGATCAGCGAACAGCGGATAGCGGCGGATCAGGGAGCGCAGGCTGCGCTCGGCCCGCTCCAGCTCACCGAGCTGAAAGTCGGCCAGGGCGGCACTGGCGCGGGCCATGGCGAAGCCGGGCCGCAGGTCGGCGGCGGCCTCAAAGCTGCTGCGAGCCGCCGCCCAGTCGCCCAGGCTGCCCTGCACGTTGCCGAGGTTGTACAGGGCCGAGGCCTGCACGTCACTGCCGCTCTCGGGGCGCTCCAGAATCCAGCGGTAATCGGCCTCCGCCTCGCTCCAGCGGGCCAGCGCCTCCTCCGCGGTGCCGCGGTTGAGATGGGGATCGGCGCTGAGCGGATCGAGCTCCATCGCCTGGCCCTGATCGGCGATGGCGCCGAGGGGATCCCCCAGGGCGAGGCGCACGTTGCCGCGGTTGCTCCAGGCCGCTGCATCCTCCGGGTTGCGCTCCAGCAGCTGATCCCAGAGCGGCAGCGCCTCGCTGAAGCGGCCATCGCGGCTGGCGGCCAGGGCCCGCTCGAACAGCTGCTGCAGGGAAGCGGGAGCCGGGGCGGTAGCAGCCACCACCGGTACCAGGGCCGCCGCAAGAGCGGCGGGGGGCGCCAGTAGCGGCAGCAGCGGGCCAGCCAGAACAACAACCAGCAGCGCGGGCCTCAGCCAGCGCAGCGCCAGCCGCGCCATCAGCCAGCGCCAGAGCATCACCACAGCACCCAGAGCACGCGCCATCAACCCACCGACGCCTGCAGATGGGCGCGGCCGGCCTCGGTGAGCACCCGGCCCCGGGGCGTGCGCTGCAGCAGGCCCTGTTGCAGCAGGTAGGGCTCCACCACCGTCTCCAGGGTCACCGGATCCTCGCCGAGGCCGGCCGCCAGGGTGTCGAGCCCCACCGGGCCGCCGCCATACCCCTCGAGCATCAGCTGCAGCAGCCGGCGGTCGTGGGCATCGAGGCCGCGGCCATCGACCCGGTGCAGGCTGAGGGCCTGATGCACCAGCGCAGCGCTGACGCGCACTTCACCGCGCACGCTGGCCACATCGCGCACGCGCCGCAGCAGGCGATTGGCAATGCGCGGGGTGCCGCGGCAGCGGCGCGCCACCTCTAGGGCCGCCTCAGCATCGAGCTCCACCTGCAGCAGGCCGGCAGCCCGCAGCACGATCGCCTGCAGATCATCGAGGCCGTAAAACTCCAGCCGCTGGATCAGGCCGAAGCGATCTCGCAGCGGCGAACTGAGCGAGCCGGCGCGGGTGGTGGCCCCCACCAGGGTGAAGGGGGCGATCGGCAGGCTGCGGGTGCGGGCCGTGGTGCCCTTGCCCACGGTGAGATCGAGGCGGAAGTCCTCCATCGCCGGGTAGAGCAGCTCCTCGGCCACGCGGTTGAGCCGGTGGATCTCATCGATGAACAGCAGCTCCCGCGGCTGCAGGTTCACCAGCAGCCCCACGATGTCGCGCGGGCGCTCCAGGGCCGGCGCGCTGGTGATGCGGCAGCGCACCCCCAGCTCCTCGGCCAGTACCAGGGCCATGGTGGTCTTGCCCAGGCCGGGAGGGCCGTAGAGCAGCACGTGATCGAGGGCCTCCTCGCGGGCGCGGGTGGCCTCGATGGCGATGCCCAGCACCTGCTTGAGCTCCCCCTGGCCGATGTAGTCCGCCAGGCGCCGCGGCCGCAGCGAATCCTCCCGGGGCAGCACCGGGATCGCACCGTCAGCCTCGGCTGCCTCGGCGTGAGGGCCAGCGAGGCCCGTGGATGGGAGCTCGGGCGCAGCCGGATCCACCAGGCGCTCCGCCAGGGGGCCTGCGGCAGCGGATGCCGCGCGCCGCCGGGGCGGGGGCGAGCCGGAGGAAACGATGGCCATGGCCTGGAGGGTACCGGCCCCTGCCTAGGGTCGGGGGACCGCAGCACGCACGCAGGACCGGACGCCATGGCCAAAGGCGGCACCAAGAAGCTCGCCGCCAAGGCCCAGCGAGATGCCGCCAACCGCCTGCTGGCGGACAACCGCTACGCGCGACACCAGTACGAGATCCTCGAGACGCTGGAGTGCGGCATCGAACTGGTGGGCACGGAGGTGAAGTCGATCCGCGCCGGCCAGGTGAACCTGCGCGACGGTTTCTGCCTGATCCGCCAGGGCGAGCTGCAGCTGCACAACGTGCACATCTCGCCCCACAGCCACGCCGGCGCCTACTTCAACCACGACCCGCTGCGGGTGCGCAAACTGCTGGCCCACCGCCGCGAGATCGAGCGCCTGCGGGTGGCGGTGGAGCAGAAGGGCCTGACCCTGATCCCGCTCAACCTGCACCTCAAGGGCTCCTGGATCAAGGCCACCATCGGCCTTGGCAAGGGCCGCAAGCTGCACGACAAACGCCAGGAAGAGCGCCGCAAGCAGGACGCCAAGGAGACCCGGGCCGCGATCTCGCGGTACTGAGGCCAATCACCGCGTCGTGCTTACTGGCTCGAAATCGGAGGACCTGAATCCAGGAAGGGATGCGGAGCACCACGCGTCAGCTGGCCGCTGCTCCAAACGAAGTCAAGGAACGTCGGATCGTCGTCCGGAGGCTGATAGGGCCATGACTCCGGCTGATCAAGCCCGCCCTCGCAACGCCGACGAAACGGAGCAACAATCTGCCGAGGCAAATCTTGGTAGGCGGCCATCGGAGCAGGCAACTCACGATCAACCTGACCAGTGGAAGCCACGCGGAGAGCACCAGCAAAATCCCCGCCAAAAGCATGATCTAAATGCAACCAGGCATTCGGCCGGGCATCACATTCAAAGAATCGAGGGGGACCCTTACCGCCGTCGTGGACAAGCGAAATATTAGCGAAGCCATGCAGCCCCAGAGCACGTCCCATTTCCATCAAATGAGACCTAAGATCGGGAATGACATCCAAAGTCAGTCCATAAAGACGATGAATCGAGGGAGCATGTCTTCCCTCAAAAGCCTCCATTCGAGAGAGCGCAAAACTTCGGAGATCACCTTGAAAAAAGAGCGCTTCGACACTAAAGATGCGGCCATGGACCCACTCTTGCATCAGAAAAGACCGACCAGCCAGCCGTTCAACCGCCCGATCCAGATCGGCAGCATCGACACAGGCATAAACACCACGACCACCAGCCGAGCCATCCTGCTTCAGCATCAATGGCCAACCCAATTCAGCGGCGAATCGCAACGTCATCTCTCGATCCGAAGCAACACGCCAGCCAGGGATGGGCACACCCGCAGCCTCGAGCACACGGCAGAGCCCGATCTTGGAATACAGATGCTCGCGAGGCGCTTGAGACGAAAGCGGCAATAAGGAGCCGTAAGAGGCATCCAATAACGCGCGTTGAGCCAGCTCACCCAGGAGAGAGTCACTCATGGCAATGACCCACTGATACGGGCCGTGCTGGCGCCAGAAGTCCATGGCCGTCGTGGCCAGGCTGTTCGCCGCCTGCACGCAACCAAGCCGAGTGGCATGACGACTATGCCGAAAACCAGCACAGCCGCTCACCACATCGCAACGTAGACCAGCCGCAGCCAACAAAGACGGCATAAACCAACCTTCAAGCCAAGGCGAGATCACCAAGGCAGCAGGCTCAGAGGTCATCGCAAACCACGCTCAAAGCTGCTCAATCAGGCGGATCAAGGCGTCATAGGGCTGGCGACCAGCCGGGTAAGCGCTCTCTGGATTGTATTTAGTACCGCTGAAAATAACCTGCTGAATAACAGGAGTGATTTCGCGGAGACTTCTCAGAAGATCCTGCGATCGCCCCGGATCTCCACCATGATGATCACTATGAATGTGGTAAGCCACTTGACCACTATAGACAGCGCGAGACTCACCAATGATACGCGGATCCCATTGCAGGAGCACCGTGAGCCAAGGCTCAAGCTGCCGAGGACGAAGCAACTGGGCAAGCTCCAAGGCAATCATCGCAGCACGACAATTACCGGCAAGAATGTAGGAAGAGCCAAGCAGAGAGACGCAAGACTCAATCCATTCGAGATAAGAAAACAATAGATACTGATGATTGGCGGGAGTCAAGAAGTCATGGGCGACACGCAAAGAGCAAACTGGATGCCCAGGCAAGCGGTCAGCAATCAACTGAACAACAGGTATGGGCCATGCACTTACTAGCAACAGTGGCCGACCAGTCGCCTCAGGGTTGTGAAGGCGAGCGATGCCACCAAGGCCAATCGCCTGCCCCTTCGACTGGAGATTAGCCGCACGCAGCAACTGCTCATAGGAATGGCGGAGGAACACCTGGCCGGGATTGCGGGAATCAACAAGCGGCACTTCCGCAGAGGCAACAGCGACAGAGACCTCCCGCCCATTGCCGTCAAAGAGGCTCACAAGATCGGCAATGGAAGGATCTTGGGGACAACGCTCCAAGCGGCAACGGCAGCTATGCTGTCGCTCCAGCTCACCGATTAACCCCGCAAAGGCCAGAGAATCGACGCCAAAAGCCGATAGCTTTTGCCGGCGATCGAGAGCCTGATGCAGGGGCGCGTGACGACGGATCCACGCCAACAAACTCTGCTCTAGCGCAGTAGGCGAGCTCGGGAGAACAGCAAGGGCTTCTGGTTGAGCCAAATCCTCTTGATGCAGTGCAGCCGCGGGGTCAGTAGCTTCCCCTAGAACCCACTCCACCAAATCTTGCTTCAGAACCTTGCCAGTGCTGGTTCGCGGGAATTCAGCACCATCCAACAATCGAATTCTGGCAGCCGCAATCCCAAACTCATCAAGGAGAACGCTCTGAATCCGCTGCTCCAGCTCCTGCAGGAGGTCGTCTGGTAAAGCAGCCTGAGAGGCGAGGGCTGATGTGGGTGCGAGAACAAGCAACAAGCGATCGTTGGCGCTAGCCAGATCGGGAGGCATCGCACAAGCGCTGACCTGCACCAGCAACTGAGGAAAGCGTTGCTGCAGAATCTGCTCAATCGCCGGCAGCGATAGCTTGCGTGAGTTCACCACCAAGATGTCCTTGGCACGGCCCTGCAACACAAGCCGAGATGCTCCTCCGTCCAGCCCCGGCTCAAGACGAGCGCGATCGCCTGTATCGAACCAATCGATGCCGCTCTCGAAAACCTCCAATGCCAGAGATCCTGTGTTGGTGATGCATGGTTGCTGGAGATAGCCCAGGAATGAAAAGGGCTTACGCACCTGCAGCACATCCTCTTCAACGAGTCGTGTTTCCACCTTGTCGTACAGGGGGCCGATCAAGGTTTCACCCGCTGGCAGCGACAGGGCTTGATCCTTGACAAAGGGCCCCCAGGCCACAATGCCCGTCTCAGTGAGGCCGTAGCCGGTATGAATGACCCCTGGAGCGAGGCCCCAATCAGCGAGCAGCTCCTGCAAAGCTGCGATGTCAGCAGGGCTTGAGGCTGCGCTGCCGATGTTCACACGGGTGAGACTGGAAAGATCCCGACGCTGCAATGGCCCATTGGGCTCACGCAGGTGACGCAACAGCGCCATCAGCAGAACCGGCGGCATCGCAAAACCGGTGATGCGGTGATGCTCAATCAAGGCCAAAAGCCGATCGGGATCACGAATGGCATCCCTCAAGGGCAAAAAGGCCGTGATCCGATGCAACGCAAAGGCACCACTGATCCCGCTAGATGACGAAAGAGGAAAGAGCCAAAGGATGGCCAAATCTGACAGGTCAGCCGCTTGCGATTGACCGCTAAAGCAGGCGGCACGGGGCGATCCGGTGGTCCCAGACGTCTCCAATAGGTAGGCCGGTGCCTGGGGATTGCAGTGATGCCCATCCAGCTGCGGCTCCGCGCCAGCTGCAGCTGTGACTAGGTCCGAGAAACTCAGACGTTGCAACTCCGAAGACGCCTGCCGAGAAATCGCTTCAACAAATGCATCCCCATCTTCGTCATAGATAAAAAGAGCTGAACCATAAGCAAAGGCAATCCGCTTAGCCTCGCGCCTCTGCTCAGCGGACGAAGCAGGAAGGGCCAAGGGCAGAGCCGGCAAACCCAGCCTCAAACATGCCCAAAAGACGGGAAGGAAAGCATGGCTTCTGCCGAATGCCAACACGACCAGAGGAGGTCGTGAACAAGCCTGTAGACGAGCTGCGACCCAATTGCTGAGAACAAGTAGATCAGCACCGGTACGGGAAACGCCGGCCAAGCCCAGAGATCCCGAACAATCCAGAAAGGAAATCGAGCCGCCTTCAAGACGGCTACGGATCTGAGGCCAAACGTGCTCAGAGGCAGCAGATTCAGCGATGGCGTCAGCGAGCAAAGCCGAGAGCAAGAAACGCGTCTACGAGGCAGCAAAGGTTGCTAATCAAACCTCTGCTGCCCTCAAGTCCGGCTGCGCCGTTTCTGCCGGGCCAGTCTCGCCGGGCGCCACCTGCGCGAGCAGACAGCCATTCTTGGAAGTCAGCAAAGCCAAGGGACCTCGAAACCCTCCAGCTTCTCCAAGATCTAAAGCGTCAATGGGGCCAGCCTCTCCAACACCGACAGACAAGTGCTTATGACCTGCCTGAATCATCAAGTGCCGACCAAAAACACCTGCTTCGCCCACTCCCTCAGCCAGAATGGGACCGGCTTCACCGATCTGGCCAGAAAGCTGGACAGGCTGATTCTCTCCCGCCTCACCGAAGCCTGGCAGCTGCGCCAAAGCTGGCGAAACAGTCCCAAGGACAGCAAGGGCGCCCAGACGAGCAATCCAAGGCACGAGGGGAGACATATGCGAGAGGAGAGCCTCAGACAAAGTTAACCGATTTTCACCTGGATGCAATCGGCAAAAGAGGCGAGTTGGCAAGTATTCGCAACAAGCTCACGTCAGCTCAGACAACTCGAAAGCCTGAGGGGGCAGAAGCTTCTCCCCGCATCAGAGGCCCGAGTGGAGTCATGGAGGCGGAGCAACAGCATCCGGGCTCGGCTCAGCGGCGGGCTCGACATCCGGAACAGGCGCACGTCCGGCAGCGGGAGCCACTGGCCGCGCGGGGGCATCTTCGCCGGCGCCCGGCAGCGGGCCCTCCTGGACCGGCGTTGGCTCCGGCGGCGGTGGATCGGCGCGCAGCGACAGGGTGATCAGGGCCGGCGCCACGCCGGCATTGGTGATCAGCAGCTGCACCGGCGACTGGCTCTGGCCGCCGAGCTGCACCACCCGCAGGGGGCCACTCGGCTCCAGCAGGGTGCCGTCGGCACTGAAGACGCTCATCTGCATCAGCGGCGAGCCGTTCACCCCGAGCACCAGGCGATAGCCCTGGGGCAGGCGGATCGGGAAGAGGCGCGCACCACCGGCCGACACCGGCGCGCTGAGCACCTGCGGCTGCAGCGGCCGGGCCTGGATCGGCTCGATCTGAATGCTGGCCAGGCTCTGTTCGGCGGCGGCATACCAGAGCTGGCGGAAGGGCTCCGCGGGCATGGCGCTTCTGGCACGGCCCGGCAGCAGGTTCTGGGCGTTGGCCGACACCAGCTGCTGGAGCACGGCACTGCTGAGGCCCTGCTCCAGCAGCCCGCGCTGGCGCTGCTTCCAGTCGCCATCGCCATAGCTGCCAAGGCGGCGGCGCACCTCCAGGGGCAGCTGCTCCACCCGCGCCAGCCACTCCTGGGCCAGCTCGTTCCACACCTTGCGCAGCGGCGCATCCTCGAGCGCATCGCTGGGCAGGCGGCCGCCGCGCTCCGGGAAGCGGGCCAGCAGGCTGGCATCCACCAGCTTGAGGAACCAGGCGCGATCCACCTGCATCGCCCGCAGGCGGTTGAGCAGCTGCTGGCGCTGATCCACCTCGCCCGGCGGCAGGGTGTTGGGCAGCTGCAGGGCCGCATCGGGGGTGGCGGGCTGGGGCGTGCGGCCGCGGCTGAGCCACCACCAGCCGAGGGCGGTGCCCACCACCGCCGAAAGCACCAGGG
>CBFHOT010000063.1:0-12500 GCA_965657465.1 Cyanobacteriota bacterium | reverse complement strand
GCAGTGTGGCGGCAGATCCAGCACCAGCCCAAGGGGGTGGTGGACACCGATCAAGGCCTGTTCATCTATCTCACCGACCCCCTGCGCTCACCCGCCCGCCGCGGCAGTGGTCAGGGGCTGTTCGTCTACGACAGCGGCCCCGACCAGCAGCCGCTGGCCGTCGTGATCCAGGTTCCGACGCCATCGCTCTATCGGACCTCGGCCTTCGCGCAACCCACCGGTCAGGCCCTCGTCGCCTTGCTCTACCTGCTGGCCGCTGGCGCCAGTGTCGCCATCGCTCGCCAACAGCGGCGGGTAGCAGAGAGCCGCCTGGCGGAACGGCAGGCCCAGGAGCGCCTCCAGGCCATCCTGGGCAGCGCCGGGGTGGGCATGTGTCTCTGTGATCCCCAGTCCGGACGCTTCCTCACCGTCAACGACGCCCTGTGCGCGTTCTTCGGGCGCAGCGAGGACGAGCTGCTCCGCTGCAGCTGGCAGGAGCTCACCCATCCCGACGATCTGGAGGCCGATCAGCACCTGGCCGCCCGGCTCCAGCGCGGCGAGCTGGATCAGTACCGCCTGCGCAAACGCTTCCGTCGCCCGGACGGCAGCACCGTCTGGGGGGCGCTGGTGGTCAGCTGCAACCGCAACGCCGATGGAACGGTGCGCGATCTCATCGGTCAGATCGCCGACATCTCGGAACTGGTGGCCAAGACCTCCTACCTGGAGGCCGCCTCCAGCGCCGGCGTGGTGGGGGTCTGGGACTGGGACGTGGCCAGCAACAGGCTCACCTGGGATGCGGTGATGTTCCGCCTTTACGGCCTGCCCCCGGATCAGAGCGGCATCACCTACGCCCAGTGGGAGCAGGCGGTGCATCCCGACGATCGCTCCAGGGCGGTCCAGGCGCTCAACACCGCCCTCGCCGGCGGCCCGCCCTATGACTGTCAATTCCGCGTCATCTGGCCCGACCGCTCGGTGCATGACATCCGCGCGCGCGGCAACGACTCCTTCAGCCGCAACGGAGAGCCCCTGCGGGTGGTGGGCGTCAACTACGACATCACCGACCAGGTGCGCAGAAGCCGCTACATGGAGGCCGCCTCCAGCGCCGGGGTGATCGGCGTCTGGGACTGGGATGTGCCCGACGACATCCTCACCTGGGATGCCGTGATGGTTCAGCTCTACGGCCTGCGGGCCGAGGACTTTCAAGGCACCCGCCAGGCCTGGGAGCAGGCCGTCCATCCCGACGACAAGCCCTTTGTGGTGCAGGAGCTGCAGGCGGCGCTGCGCGGCTGGCGCGAGTACCAGCCACGCTTTCGCGTCGTCTGGCCCGATGGCTCGATCCATCACCTCCAGGCCCGCAGCCGCACCACCTACGGGCCCGATGGACGCCCGCTGCGCATGATCGGCGTCAACTACGACGTCACCGAGCAGGTGGAGCGAGAAGAGGAAACCGAGCAGCAGCGCCAGTTGCTCGCCACCACCCTCGATGCCCTCGTCGATCCCCTGCTGGTGCTCACCCTCGACGACCGGCAGCAGCCACGCGGCATTCATCCACCGGAGCTGTGCATCGCCGAGCTCAATCCCGCCGCCGCGCGCTTCTTTGCCCGCAGTCAGCCGCAGCTGCTCGGCCGGCCCCTGACAGCGGTGCTGCCCGCCTCCCGCAACGGCGATCTGCTTGTGGCCCTGCAGGCGGTGGCGCGAGGAGGCCCCTCCCTCCTCGCCGACGCCCAGCCCGTCTGGCTGGAGCAACGGAGCGAGATGGTGCTGCCTGGAGAGCAGGCTGAGCCGCTGTTGCTCGATCTCTGCGCCGTGGCCCTCCAACAGGGCCTGGTGCTCAGCTTCCGCGACGTCAGCGAACAACGGCGCACCAGCGCCAGGCTGGCCGCCTCCGAGGAGCGCTACCGCCTGCTCGCGGAAAACGCCTCCGATGTCGTCTTCCGCGCCAGCCTCGATGGCGTCACCGAGTGGATCACCGACTCGGTGACATCCCTGCTCGGCTGGGCACCGGCGGATCTCATCCAGCGGCCCTTTGCTCCCTTCGTGCATCCCGACGACCAGGGGTTGCTGCAGCAGGTCCATGCCGCCTTCTCGCGCGCTGAGCGCCGCCAGTTCCGCCTGCGCGTGCAGCGCCGCGACGGCGACTACCACTGGATCAGCGTCAATGCCCGTGGCATGACCACCACCAACGGCGAGGTGGTGGGGATCATCGGCAGCTGGCGCGATGCCCAGACGGAAGTAGAGGCCGAGGCTGAGCTCGATCGCCGCGCCCGCATCGATTCCCTCACCGGTCTCTACAACCGCCAGGAAATCCTGGAGCAGCTGGAGCGGCTGATCCAGCAACAGCACCATCCTGCCCAGCGTCACGGGGACGATGGGGCCCTGGCGGTGTTGTTCTGCGACATTGACTACTTCAAAGACATCAACGACCATCACGGCCACGGCGGCGGCGATGCCGTCCTCCAGGCCCTCGCCCAGCGGCTGCGCGGCAGCACCCGCCAGGGTGATCGGGTCGGACGCCTCGGCGGCGATGAACTCCTGGTCGTCCTCCAGTCCGTCCCCTCCCTCGAGGTCGCCCTGGAGATCGCCCGCAAAATGCACGCCGCTGCACGCCAACCGCTGCAGCTCCCAACCGGTGTGGTCAAGCCCACCCTCTCGATCGGCGTCACCCTCATCCAGCCCCAGGAAGCCATCGATGCGGTGGTGGCCCGCGCTGATCAGGCCATGTACAAGGCCAAGCAAGACGGCCGCAATCGCGTGATCGCCTTCTCCTGAGGCCAGCCGGCACCCGGGCGATCAAGCCTCTGGATGCCGTCGCGTTGCCCTCGCTGACCAGCGGTGACGCATAACGAGAAGGACGCTAATGAGCAACAGCATCTTCACTGAGGCGGCCACTTTGGACCACAGCGAAGACAACAAATGTCTGAACCACTGAACCCTGGAACAGCGCACCTCTCGCCGCGGCGCTCTCAGGTGGGTGGCAGGTGGCCGGTTTTGACCCAGATCGTGCAGCCCACCTCACTCCAGGGCCGATGCACGCTGCCCGGCGGATTGCGCAGCCAGCTGCCGGCCGGGTAGGTGCCGTGCTCGTCCTGGAACACACCCTCCAACACGAGGATCTCTTCCCCACCGGCATGGCCATGGGGCTGAAACACCGATTCTGCTCAGCTGGCCCTCGGCCAGTGGAGCAGCGTCCCCCGAGGCTCGGCAGAGCCCTGTCCGTGATCCCGTTGGCAAGCCAATCCCCGGGTTCCCTCTGCGCGGGCTCAGCGCTCCAGCAGCTTCCAGAAGCTCCACTTCTTACCGAAGGCCTCCCGCAATCGCCCCACGAAGCTGGCGTGGCTCTCAAAGCCCTGCCAGGTGTCAATGCGGGCCTCCAGCCGCTCGCACTGCCGCAGGTGCTCGGCGGCGTAGCGGTAGCGCTTGGAGCGACCCATCGACAGGGCGAACACCACCATCGCGCGCAGCAGCAGGCTGGCGGCCAATGGATGATCGGCGCTGAGGCGCTCAGCTGCAGGCTCGTAGATCTCATAGGCATCGCCATCCCAGTCATGGCAGTGCTCGATCACGTAGCGAGCCGCCCGCGCCAGGGAGGGCCAGAACACCAGGAACTGCAGCGCCGCCAGGGGTAAGGGGTGCTGCTCCGCCAACGCGAAGGCCTGCTCCTCAGCTTCCACATCGGCAAAGTCATCCAGCCGCTGCAGGTACTCGCGCAGCAGCGGGATCGAGAGGGTTTTGGCGAAGACCTGCCAGCGGTGCTGCTGGGCCTCCTCGCTGCGGCCCAGGGCCTCGACCACAGCGATGCGGGTGGCGTGCCACGCCTCGGCTTCCATGATCTGGCTCGCCTTGGCGGCCCGCTCGAGCACGGCCAGGGCCTGCTCGGCCCGGCCGCCGCTGAGCAGATGGCCGGCCACCTCGGCGGCGGTGTCTGGCCAGGTGAGCTGGGAGGGTTCGAACAGCTCCAGGTAGCTGTCCAGGTCGCCGCGGCCACGGACGAGCTGCTCCATCGTGAAGCGATCGACGCCACCGCGCTCCAGCAGCACCTGCTCCAGCTGGAGCAGCCCTGCCTCGCCCAGGGCCGTTGCCAGGGCAGGGATCAGTCCTTCGAACTGGCCGTAACCGTTCTCCTGCAGCAGCTCGGCCGCATGGTCCACCAGGGCCTCAGGGCTGGTGGCGGCTGCCGTAGCCAGGCTCGCCAGGGCGTCCACACCCCGCTGGAACAGGCCGATCACGGCTCCGGTGGTGTCGGAGCAGCGATCCAGCACCCCCTCGCTCAGCTCCAGCAGGCGCACCTGCAGGTCCACCGCGAGGGCGGGATCGGCTGCGGCGATCGGCCCGCTGATCGCCTGTTGCTGGGCCTCCAGATCCGTCAGCAGCGCCTTGCGTCTGGCGGAATCGATGAAGGTGGTGGAACGGGCGATCGCCGCCAGTCGCTTGCGCACCTCCTGCGCCGCACCGTCGGCTCCGCCGGCCGCCGCCAGGGCAAGCCGCAGCCGCCGCTGGATCACGGCGTTGCCGGCGCTCACCTCGATCAGCAGCTCCGCCAGGGCCGCCGCGCCCAGCGTTTGCAGGTTCTTGGCGTTAAGGGCTCGCTTGCCGGCCATGGGCTCGAGGCTGGGCCATGAGCATGGCGCAGCGGCTGCTCCCGCCAGGCGCAGGGGCACCACCTTCATGGCTGAGCCCCCTTGGGCTGAGGGGCGAGCCATTCAGCGAGCTTGGTATAGCGCCTGCGGCCCAGATGGTTCTTCACGGCCATCGCCAGGGCCTTCTTCTGACCCACCAGCACCACCAGCTGCTTGCCGCGGGTGAGGCCGGTGTACACAAGATTGCGCTGCAGCATGGCGTAGTGCTGGGTGAGAAGCGGGATCACCACGGCGGGGTATTCGCTCCCCTGGCTCTTGTGAATCGTGCAGGCATAGGCCGGCACCAGCTGATCGAGCTCGCCCCAGCCGTAGATCACCGCCCGGCTGCCTGCTGAAGTTGCCCCGGGGCCCGCTTCACTGGTGGGAAACAGCACGCTCAGCTCACTGTTGTCGGCATCGATCGCATCGATGCTGCCCACATCACCGTTGAACACCTCCTTCTCGTAGTCGTTGGCGATCTGCATCACCTTGAGCAGCTGCTGCAGCTCCAGGTTCAGCGAGCGGGAGCCGCAGCCACCGCGGGCCATCGGGCAGAGCACCTGCACCTCAGCCACCGGATCCAGGCCAAAACGCGCCGGGATGCGCTCGCCCACCACCTTGAGAATCAGGCTCACCGCCTGCTCGGGCGTTTCGGCTGGCAGGAAGTAGAAGTCGGTGCTGGCTCCATCCGCCGGGGGCCGCAGATCAGGAATGGTGCCGGCGTTGATGGCGTGGGCGGTGGTGATGATCCGGCTGCTGGCCGCCTGGCGGAACACCTCCGTGAGCCGCGACACTGCCAGGGCGCCGCTGGCGATCGCATCGGCCAGCACCTGACCAGGCCCCACCGACGGCAGCTGATCGACATCCCCCACCAGCAGCAGGGCCGCCTGCGGCGGAATCGCCGCCAGCAGCGAGGCCATCAGCGGTACATCCACCATCGAGGTTTCATCCACCACCAGCAGGTCGCACTCCAGCGGCAGCTCGGCATTGCGCCGGAAGCCGTAGGCCGCTGGATCGAACTCCAGCAGCCGGTGGATCGTTTTCGCTTCCAGACCGGTGGCCTCGGCCATGCGTTTGGCGGCACGGCCGGTGGGGGCGCAGAGCTGGATGCGCAGCTGCTTGGCCGCCAGGATGCGCAGGATGGCGTTGATCAGGGTGGTCTTACCCACCCCCGGCCCACCGGTGATCACCAGCAGCTTGCTGGCCAGGGCCAGCTCCACCGCGGCCTTCTGGCTGGCGGCGAGCTCCAGGCCGAGCCGTTGCTCCACCCAGCCGATCGCCTTGGCCGCATCGATCGCGCCCCAGGGCGGCAACCCTGCCGCCAGCTCCTGCAGCGCTTCGGCGATGCCGCGTTCATCGCGGTGCAGGTGAGCCAGAAAGATGGCGGGCTCAGCCGCCAGATCATCCGCCACCACAGAGCCCTCGCTCAGTTCCAGATCGAGGGCGCTCTGGATCAGGGCAGGTTCCAGGGGCTCACGGCGGTTGGCCCCCGTCTCATCCGGGCGCTCCACCGCCAGCAGCTCACCCGCCAGCTTGTGCAGCTCGGCGGCAGGCAGGCCGCAGTGACCCTCGCCGCTGGCCTCCAGCAGGGCGTAGTTGATGCCGGCTCGCAGGCGGATCATCGCCGTGGGTTCGATCCCCAGCCGGGCGGCGATCGCATCGGCGGTGCGGAAGCCGATGCCGCGGATGTCCCGCGCCAGGCGATAGGGGTTCTCCGCCATCACCTGCACGGCGTCGTTCCCATACGTCTTGAAGATCCGCACCGCCCGGGCCGTGCCGACCCCATGGCTATGCAGAAACACCATGATTTCGCGCACCACCTTCTGATCCGCCCAGGCCTGAGCAATCCGGCCGGCGCGCACCTTGCCGATGCCCGGCACCTCCCGCAGGCGCTCGGGGGCCTGCTCGATCACCTCGAACACCTCGGCGCCAAAGGCGGCCACCAGCTTGCTGGCGTAGATCGGACCGATGCCGCGGATCATCCCCGAGCCCAGGTACTTCTCGATCCCCTCAGCCGTGGTGGGGGGAGACGAGCGCAGGAAGGCCGCCTTGAACTGCTGGCCGTGCTCCCGGCTGTTCACCCAGGTGCCACTGACGGTGACCCATTCGCCGGCGCTGATCTCGGCGGCATGTCCCACCACCGTGACCAGCTCGCGGTGGCCGCGGGCCTTGATGCGCAGCACGCAGAAGCCGTTGGCCGCGTTGTGGAAGGTGACGCGCTCGATCGAGCCGGCCAGCACTTCGCTGGGCTGGGCTGTGGCGTCCGGCTTGCCGGAGGACTGGCCAGCGATCGGCGTGTTCATGCCAGCCCGCGGTGCCACCGGCGCATGCTGACAGCCTGAAGCAGCTCGATGCGCCGCAACGCGAGTCCGTTGGGGCCGATGCCTTGGCCTGAGCGCAGCGATTCACAGGCCGCGCCGTCGCGATCACCATCCAGATAAGCGTGACCCTGGCGCAGCAGCTGCTGGGCGCGGCTGAAGAGCCGATCTCACTGCAGCGATACCGGCGGCCGCCGGGCGTGGTGCCATCGGGGATGCCGGTAGGCAAAGGCCTGGCCGGCCTCCACCAGCGCCAGGTTGACGTTGATGCCGGTGAACACCTCGGCCACGACGCGGCCGTAGCGATCGGTGGCCTGCACCGCCAGACGCACGGATCAGCCGCTGGCCAGCTGCTGCTGCGCTCAGCGCAGGCAGCGCGGGCAAGAGCTGCTGTGGCGTCATGGCCCACGTCTGCAGAACGCCACTACCGGCCATCAGGCGATCGAAGCCGGGCGTCCCGCAGCACGCTGCTCCAGCCGCAGAATCCGCTGGGCCTACAGGCCCACCGCAAGGGAACGGTGCGGGCCTGGCTGTTCAGCGGCGCCGATGATCCGAGCTGAGCCACCGGATCGACGGCGCCAGCCGCATCACTCCTCGTCCACGGCAGCGCCGCCGATGGGGATCAGCTGGATCTGCTTGCGGCCCAGCTTGATCTCGAACTCATCGCCAGGCTGGAGATCGAGCTGGGCGGTGTAGGCCTTGCCCACCAGCAGGTTGCCGTTGAACTGCACCTTGGCCATGTAGCTGAGGGCGCGGCCGGCCTTGCCGCGGCTCTTACCGCCGTCATTGAAGCTGAGCCCCTTGGCTTCCAGCAGGGCCTCATAGAAGGCGGTGAAGTTGAGGCGCTCCGAGCCGTCCTTCTTGCTGCTCACATAGCCGCATTCGCGCACCAGCTCCGATTTGGAGGCATCGCCCAGCTCCTTGACCTTGGCCAGCAGTTCGGTTCCGGTGAGCATGGGATTTCTGATGTTTTCCAGATGGTAATCGCCGGAAGCATCGCTGGTGCATTCCAGATCCATTGAGCGGATCAGGCGATGACCCGTGAGCAGCATCAGCAGCACATGGCGAGCCTCCCGGTGATCAGGCTCCCGCGCCAGCAATTGCTGCAGGAGCGGCATGGCTTCATCGCGTCGATCGTCCTCCAGCAGCTCACGGATCTCCATCATCTCTGTACCAGGATCACCGAGAGGGATCCACGCGATCTCGAACCGTCCCTCGCTGTAGGAGCAGGACAGCTGACCGTCCAGCTCTGCGTAGGGCTGCCCATGCAGCGCGAACACCGCATCGACAAACGCCTGCGTTTCCCGATCGCGGCAGTCCTCCGGCAGCAGCGCAAGATCCACCTCCTCCTCGCGGAAGGAGAGGCGCATCGCCGGCAGCGACGGTGAGGAAGCGGGATGCTGGACGACCAAGACCGGGTTGCACTGCTCACCAATTGTCTCGGCTGACGGAGGCGGTGCTGCCGCAACGCGAGAACCAGGACCATGGCCCAGGATCATGACGCCGACTTCATGAACGGTGATTGCGCCCCGTGAAGAGCGATGTCGATCGCTGCGCCGCTGTTGCCGGTTTCCAGCGGCAGGCCCATCGTGGTTGCAACGGGATTCGGAGGCGCCACCGATGGATGAGACACCCCCCCCCGAGCAGCGGTCAGGAGCGCGCTGACGATCCGGCCCCTGCTCCAACACTCTCGACGGATCTCTGACGTTCCCGGCGTGTATCTCTGTCGCCGTCCATTGCACCGTTCACGACCGAGCCAACGGCCCAGCCTCAGGTGCCCCGGACCCAACGGAACGTCCCAATCGACACCTGGCCCCAGGTGCCAGCGCCAGTAGCTCCGCCCACAACCAAAGAACCTCTGATCTGCAAACGATCAACCGACCGCGCAGCTGCGCCCATCCCCCTCGGGCCCTCTCCCTTGGGACAAAGCCACGGCTGAGCAGACAAACGCCCGGGGCCAGCGCTCCGGGCTTTGTTGTGTGCGCTCTTGTCGCCAGGGGATGCCGGTTCAGATCAGGGCATCGCGGCTGAGCTGGCGGAACGCATCGTTGAGGGCCACCACCTCCGCGAAGGATTGCTCCAGCTCGGCAAGGCGGTGGGAATCAAAGAGGCGATCGAGATCAAAGGTGAGGATCGGCCGGATCGCGGCTGGAACGCTCAGGAAGTCGTGCAGCTTGCGCAGCATCACCTCCGCCTGCTCGTGGGCCTGCTGCAATTTGCGCCCCTCCTCCCCAAAGGCCGCCAGGGCCTCCTGGAGCTGGGGAATCGATGGTTCGAGCAGCTCGTTGCCCTCGGCCTTGGCGAGGGTGTCGATCAGCGAGCGGCGCAGCTGCTCCAGCTGGGCGATCGACTGGGACGTCCACTGCCGCTCGCGCAGGCACTCCATCGCGGCCTTGACGGCTTTGGCCTCCACCGAGAGTTCATCCAGCAGGGTGATGCCTCCGGCGGCCAGCCAGCGGGCGGTGCCGCTGCCGCCGCGCAGCTGCTGGGGATCACTGGGCGGGCTGAGGCTGATGCTCTCGGGCTCGGCGCTGAGCAGGCTGCTGCTGCCATCGACGGTGCTGGCGTGGATGGTGCGGCAGCGAATCTCGATCCGTAGAGGCGTTAGATCGGGGCCCAGGGTGATCGCCTCCACCACCCCGAAGCGATCCCGCAGCTGGCAGGGGTCGTTGCGTACCCGCCGCTCGGCCGCCTGCACCAGCTGCCGCATGCGCTGGTGCTGGTGCTGCAGCAGCACCGCAATCACCAGGCCGAGGGCCCCCGCCACCACGGCCAGCACCACAACCACCTGCCAGAAGGCCAGCAGCAGCAGCACCGCCACCAGGATCAGGAGGGTGGCGCAGCCTGAAGCGCTGCTGCTGCTCTGCCGGGCCACGGTCGCCTGGAACCCCCATCAGTCTGGAGGGGATCAGGCGATGACGCCCTGGCGCTGCAAAGCGAAGAAGCAGCGGGCGGTGGCGTGTCCATCGCCCATGGCCTGGTCGCGGGCCCGCGCGCAGGCGATCTGATCGGCACGCCAAACCCGTGGGCCGTCCCTGGATCCTGCTGCTACCACCAAGGGGGCAGTCGCTGCCTCCGCCATGACCCATCGCTACGACGTCGTCTTCCACTGCGGTGACGGCATGGGGGTGCTGCCGATCCAGGCGAGCGATCAGGAGGCGGCCTGGGCCGTGGCGCGGCGGCAGCTGCCGGGCTGCCGCCTGGCGCTGGTGTCACGAGAGGACGACGACGGCCAGAGCGGTTCGCTCACCGTCAACGATCGGCTCTGAGCCGAGCGGCCGGCCTTGGCGGCCCCCACCAGGCCGCTCAGGTCGCTGCAGGCCGGCGCTGCTGCGCAGCCACAAAGGCGGCTCCTCCGGCCGCCAGCACCAAGCCGCCGCTGAGCGCCAGGAACACCAGCGTCTGCAGCAGCAACAGCACAAAGCCCAACGCCGAGAAGGCGGTGATGCGCACCTTGGCCTTGATCAGCAGCGTCAGCAGCAGCAGCACCGTGGCCTTGAGGGCCAGCACCTTGGCGGCGCTGATCGGGCCCAGCGGGCAAAAGGGAGGGATGAGCATGAACGTGCTGGCACTACCCCCATGCTGGCGGCCTCCAACGGCCGGCGGCAGCGGCTGATTCCTGGACCGGCCCCGCCGCGCAGACTGCACCCACCACTGGGGTGCGTCTAAGGAGCTGCCGGCCCTACGGTGCCTGCAGGGAACCTGGTCTGAAGCGACACCGGCGCTGTCTCTCCACACGTACCGCCTCCGGCCCGAAGCTGAACAGGGGGCCTGCGCCTGCTCACGAAAGCCCCCTCTCGCTTGAACAAGACGCTCTCCTCGCGCCATGGCCGCGCGCTGGGCCTCAAGCCCGCAGCCACAGGATCCGGAGCGGCGCACTCTCTTGCAGCAAGAGCAGGGCCAGGGCAGAAATCGGCAGTCCTGCAGCGAATCTCTTGCAGATTCTCTTGCAGGGCCCTTGGCCGTTCCTCGAAAAGTCAGTCGGGGCGACAGGATTTGAGGCCAGTGACGAGCACAGGAATCAAGAAGATGATCCTGGCAAGACAGCCTGGGACAGGTGGATCTCAGCGATCCAGCTCAATCATAGACCTTGATGCGGGATAAACAACCAATGCACCGGATCAGCGCCCTGGAGCAGGTGATTGACGGGAGCCAAGAGCGCCTACAGGAGAGATGAGGCCCGTGCTGGTCAGCACTGGTGCGCTGGGCGACCTGGAGGCGGCAGGGGCCGATGGCTACAGGCGAGAGAAGGCACCTAGAAGCGGGTCGTAGTGAAGCCCTTGAATGCAGAGAGTCACCACGTTCCCTACACAGAGCTTGCAAACATGGGGTGACTATGTGTCAGCGTACTCACACATGGATATCGCTCGAAACCCAGGAAATGCCGACATCCGGCCGGATCCTGATCGTGATCTCAAAATTGGCCAACGGACCGGTTCACCATCACGCTTAGTTGACAACAAAAGCGGCAGTGGAGATTGATCTCTCCCCCGCCGCCCTCGCTCTAAAAGCCTAAACCACCTGCTTTACTGCTTTTCCGTGTCCTTGATGTCCGCAATGTCTTTTATGTCCTTAATGTCCGTAATGCTTTCAAGCTGCTCTTCGGTAATCCTCGCGGGAATATAGACGCTAACAGGAGCTCCCTTCCCAAATCCGCTGGATACCTGCTTCGCCTTGACCTTCTTGGAGCCGTGGAGTTTATTCAGTAAGCGCCCCATCCGCTTGTACCCTGCTTCATTGTTGCATCCAAGATGCTTTGCGAGCGACTTCCTTGATACGCCGGCCGAATGCTCACTCCATACCTGCTCGATATATGCTAATACCTTGTTGGCATCGTATGAGTTGTCATCATCTAAGCATCCAATACTGTCAAGTTCTGCGGAATTGGCAAGCTCCCATCCGTCAGAGCAACTCTTCAGCGTAAGTTCTTGCGGGGCGCCTGCGCGACCTTCAGTCTTGAGGCGGCAGTAGGCTGCCACATTGCCGCCAGGCATGTAGGGCCTCCTGAGAAAAGCCAGATCCATTGCAGCGCAATGGATGTGAGCAGTTTTCTCGGCTAAAATGTACGAGATTGGGCTCGTTTGCGCCCAAAAGCCGCCCAGAAGTTTTCCACATGTACCGACGTGAGCATCGTGATCAGCTCTCGTTCGAGGACTTCTTCCTGCCGTTTGGAGGAAAGCTCTCTGGTGACAATCGCTGGATCAAGCTGGCTGAGCTGATCCCATGGGATGAGCTGGAAGATGACTATGCAGCGCAGTTCTGCAAGGGCTTTGGCGCCCCGGCAAAGCCATTTCGCATGGCACTGGGCGCCCTAATCATCAAGGCCCGCATGGGGCTAACTGATGAAGAACTGGTTGAGCAGATCAAAGAAAACCCCTATCTGCAGTTCTTCATCGGCCTGGAGGCATTTCAGTACTCGGCTCCGTTTGACCCATCAATGATGGTGTACTTCCGGAAGCGGCTGCCGGAATCGGTCGTGAATGACTGCAATGAACGAATCGTACGTCACGGTCTGAACGTGATCCGTTCTTCTGCAGTTGATGAGCACGACGATCACGACAGCAGCGATGGAGGTGGAGCCGGGAGC
>CBFHOT010000062.1:0-12599 GCA_965657465.1 Cyanobacteriota bacterium | reverse complement strand
CGGCCGGCGCCGCAGCCAGGAGCCCCAGCGGAACTCATGAAAGGGGATCAGCGGTGCCGCCTTCACCACCCCCTCCCGCTTCAGCTTCCAGACGAGGCTGCGGTAGGGGTCGTCCTGCAGGCCCAGCAGGTTGGCGGGCAGCACCGCCGGCGCCAGCGGTCCCAGGCCGCGCCCGTCATAGAGGTACAGCCAGCCGCGGCGGTGCAGCTCCGTCAGCACTGCGCTGCGGTCGTCGCTGTCCACCTGCAGGGCCACGTAGCCGAAGGCGGTGGCCTGCGGCTGCAGCTCCAGCAGCGCCCGCAGGCGGTGGTGGCGGTCGACCATCCAGAGGGCGCCAGCGGCGCTGCGCACCAGCGGCACCGGTTTGCTGCCCAGGTAGTCGCGGCGCTGGTGGGCATCCTCGGCGCTGAAATCCGCCTGGCGGCTGCGCACCTCCGCCAGCCCCACACACAGCTGGGTGGGCTGCAGTTGGGCGATCGGCACCTCCAGCAGCGGCTGATCCGGCGGCGGTGGCGGCAGCGGTTGAAAGGGGGGAAGGCGTAAGGCCATCGCCCCATCCTCGCCCCTGCCGGTGGGGATAGGGTCGCTGCAGGCATGTGCTGCTATGGAATCGCGAGCCCTTCCCGCCCCGCTGGTGGGTCCCCACGGCCCCCTCGGGGTGCTGGTCTGTGGCCATGGCAGCCGCAACCGCTTGGCGGTGGAGGAATTCGCTCAGCTGGCGGAAGCCCTGCGCCGCCAGCTCGACCCCCTGCCGGTGGCCCACGGCTACCTGGAATTCGCCCAGCCGATCCTGCGCGATGGCCTGGAGGCGCTGCGCGCCCAGGGGGTGCGCCACATCCTGGCGGTGCCGGCGATGCTGTTTGCCGCCGGCCACGCCAAGAACGACATCCCCTCGGTGCTCAACACCTACGCCGCTGAGACCGGCCTGCGGGTGGATTACGGCCGGGAGCTGGGGGTGGATCTGAAGATGATCCAGGCCGCCGGCGCCCGCATCCGGGCCGCGGTCGAGGGAGCCGATGCGGCCGCCCGCCAGCGCGGTGAGGCGCCGGTGCCGCTCCACGACACCCTGCTGGTGGTGGTGGGGCGCGGCTCTTCCGATCCCGACGCCAATTCCAACGTCGCCAAGGTGACGCGGATGCTGGTGGAGGGTTTCGGCTTCGGCTGGGGCGAGACGGTCTACTCCGGCGTCACCTTTCCCCTGGTGGAGCCAGGGCTGCGGCAGGCGGTGCGCCTCGGCTACCGCCGGGTGGTGGTCTTCCCCTACTTCCTCTTCTCCGGGGTGCTGGTGAGCCGCATCCGCCAGCACAGCGAGCGGGTGGCGCTGGATCATCCGGCGGTGGAGTTCGTGGCGGCCGACTATCTCGGCGATCACCCCCAGGTGCTCGACACCTTCGTGGAGCGGGTGGAGGAGGTGGTGCGCGGCGACACCAACATGAACTGCTCCCTCTGCAAGTACCGCGCCCAGGTGCTCGGTTTCGAGACCGAGGTGGGGGCGCCGCAGCACAGCCACCACCACCACGTGGAGGGCCTGAGCGAGAGCTGCACCCTCTGCGAGCGGGAGTGCACCGGCGCCTGTCAGCCCGATGGCGTGCCCCTGCCCCTGGGGGCTGCTGCCCCTGGCCACGTCCATCACAACGGGCACGACAACGGTCATGCCCATGGCCATGACCAGGCTCACAGCCACGACCATGCCCAGGGCCATGACCACGATCACACCCACGGCCAGTCCCACACCCACGCGCCCTACCCCCACGCCGACCATCCCCTCGGCCCCCGCACCCTGCGCCAAGGCGCGGAGTCAGCCGTCTCACGCCAGGGCGATGCCCCCTCCAATGCCGATTGATCAGCACTGCTGATTGCCTGAGGATTTCCCCAGGGTTGTCTGCTTTTCCCCAGCGCGCCCTGGGGTTTTCCGCAGCCGCCGGCGCCGGCCGCCCCCCGGCGGCGTGGCCACTGGGGAAACCGAGGATCCGGCGATCGCTCGCTTGACAGGCGTCGGCCGCGGCGGCCACCGCCTCGGGCACTCCGCCGCTTCCCGCCAGATCCCTTGTTGCATCAGCTGTCTCAGTGCTTGGAGCGGTGATGCGACAGCGCCACCGCCGCTTTGACGGCACCCCCGCAGCTGTGGCCTACTGGTGCCTCGTCCCTCCGGTCGTGCCGATGTCCCAGAAGCCTGCTGATGTCGCTGTGAGCCTGGAAGCGGAGGTGCCCGAGGTGCTGTTCGACGGCATGCGCCAGTTCATCCAGCAGCATCCCCAGTGGGATCAGATGCAGCTGATCACCTCGGCCCTGGCCAGCTTCCTGTTCCAGAACGGCTGCAAGGACCCCTGCGTCAATCAGCATTACCTCAACGGCCTGTTCCTGCGCTGATCCGGGTCAGGGGTTGCGGGCACAAAAAAAGGCAGGAGAGTGATCCCCCGCCTTTGGTCTCCCTTGCCCGACCCTTGAAAGGTCGCCCGCCCATTGTGTGGATGCCTCCTGCCGGGGTTTGTACCGACCGACACCGCCAGGCCCCTGCCGTCAGGGCTCCCTGACCCCGGCAGTGGCCGCGGACATCAGCAGGGCTCCAGCACCGCCCCGTCGCCGCGGCGCAGGCGCGCGGCGGCCGCCGCGCAGGCCCGCCAGGTGATCGCCATCTCGGTGAGGGTCGGGCTCTGCCAGCCGGCGCTCGGCCAGCAGGCCCCATCCACCACCAGCAGGTTGGGTGCCCGCCAGCACTGGTTCCAGGGGTTCACGACCCCCTCCTCCTCGGCGGCGGCCATGCGGGCTCCCCCCAGCTCGTGGATGTAGTACCCGGGCGGCGGTGCAGCCGGCTGCACCGCCCAGCTGCTGCGGATCCAGGGCTCGAGCAGCGGCAGCACGAACAGCTCCTCCAGCGGCCGCAGCGTGCCGCCGCCGGCCTCCACCACGGCCGCCATCCGCGCCTGCATGTGCGCCACCAGCGCCCGTTCGTTCTCGCCCCAGCCCATGGCGATGTGGGGCGTCGGCAGGCCCCAGGCATCCAGCTGGGCGCCGTTGAGGGTCACCCGGTTGTGGGCCTGGGGCAGCACCTCGCCGTGGCCGATCAGAAAGCCGCTGGCCTCCTGGGGATGGCGCTGCAGCAGCCGGGGCGGATCGAAGCGCTGCATGGCCGCCCAGAGGCCATAGCCGCGGCGGAAGCCGGCCTCCTGGGGGTCGTGGAGATTGACCGTGTTGGGAATGAAGCAGCTGCCCGCTCCCGAGAGCTCCGCCGCCTCGCTCGCGCCGTTGTCGCCGCCCGCCAGGGGCATCGAGAAGAAGCGGCAGCAGGAGATGTGATCCATCAGATAGCGGCCGAGGCTGGCTGAGGGATCGATCAGGCCGCCGCGCTGCTGGGCCTCGCTGGAGTGCAGCAGCAGCCGCACGCTCTCGATCGTGGAGGCGCAGAGCACCACCAGCGGCGCCTCCAGTTGCTCGCGGTTGCCGCTGGGGCCATCCACCACCTCCACGCCGCGGGCGCGGCTCCGGTCGGGGCTGAGCAGCACGTGGCTCACCACCGTCTCGCTGCGCAGCCGCACGCGGCCGCTGGCCAGGGCCCGCTGCAGGCTGCTGCCGGTGCTGGCGGAGCGCGGCCAGCCCGGGCCCTGCCGCAGCCGGAAGCCGCGGGAGTGGATGAAGGGCAGTCCCAGCTGCTGCCGCACCGCCTGCCCCAGCTGGGCTTCGGCGCTGGTGAAGGGCAGCGGTGGCTCGTAGACCCCATCCGGCAGCTGCGGCAGGCCATCGGCCTGACCGTGCACGCCCAGCATCCGCTCCAGCTGGCTGTAGTAGGGGTCCAGGTCATCGCTGGCGATCGGCCACGACGGGCCGTGGCCATCGCGGCCGCCGGCCTGGAACTCGTAGTCGCTCAGCCGCAGGGTGATCCCCCCCCAGGTGAGGCTCTTGCCGCCCACCTGTCGCCCCCGGGTCCAGAGGAAGGGTTGATCCGGCGGCGTGCTGTAGGGATTGCGGCGTTCGTCGGTGAACAGCTCGGGGTTCTGCTTCCAGAACCCGGGGTGATGCCGCTGCAGGCGCTGCCGGCCGCTGCTCAGATGCACCAGCCGCCGCAGGCTGTTCAGCGGTTCAGAGCCGAATGCCCGTTCGGGCGAGAGTGCAGGCCCGGCTTCCAGCACCAGCACCTGCAGGCCGGCCTCGGCCAGCACCATCGCCGCCACCCCGCCGGTGGCGCCGGAGCCCACCACGATCGCGTCCGGGGCGGGGCCGTCGCTGGGGCGGGGGCGCTGGCGGGGCATCGGCGACAGACTCCGGAAAACGCGGCTGGTGATGGCCAATAAAAAACCCCGGCAGGAGCGCTGCCGGGGTTTTTTGAAGTGGTGGCGGGGGCGAGATTTGAACTCGCGACCTTCGGGTTATGAGCCCGACGAGCTACCAGGCTGCTCTACCCCGCGCCGACCTCAGAACTATACCAGCCGGCCTCGGTCCCCCTGGCCGCGGCGCTCGGGGAGCGCGGGATCAGTCGAAGCGCAGCTCCCCCTGCACCTGCAGCTGCAGCTGCGGTGCCGGCTGCAGGAACTGCTGGCGCAGCTCCTCCAGGGTCATCGGCGTCAGCCAGTCCAGCTGCTCGAGCAGGTGCAGGGCCACCGCGTGCTTGGCGCGGGAGGAGCCGTCCTCCACCTTGATCGCCACCCCCATGCCCTCGCCCACCCGGCTGAGGCACTGGATCCCTTCGGCGCCGCCCTTGCTCAGCACCTGGCCGAGGCTGCGGCGCATCAGTTCGGTGTCAAAGCGTCCCTCGCCCGCCACCAGATCCGGATGGGCGAGCATCGCCCGGCTGAGGCGTTCCAGATCGGGCTGCTCGCCGGCGCCGAGGTGGGCGTAGAGCAGGGCCATCTGGCAGAGCTGCAGCTGCACCGTCGGTGCACCGCAGTCATCGCGGGCGGTCACCAGCTCGGCGGCGGGGAGTCCCAGCAGCTCGCCCGTGCGCTTGAGCACCTGCTGCTGCAGCGGGTGGTCGGCCTGCAGGTAGTTCTCCGTGCTCCAGCCCAGGTGGCGGCAGGTGGCCAGGAAGGCGGCGTGCTTGCCGGAGCAGTTGTGCTCCAGGGGGCTGGTGCGGCCGTTCGGCACCGGGCACTGCAGCTGCTCCACCTCCAGTTCGGAGCCCCAGAGCAGGCGGAAGGCCTCGCGGGCGTGCATGGCGGTGCCGGCATGGGAGGCGCAGGCGATCGCCAGGCCGCGCTCGCCGCTGTTGCTCTTGTCGGCGGTGCCGCTGGCCACGAAGGCCGTGGCCTGAAAGGGTTTGTGGGCGGAGCGGATGAAGCTCAGCTGCTGCGGGTCGCCGGCGCGCATCAGCACCCGGCCGCGGGCATCGCACACCACCGCATGCACCCGATGCCTCGATTCGCAGATGCCCTGGCGCAGCAGCCGCACCTCCAGGGGCGGCACACCGCTGCGGGCCGAGGCACCGAAGCTGGAGGGGAGGCTCATGGGGCGCTGCAGGGGATGGGCGCGCAGCCGCCGGCCGCGTGCGGTTTCAGAGAGCCTGGCAGAGTCCGGTGCCCAGCAGGGCCAGGCCGAGGCTGAGCAGCAGCGCCCGCTTCAGCCGCTGCAGCACCGGTCGCACCTGGTGCTGAGCCACCAGCAGATCCTGCTGGCGCCAGCTGAGCGGCTTCTCCCAGCGCTGCCCGTCGTACCAGCCGGATTCTTCGTAGATCACCGCCTCGCTCACCAGCCGCTGGTGGATCGTGCGCCAGCCGAGCCACTGGCGCAGCAGCAGCAGGATCGGCAGCAGCAGCGCCGCCACCGCCGCCGCCAGCCAGAGCTGGCCCAGGTGGTGGCGCAGCACCCAGCTGCCGCTGGCCACCAGGGCGCAGAGGGGCAGGGCCAGCAGCCAGCTGAGCAGCAGCGGGCGGGCCAGGCCGGCGTCGCTGGCGGCCGGCCAGGAGAAGAACAGGGAGTCGCGCAACTCCTCGTATTGCCGCAGCGGTTGCTGGGCCGGCGGCACCGGACAGAGCGCGGGTGCGGGATCGCTCTGGCGTCTGTCCGGGTTGGTCGGTCCGGCGGCCTCCTCCATCACTGCGGCTCGATCACGGCTACGGGGCCCTCAGGGGTTGCTGGCCTCGGCCGAGCCTAGGTAGCGCGTCTGCTGGCCGTGGCCCCAGAACGACTCCAGGTCGTAGTACTCCCGTTCGCTCGGGGTGAGGATGTGCACGATCACCTCGCCGTAGTCGAGCAGCATCCAGCGGCCCTCGCTCTGGCCCTCGCGCCGCAGGGGCAGGCGGCCCAGCTCCTCCTCCAGCTTGTCTTCGACGGAGCGGCCGATGGCCCGCACCTGCACGTCGGAGAGGCCGCTGCAGATCACGAACCAGTCGGCCAGGGAGCTCACCTCATCCACCCGGATCAGGCGGATGTCCACGGCCTTGCGGTCATCGCAGGCCTCGGCCGCCAGGCGGGCCATCGCCTCGGTGGCCGGGTCGGCGCTGCCGGCTTCGGCCGTCAGGTCGGCTTCGGGAGTGGCGCCCAGGGGGGCATCAGCCATAGACGTTCTCGCTGGTGACGGATTGACGGGAGCCCTGCTGCTGCGCCATTTCGGCGCGGGCCCTGCCTGCACTCTTGCGCAGCGCCTCCAGGCGGTCGTCGTAGAAGGAGCGTTTCTTCTTCTTGCGGGTCTGCTCCGCCAGCTCCTTGAGGGCGCCGCCGAGGCTCTTGTAGGCGTTCGGCAGCGTGTAACCGAAGCGGCAGGCCAGGTCGATCGCCCGTTCGTCGGCGACGATCGCGTCCTGCAGGCGCTTCTCGGAGTTGTTCTTGAGGTAGAGGCGGTAGCCGGCGAAGCCGGAGAGGCCGAGGGCCATCACCAGCAGCAGGCCGTCCTGCACCCACAGCTCGCCGATGGCGCCGCCGAGGCCGATCGCCAGGGCGGCCATCTCCCAGCCGTCGCGCGGTACCGCATCGTTCTGGATGCGGCCCACCTCGTGCCAGAAGAGCAGGTTGCGGTGGTCGATCGCCAGGCCATCCCAGGCTTCGAGATCCACCTGGATCTCGATCTCGTCGCGGCCGATCTCCTCAATCGTGATCAGCGGTGGATCGATCGAGGCCGCCGCTTCCACGAACACCCAGCTCTGCATTTCCGGAGGCAGCAGCCCCTTGAGGCGCTGGAGTTCACTCATGGAAGGGGGAGAGTCGTCAAGGGCCACGTTAGCCAGCGCCGACCGCCTGCCAGGGTCCCTGGGCACAGCGCCGGGGCGGAGGGCGTGAGAGGCTAGGCGGGTTTGGCCTGCCGCCCTCTCGCCCATGCCCCGTCGCACGGATCTGCGTCGCATCCTGCTGCTGGGTTCGGGCCCGATCGTGATCGGGCAGGCCTGCGAATTCGACTACTCCGGCACCCAGGCCTGCAAGGCGCTGCGGGCCGAGGGGTTTGAGGTGGTGCTGGTCAACAGCAATCCGGCCTCGATCATGACCGATCCGGACATGGCGGATCGCACCTACATCGAGCCGCTCACCCCGGAGGTGGTGGCCCGGGTGATCGAGATGGAGAAGCCCGATGCCCTGCTGCCCACCATGGGCGGCCAGACGGCCCTCAACCTGGCGGTGGCCCTGGCCGAGAACGGCACCCTGGAGAAGCACGGGGTGGAGCTGATCGGCGCCAACCTCGAGGCGATCAAGAAGGCGGAAGACCGCCTGCTGTTCAAGGAGGCGATGGAGCGCATCGGCGTGGCCGTGTGCCCATCCGGGATCGCCAATTCGATGGAGGAGTCCCGCCGCGTCGGTGACGCGATCGGCAGCTACCCCCGGATCATTCGCCCCGCCTTCACCCTCGGCGGCAGCGGTGGCGGCATCGCCTACAACCCCGAGGAATTCGAGGCGATCTGCAAGAGCGGCCTTGAGGCCAGCCCGGTGAGCCAGATCCTGATCGAGCAGTCGCTGCTCGGCTGGAAGGAGTTCGAGCTGGAGGTGATGCGCGACACCGCCGACAACGTGGTGATCGTCTGCTCGATCGAGAACCTCGATCCGATGGGCGTGCACACCGGTGACTCGATCACCGTGGCGCCGGCCCAGACCCTCACCGACCGCGAATACCAGCGGCTGCGCGATCAGTCGATCGCCATCATCCGCGAGATCGGTGTCGACACCGGCGGCAGCAACATCCAGTTCGCGATCAATCCCGCCAATGGCGATGTGATCGTGATCGAGATGAACCCGCGCGTCTCGCGCAGCTCGGCCCTGGCCTCGAAGGCCACCGGCTTCCCGATCGCCAAGATCGCCGCCCGTCTGGCGGTGGGCTACACCCTCGACGAGATCCTCAACGACATCACCGGCAAGACGCCGGCGTGTTTTGAGCCCACGATCGACTACGTGGTCACGAAGATTCCGCGCTTCGCCTTCGAGAAGTTCCAGGGCAGCCCGGCCCTGCTCACCACCTCGATGAAGTCGGTGGGTGAGGCGATGGCCATCGGCCGCTGCTTCGAGGAGTCGTTCCAGAAGGCGCTGCGCTCCCTGGAGACGGGCCATGCCGGCTGGGGCTGCGACCGCAGTGACGCCAGCTGGGATCCCACTGAGCTGGAGCGGGCCCTGCGCACCGCCACCCCCGAGCGCATCTTCGCGGTGCGCGCTGCGATCGTGGCCGGCCGCAGCGACGCCGAGATCCATCGCCTCAGCGCCATCGATCCCTGGTTCCTGGCCAAGCTGCGCGGCATTGTGGCGGCCGAACAGCGGCTGCTGCAGGGGCGTGCGCTCACGGATCTGGATGCTCCGGCACTGCTGGAGCTGAAGCAACTCGGCTTCTCCGATCGCCAGATCGCCTGGGCCACCGGCAGCGATGAACTGGCGGTGCGCCGCCATCGCCAGGCTCTCGGCGTCAACGCCGTGTTCAAGACGGTCGACACCTGCGCCGCCGAGTTCGCCTCCACCACCCCGTATCACTACGCCACCTACGAGCGGCCGCTGCTGCGCCTCAGCGCTGCTGGTGAGCTGGAGCCGGTGTCACCGGAAGACGAGGTGCAGCCCGAGAGCCGTCGCAAGGTGATGATCCTCGGTGGCGGCCCCAACCGCATCGGCCAGGGCATCGAATTCGATTACTGCTGCTGTCACGCCTCCTTCTCGCTGCGGGATGCGGGCTTCGCCACGGTGATGGTGAACAGCAATCCGGAGACGGTCTCGACCGACTACGACACCTCCGATCGCCTCTACTTCGAGCCGCTCACCCTTGAGGATGTGCTCAACATCATCGAGGCCGAGCAGCCCGAAGGGGTGATCGTGCAGTTCGGCGGTCAGACGCCGCTGAAGCTGGCGATTCCGCTGCTGCGCTGGCTGGCCTCGCCCGAGGGCCGGGCCACCGGCACCCGCATCTGGGGCACCTCGCCCGAATCGATCGACACCGCCGAGGACCGCGAGCAGTTCGAAGCGATCCTGCGCCGCCTGGAGATCCGTCAGCCCCGCAACGGCCTGGCCCGCAGCGAGGCTGAGGCCCGCGCCGTGGCCGAGCGCGTCGGCTATCCGGTGGTGGTGCGCCCCAGCTATGTGCTCGGCGGCCGCGCCATGGAGGTGGTGTACGACGAGGCCGAACTCAACCGCTACATGGTGGAAGCGGTGAATGTGGAGCCCGACCATCCGGTGCTGATCGATCAGTACCTGGAGAACGCCACTGAGGTGGATGTCGATGCCCTCTGCGATGCCACCGGTGCGGTGGTGATCGGTGGTCTGATGGAGCACATCGAGCCGGCCGGCATCCACTCCGGCGATTCCGCCTGCTGCCTGCCGGCGGTGAGCCTGGGCGAGGAGGCCCTGGCCACGATCCGCCAGTGGAGCCGCGATCTGGCCCTGGCCCTGGAGGTGCGCGGCCTGATCAATCTGCAGTGTGCGGTGCAGCGGGATGCCGATGGCCGCGAAACCGTGTTCATCATCGAAGCCAATCCGCGCGCCTCGCGCACGGTGCCCTTCGTGGCCAAGGCCACCGGCGTGCCCCTGGCAAAGGTGGCCAGCCTGGTGATGGCGGGCCGCAGCCTGCAGGAGCTTGGCCTGGAGCAGGAGCCCCAGCCGCCGCTGCAGACGGTGAAGGAGGCGGTGCTGCCGTTCAAGCGCTTCCCCGGCTCCGACACCCTGCTCGGCCCCGAGATGCGCAGCACCGGCGAGGTGATGGGCATCGCCCCGGCCTTCGGCATGGCCTTCGCCAAGGCTGAGCTGGCCGCCGGTGAGGCCCTGCCCACCGCCGGTACGGTGTTCCTCTCCACCCACGACCGCGACAAGCCGGCCCTGGTGCCCGTGGCCCAGCGCCTGGCGGAGCAGGGCTTCGCCCTGATCGCCACCGGCGGCACCGCCGCTGCCCTGCAGGCCGCCGGCCTGGAGGTGGAGGCGGTGCTCAAGGTGCACGAGGGGCGGCCCAACATTGAGGACGCCATCCGCTCGGGCCGCATCCAGCTGATCATCAACACGCCGATCGGCCGCCAGGCCGCCCACGACGACCGCTACCTGCGTCGCGCTGCCCTCGATTACGCCGTACCCACCGTGACCACCCTGGCCGGTGCCCGGGCGGCGGTGGAGGCGATCGCGGCGCTGCAGCGCGATCAGCTGCCCGTGCATGCCCTGCAGGACATCCATCCCTGAGGGCGCGCCGCCGGCCAGCGGTTGAGCCCAGGCTTCTAGCCTGAAGCTCCCCGATTGGCCCTTGCCTTGACCCTCGCCGCCAGCCCCGCCGCCGCGCTCGCTCCCGGCAGCGATTGCAGCGCCGCCTTCCGCGCCGCCTACGAGAACCGCTACACCTGGGAGCCCGGCTTCGGCGGCTACCGCGGCCGCTGCATCTGGGAGCAGGACGGCCAGGCCGGCGAGGAGGGCCAGCGCGCCGAAGGCACCTTCCAGGTGGGTGCCGATCTCAAGGCCCAGGTGGAGGGCATCGATAACGAGGAGATCCACAAGGCGGTGGCTTCGCAGCTCTGGGAAGTGGCGATCCACCGCGTGCGCCGCAGCTTCGAGCAGACCCACGGCGAGAACACCTTCACCGCCGGCGATACCGATGCCGTGGGCACCGAGGTGATCGTGGGCGGCAAGAACGCCGGGGATCGCTACCGCATCAAGGGCGATGTGGTGACGATGGTGCACCGCCACATCCACGGCACGGTGGTGACGATCTTCACCGAGAGCACCACCGACACCGGCAGCGGCTACCTCAGCCGCAGCTACACCAGCCAGTACGCCGATCCGGCCACGGGCGCTGCTCGCGGTGGCCTGAGCCGCTTCACCGACACCTTCGTGCCCCTCGTGGAGGGTGGGCCCTGGGTGCTGAGTGAGCGGGTGGTGGACACCGAAGCCTTCGGCGACACGCCCGCCGGCCGTCAGGTGTTCCGCTTCGAGGCCCTCGAGCCCCTGGCCTGAGCATCGGCAGCGCGGGCCGGCAGCCGAGCCTGTTCCCGATCTGTGTGACGGCTTGACCACGGCCCACGCCGCGCTCGTGCCTTGTCGCCGTGGGGATGCCACCATCCCGGGCAATTGCGCCTTTCCTGGTGGTATCCCCCCTGGTCTTAGCCGATGCGGCCGCGGCTCCCCTGGCCGCCATCAACCTGGCCCCCAGCCTGGATGCGATCAATGGTGTGGTGTGGGGGCCGCCGACCCTCTGGCTGATCGGTCTCACCGGCGTCTATTTAATGGTGGGCCTGCGCTTCATGCCGCTGCGCCGCATCGGCTTCGGCATCCGCCAGGCCCTGGCCTCGATCCGCTCCAGCCGCGGCGAGGGCGATGTGAGCGCCTTCGCCAGCCTCACCACCGCCCTGGCGGCCACGATCGGCACCGGCAATGTGGCCGGCGTCGCGGGGGCCATCGCCGTCGGCGGCCCCGGAGCCGTGTTCTGGATGTGGCTGATCGCCCTGGTGGGCATGGCCACCAAGTACGCCGAATCGCTGCTGGCGGTGCACTACCGCGAGGTCGATGACCTCGGTGAGCACGTGGGCGGCCCGATGTACTTCATTCGCAACGGCCTCGGCCCCCGCTGGGCCTGGCTGGGCACCCTGTTCGCGATCTTCGGCACCCTGGCCGGCTTCGGCATCGGCAACGGCGTGCAGGCCCATGAATTGGCCCTGGCCCTGCGCACGGCCCTGAATCTGCCGGAGCTGCTCACCGGCGTGGTGATGGCGGCGATCGCCTTCGCCGTGCTGATCGGCGGCATCGAGCGCATCGCCAAGGTCACCGAGGTGGTGGTGCCGTTCATGGCCCTGGTGTATGTGGGCGGTGCCCTGGTGATCCTCGGCTTGCATGCCGCCGAGATCCCGGCGGCTCTGAGCCTGATCGTCAGCGATGCCTTCAGCGGCCAGGCCGTGGCCGGCGGCTCCCTGGGGGTGGTGATTCAGAAGGGCATCGCCCGTGGCGTGTTTTCCAACGAGGCGGGCCTGGGCACGGCGCCGATCGCCCAGGCGGCGGCCAAGCCGGGCGATCCGGTGCTGCAGGGCGCCGTGGCGATGCTCGGCACCTTCATCGACACGATCGTGGTCTGCACGATGACCGCCCTGGTGATCGTGATCAGCGGTGAGTTCATGGGCGATCTGAGCGGTGTGGCCCTGACCATGGCCGCCTTCAACCACGGCCTGCCCGGCAGCGCCTGGCTGGTGACCTTCGGCACGGTGTTCTTCACCGGCACCACGATCCTGGGCTGGGGCTATTACAGC
>CBFHOT010000061.1:0-12719 GCA_965657465.1 Cyanobacteriota bacterium | reverse complement strand
AGCGCCGCCCTGGCCCAGCCCGTGGCCGGCCTGCGGGTGGGCATCGTGCGCGAATGCTTCGAGGCCGAGGGACTCTCGCCGGAGGTGAAGGCTTCGGTGCTGGCCGCCGCCGCCCAGCTGGAGGCCCTGGGCTGTGAGCTGGTGGACGTGAGCTGCCCCCGCTTCAACGACGGCATCGCCACCTACTACGTGATCGCGCCGTCGGAGGCGTCGGCCAACCTGGCCCGCTACGACGGCGTGAAGTACGGCTACCGGGCCGACGATGCCACCAGCCTGGCGGCGATGACCGCCCGCAGCCGCGCCGAGGGCTTCGGCGATGAAGTGAAGCGCCGCATCCTGATCGGCACCTACGCCCTCTCGGCGGGCTACGTGGATGCCTACTACAAGAAGGCGCAGCAGGTGCGAACCCTGATCCGGCGGGATTTTGATCGCGCCTTCGCGGCGGTGGATGTGCTGCTCACCCCCACCTCGCCCACCACGGCCTTCGGCTTCGGCGCCCACAGCGACGATCCGCTGGCGATGTACCTGGCCGACCTGCTGACGATTCCCGCCAACATGGCCGGCGTGCCCGCCATCAGCGTGCCCTGTGGCTTTGATCAGCAGGGCCTGCCGATCGGCGTGCAGCTGATCGCCAACGTGCTCGAGGAGCCGCGGCTGCTGCAGGTGGCCCACCACTACGAGCTGGCCGCCGACGTGATGGCCCAGCGGCCGGAAGCGCCTCTGGCCGTCTGAGGCCGTCAGCGGGCGGCGACACCAGATCTGGGGGCCGGTCCTACCCTGGACGCCATCAGTCCCCTCTGCCTGCTGCACCGCCTTGGCGTTCGTTCCGCTTCACAACCACAGCGACTACAGCCTGCTGGATGGCGCCAGCCAGCTGCCGGCGATGGTGGAGCGGGCCAAGGAGCTGGGCATGCCGGCCCTGGCCCTCACCGACCATGGCGTCATGTATGGCGCCATCGAGCTGCTGACGCTCTGCGGCAAGGCCGGCATCAAGCCGATCATCGGCAATGAGATGTACGTCATCAATGGCTCCATTGATGACCCTGATCCTCCGAAGAAGGAGCGCCGCTACCACCTGGTGGTGCTGGCCAAGAACGCGGTGGGCTACCGCAACCTGGTGAAGCTCACCAGCGCCAGCCACCTGCGCGGCATGCGCGGCCGCGGGATCTTCGCCCGCGCCTGCATCGACAAGGAGCTCCTGCGCGCCCACAGTGAGGGCCTGATCGTGGCCACCGCCTGCCTCGGC
Source organism: Cyanobacteriota bacterium (assembly GCA_965657465.1). Classification (GTDB taxonomy): domain Bacteria; phylum Cyanobacteriota; class Cyanobacteriia; order PCC-6307; family Cyanobiaceae; genus NIES-981. The sequence continues at coordinate 11,473 of CBFHOT010000061.1, read as the reverse complement.
GGCGAGATCCCCCAGGCGATCCTCAAGGGCCGCCCCGATGTGGCCCGCGATGTGGCCCGCTGGTACCAGGAGGTGTTCGGCGACGACTTCTACCTGGAGATCCAGGACCATGGCGGCATCGAGGATCGCATCGTCAACAGCGAGATCGCCCGCATCGGCGCTGAGCTGGGCATCGAGCTGATCGCCACCAACGACGCCCACTACTTGAGTGTGGGCGATGTGGAAGCCCATGACGCCCTGCTGTGTGTGCTCACGGGCAAGCTGATCACCGATGAGAAGCGCCTGCGCTATACGGGCACCGAATACATCAAGAGCGAGGCGGAGATGCTGCAGCTCTTCCACGACCACCTGCCGGCGGAGGTGATCGAGCGGGCGGTGGCCAACACCGCCCGGGTGGCCGAGAAGGTGGAGGACTACGACATCCTCGGCCGCTACCAGATGCCCCGCTTCCCGATCCCGGAGGGGCATACCCCGGTGAGCTACCTGCGTGAGGTGAGCGAGCAGGGCCTGCGGGCGCGGCTGCAGCTGCCTGACAGCGAGGCGTTCACGCCGGAGTACGGCGAGCGGCTCACCTTCGAGCTCCAGGTGATGGAGCAGATGGGCTTCCCCACCTACTTCCTGGTGGTGTGGGACTACATCCGCTTCGCCCGCGAGAACGGCATCCCCGTGGGTCCGGGCCGGGGTTCGGCCGCCGGCTCCCTAGTGGCCTATGCCCTGGGGATCACCAACATCGATCCGGTCACCAACGGGTTGCTGTTCGAGCGCTTCCTCAACCCGGAGCGCAAGTCGATGCCGGATATCGACACCGACTTCTGCATCGAACGCCGCAGCGAGGTGATCGACTACGTGACCCGTCGCTATGGCGAGGAGAAGGTGGCGCAGATCATCACCTTCAACCGCATGACCTCCAAGGCGGTGCTCAAGGATGTGGCCCGCGTGCTCGACATTCCCTACGGCGATGCCGACCGCCTGGCCAAGCTGATCCCGGTGGTGCGCGGCAAGCCCGCCAAGCTCAAGGAGATGATCGGTGAGGAGTCGCCAGCGCCGGAATTCCGCGAGAAATACCAGAGCGATCCCGCGGTGAAGCGCTGGGTGGATATGGCGATGCGCATCGAGGGCACCAACAAAACCTTTGGTGTGCACGCCGCCGGTGTGGTGATCGCCGCCGATCCCCTCGATGAGGTGGTGCCGCTGCAGCGCAACAACGACGGCCAGGTGATCACCCAGTACTTCATGGAAGACGTGGAGTCGATGGGGCTGCTGAAGATGGATTTCCTCGGCCTCAAGAACCTGACGATGATCGACAAGACCATCGATCTGGTGGAGCAGAGCACCGGCGTGAAAGTGGATCCTGACGCCCTGCCCCTGGATGATCCCGGCACCTACGGCCTGCTGGCCCGCGGTGATCTGGAGGGCATCTTCCAGCTGGAATCGAGCGGCATGCGTCAGATCGTGCGCGATCTGCGGCCCTCGAGCCTGGAGGACATCTCCTCGATCCTGGCTCTTTACCGCCCGGGTCCGCTGGATGCCGGTCTGATCCCCAAGTTCATCAACCGCAAGCATGGCCGGGAGGCGATCGACTTTGCCCACGCCAAGCTGGAGCCGATCCTGCAGGAGACCTACGGGATCATGGTGTATCAGGAGCAGATCATGCGTATCGCTCAGGATCTGGCCGGCTATTCACTCGGTGAGGCCGATCTGCTGCGGCGGGCGATGGGCAAGAAGAAGAAGAGCGAGATGGAGAAGCACCAGAGCATCTTTGTGAAAGGTGCCACCGAGCGCGGTGTTGACCCGAAAATCGCCGAAGGTCTCTTCGAGCAGATGGTGCTGTTCGCCGAATATTGCTTCAACAAGAGCCACTCCACCGCCTATGGGGCGGTGACCTATCAGACCGCCTACCTCAAGGCCCACTACCCGGTGGCCTACATGGCGGCGCTGCTGACGGTGAATGCCGGCGACACCACCAAGGTGCAGCGCTACATCGCCAACTGCAATGCCATGGGCATTGAGGTGATGCCGCCGGACGTGAATGCCTCCGGCATCGATTTCACGCCGGTGGGTGATCGCATCCTCTTTGGCCTCTCGGCGGTGCGCAACCTTGGTGATGGCGCCATCCGTCAGCTGATCGAGGCACGCGGCAGCGATGGGCCCTTCCGCTCCCTGGCTGATCTCTGCGACCGCATCCCCTCCCAGCAGCTCAACCGCCGGGCGTTGGAGGCGCTGATTCACTCCGGTGCCCTCGATGGCCTGGAGCCCAGCGCCAACCGGGCTCAGCTGATGGCCGATCTGGATCTGATCCTCGACTGGGCCACCTCGCGCGCCAAGGACCGGGCCAGCGGCCAGGGCAACCTGTTCGATCTGCTCAGCGGTGGCGGCAGCGATGGCGACGCGGCCTCTGCCGGCGGCGGCGACCTGAGCACCGCCCCCAAGGCGGCGCCGGTGCCCGACTACCCCCCCACCGAGAAGCTGCGGCTGGAGAAGGAGCTGGTGGGGTTCTACCTCTCCGACCACCCGCTCAAGCAGCTGGCCCGGCCGGTGAAGCTGCTGTCGCCGGTTGCCCTCGGCAACCTGGAGGAACTGGCGGACAAGACCAAGGTGAGTGCCGTGGTGATGGTGCCGGAGCTGCGCCAGGTGACCACCCGCAAGGGCGATCGCATGGCGGTGCTGCAGCTGGAGGACCTCACCGGCAGCTGCGAGGCGGTGGTGTTCCCCAAGAGCTACGCCCGTCTGGCCGATCATCTGATGGTCGATGCCCGGCTGCTGGTGTGGGCGTCGGTGGATCGGCGCGACGATCGGGTGCAGCTGATCGTGGACGACTGCCGCTCGATCGATGATCTGCAGCTGCTGATGGTGGAACTGCCGGCGGAACAGGCTGCGGACATCACCATCCAGCACCGCCTGCGGGAATGCCTGCATCGCCACCGGCCTCCCCAGGATGAGGTGGGGCTGCGGGTGCCGGTGGTGGCGCTGGTGCGCGACGGCGAGGCCAGCCGCTTCGTGCGCCTCGGCCCTCAGTTCTGCGTGGCTGATCCGGTGGCAGCCCTCACCACCTTGACCTCGGCGGCCTTCACCGCCCGGGTGAGCGATTCACTGCTGGCCTGCTGAGCCACGGCAGCCGGGCCAGCACCACAGCATCGACTCGGCACGCGGAGGGCGCGCGCCAGCTTCGGCTGGCAGCAACCTTCAGCTGTCGCGGTTCTGGCGCATCGCCCGGATCGATTCCTTGAGGCGGCTGATGTTCAGCGGCAGCTGCTCTGCGCCGAGCAGGCTGCCCGGCTTGTCCTCCCAGCTGGCCGACAGCACGCCGTAGCTGAGGCCGAGCAGGCCCAGCAAAAAACATCCCCCCGAGGCGGCCAGCGTGGCGCCCGGCGGGAGGTCGAGGATCTGGCGGCTCACCAGCACGTAGCTGGCGACGAACACACCCATGCCCATCAGGCTGGGCACACCCGTGGCGATGGCGATGCGGCGGGCCATGCGATTGGCCACCGCATCCGGGATCACCTGCTGCCTTGCGGGGCTGGCCTTGCGGCCACCCCTGGCGGACTGGGCCGCCGCCGTTCTGGTCGTTGGCCTGAGTCCCTTGCCCGCCATCGCTGGGTGTGCTGGCTCTGAGGTGTGGTGGTGGTTGGAACGGCGATCAGCCGCGGATGCCGAGCTTGGCGATCAGCTGGCTGTAACGCTCCTGGCTGATGCCCTTGAGGTAGCCGAGCAGGCGCTTGCGGCGGCCGATCATCTTCAGCAGACCCTGACGGGAGGAGAAGTCGTGCTTGTTCTGCTGCAGATGGCCGGTCAGCTGGCTGATCCGCTCGCTCAGCATCGCCACCTGCACCTCGACCGAACCGGTATCCGTGCCGTGGGTCTGGTGGGTGTTGATCAGTTCCTGCTTCTTGGGGGTGGTGAGCGGCATGGAGTTGCGAGAGGTTGAAACGCGGGCCGAATGCTGGGCAGCTGTGCTGGGAGCCCCGGTGTTGCTCCGGTCGCCGGCGCACCGGCAGGGAGCTGGGAACCGAGCTCGCTAGCGACCTGGATCAGAGGTGATCCGGATCGATTCGAGAGCGGAAAGGGGCCCAGTCTGGGAACCAGCCCAGCCCAGGGTTCTGCGCTGCAAACCGATACTTTAACGCCAGGCAGTTACGCCGCCTGACGAGACAGCCACACCAGGCAGGCGTGAATCCATTGGTCCGCCTTCCATCCGTCACTGGCCCTGTCGCCAGCAGCCCCGTCACCACTGGCGACGGCCCGCAGCGCGCGGTGAATTTCCAGGGCCTCATAGCCCAGGCTGGCGAGGGTGAGTTGCACCTCATCGCGCTGTTGATCGCTGAGATCGGTGGCGTCCAGGGCCAGGGCCGGATCCTCACCGGCGGGCGCAGCCGCCAGGAAGCGCTGCTGCAGGCGGGTGCGCAATTCCACCGCCAGCCGCTCCGCCGTGCGCTTGCCCACCCCCGGTGCCTGACAGAGGCGGCGCAGGTCGGCCTGCACGATCGCCGGCACCAGTTCCGCTGGCGGCAGGCAGCTCAGCAGACCCAGCGCCATCTGCGGTCCCACACCGCTCACCGCCACCAGCTCGCGGAACAGATCCCGTTCCGCCCGATCGCCAAAGCCATAGAGGGTCCAGCCGTCATCGCGCACCACCTGATGGATGTGCAGCGTCAGCGCGTTGCCGGTGGCCGGCAGTTGCTGCCACTGGCGCTGGCTCACCTGCACCTCGTAGCCCACCCCGTGGCACACCACCAGCAGGCCACAGCGCTTGTCCTGTTGCCAGTGATCGGCGAGTTCGCCCTGCAGCCAGCCGATCATGGGAGCAATCAATGTCGTTCCATGCTGCCCGCCCTGCGGATCCCTGCCCAGTCGCCGCTGACGCTCCCACTCTGGGGCCACCGCCTGCTGCGCCGCCTGGCGGGGCTGGCCCTGGCGCTGATGCTGCTCCTACCGCTGGCCGCCTGCGGCGGCCCCGGCCAGCCACCGCGCGCCGTGCTGCTCAACGCCCTGGCCCTGCAGATCCAGCTCACCCAGGGGGCGATCGCCGAAGCCCTGGCGCTCGAACCCCAGGCTGATGGCCAGCCGGAGGTGAGCCGCGTGCGCGTCGCCAGCCAGGAGTCGTTGAGCATCGGTGGCAGCCGCGGGCTGCACCTCACCGGTGCGTTCGACTGGCGCCTGCCCGGTGATCCGATCCGCGTCGACAGCCCCTTCGAGCTCTATCTGCAGCGCGGCGAGCGGGGCCAGAGCTGGCGACTGGCCCAGCCCAGCGGCACCGCCGGCGGCAGCCAGGAATGGCTCACCTACCCCCTGCCCCTGAAGGCCTGACGCTGCTCAGGCTCACCAGGGTGGCCGCCAGCACCAGCAGGGCACCGGCGATCGTCCAGCCGTCGATGCCCTCCCCGAACACCAGGGCGCCCCACAGCCCGGCGAACACCACCTGCACGTAGCTGATGGCCGTGGCCCGGGCCGCCGGCAACGCCACCAGGCTGCGGGTGAGATACACCTGCCCGAGTTGGGTGCAGAGCCCCACCCCCAGCAGCCAGAGCAGCTCCACCGGCATGGGCGCCACCGGTTGCAGCAGCACCAGCGGCAGGCTCAGCGGCACCGCCACCAGCGGGAAGTAGAAGACGATCACCAGCGGGTGCTCGCTGGCCGCCAGGGTGCGCACGCTCACGTAGGCCAGAGCTGTGCAGAGCGCCCCCGCCACCGCCACCAGCACAGGTCCGGCGGGCAGTGGGGCGGCAGCGCCGAACAGACCCACCGGCTGGGCTACCAGCAGCACGCCGCTCCAGCCGAGGGCCATGGCGGCAATCACCCGTCGCCCCAGCCGCTCCCCCAGCACCAGCCAGGCCAGCAGGGCCGTGAAGGTGGGGTAGAGGTACTGCAGCACCGTGGCCGAGGCCAGCGGCAGCTGTGCCAGCGCCTGATACACGCACAGCAGCGCCACGCTGCCGATTACGCCGCGCCAGAGCAGCAATCCCCGGCGCACGCCCCAGGGGCTGATGCCGACGCGGCGCAGCATCCACCAGCTCAGTGCCACGCTCAGCAGCCCGCGGGCCAGCACCACCTCCGCCGCCGGCAGGCGCGCCACCTGCTTGACGCACACCGCCATCAGCGAGAACCAGAAGGCGCTGGCCACCATCGCCAGCACGGGGCCGCGGATGGCCGAGGGGCGAAGCGGTGGCGTTGGCGCCTGCGGCGGGCTCTGCGGCGCTGAGGCCTGGGGCGGGAATGGTGGCGTCAGGGGTGGCCGTGATGGAATCGCCATGCTGCCCGGCCGGCGCTCCGGGTTGGCCAGCAGAATCGAGACTCGGCATCAGCGCGGTTGCCTGCCCGGCTCTTGATCCGGCCCGGGTCGTCTCGCCGGTTGTCGTTGCGAGATGCCTGTCCCTGCCCTCTCTCCAGCTTTCAGCCTCCAACCTTGAGCCTGCCCCGCCTGCATCCGCGCACGATCGAGGCCGTCAAGGAGCGCGCCGACATCGTTGATGTGGTGGGTGAGCACGTGGTGCTCAAGAAGAAGGGGCGCGAGTTCGTGGGGATCTGCCCCTTCCACGACGACAAATCGCCGTCGATGACGGTGTCGCCGGCCAAGCAGTTCTACTACTGCTTCTCCTGCGGGGCCGGTGGCAATGCGATCAAGTTCCTGATGGAACTTCAGCGCCAGAGCTTCAGCGAGGTGGTGCTGGAGCTGGCGCGCAAGTATCAGCTGCCGGTGGAGACCCTCGACGGGCCGCAGCAGGAGCGGCTGCGCAAGCAGCTCTCCCGCCGGGAGCAGCTGCACCGCGTGCTCACCCTGGCGGCGGGCTGGTTCCGCAGCCAGCTGCGCAGCCCCGAGGGGGAGGCGGCCCTGCGCTACCTGCGCGAGCAGCGCCGGCTGGATGAACCCACCCTCGAGGCCTTCGAGCTGGGCTTTGCCCCCGACCGCTGGGATGGGTTGCTGCAGCACCTCGGCCAGGTGCATGGGCTGGGGCCGGAGCTGCTGGAGGCCGCCGGTCTGGTGGTGCCGCGCAAGGGCGGTGATGGCTTCTACGACCGTTTCCGCGGTCGGGTGATGGTGCCGATCCGCGATCGCCAGGGGCGGGTGATCGGCTTCGGCGGCCGCAGCCTCGATGGCGGCGAACCGAAATATCTCAATTCGCCGGAGACGGAGATCTTTGAGAAGGGCAAGCACCTGTTCGGTCTCGACCGGGCGGTCAATGCCATCCGCCGCGACGACCGGGCCGTGGTGGTGGAGGGCTACTTCGATGTGATCGCCCTGCACGCCGCCGGCATCACCAATGCGGTGGCGGCCCTGGGCACGGCCCTGAGCAGTCAGCAGATCACCCAGCTCTGCCGCTGCTGCGACGGCAAGCGGCTGGTGCTCAACTTCGACAGCGACGGCGCCGGCGTGCGCGCCGCTCAGCGGGCGATCGGCGAGGTGGAGCAGCTGGCGCTGCAGGGCCAGCTGGAGCTGCGGGTGCTGCACCTGCCCGCCGGCAAGGATCCCGACGAGTTCCTCAAGGAGCATGGGGCGGGCGAGTACCGCTCGCTGCTGGATCAGGCGCCCCTCTGGCTCGACTGGCAGATCGAGCAGGTGCTCGAAGGCCGCGATCTGGCCCGGGCTGATCAGTTCCAGCAGGCGGTGAGCGCCCTGGTGGCGCTGCTGGGCAAGCTGCCCCAGAGCGCTGTGCGCAGCCACTACCTGCAGGCGGTGGCCGAACGCCTCAGCGGCGGCCAGGCGCGCCTGGCGCTGCAGCTGGAGGACGACCTGCGCCAGCAGGTGAAGGGCCAGCGCTGGCATGGCCGCTCCCAGAAGTGGGAGCAGCCGGGGGATGCGGGGCTCAGGGAGCGGGCCGAGGCCCAGGTGCTGCGGCTTTATCTGCATTGCCCCGAGCAGCGGGGCGCCATCCGCGCTGAGCTGCGCCAGCGGGAACTCGATGATTTCGCCCTGGTGCATCACCGCCAGCTGTGGGCGGCGATCAGCGCCCTGGAGGAGGACAACCTCGGCTCCGGCCGGCTGGAACTGATCAACCGTGGCCAGGATCCGGGCGCCGATCTGGCCGATCTGGATCTGCCGCGCCTGCTGGGCGATCAGCTGGTGGTGGAGCAGAGCGCCCTCTTGACCCGGCTGACGCCGCTGCTGGAGCCCAGTGAGCTGCAGCGCCTGGATCTGGCCCAGCCGTTGCTGCAGCTGCGCGGCGCCACCGCCTGCCTGGAGCGGCAGCGCAGCCTCAAGCGCTGCCGCCATCTGCTCGATGCCTGGAGCAGCCAGCGGCTGGAGACCCTGGAGCGCTGCATCGCCCGATTGCTGGAGCCGGAGGTGGCCCGCGCCGAGGGTGAGACCGACGCCGGTGCTGCCGATGGCGCGCCTGCGCCGGGTAGCGGCGGCCTGGTGCCGGTGGGTGACATGGAGCAGCGCATCGAGGCCCTGTTCGCCGATCTCAACGGCGATGCCCTGCGCTTTCAGGAGCTGTACTACAGCGAGCGCCGCTATCTGCAGGATCTCGATGCCCGCCGGCGTGCCAGCTACGAGGACGCCGTGAGCTGCTGACGCCGCCAGGTGCCCCCTGGCATCCTGAGGGCAGTGCAGGCGCGGGCGATGCAGTTCTTCGAGGTGATCTGGCACGGCGAAGGCATCGGCGATGGCGGTGACCTCGAGGAGGCGCTGCAGGCCTATGCGCTGGTGCGACCGGAGGAGGGCAGCTGGGCCGAAGCCTGCGCCGCCCCTGGCGCTGAGCCCTGCATCCGTCGCTATGGATCCTTCGAAGCCTTCCTCGACAACGCCGATGAGCTGGAAACCATTCCGGTCACGGCAGCGATGATCGAGGCCGCCCTCGCCGATCTGCCCCCCAGCCATGGCTGACGCCACCCTCGATCTGGCCCGCTTCACCCCGGTGAACGACCTCTGGCCGCAGCTGGTGGAACGGCTGGGTCTGGAGCGCAGCGGCCGGGCGGTGCAGCAGGCCCTCGACCTGCAGGCGATGCATGGCACCGCGGCCACCCTGCCGCTGCTGCTGATGGAGACCTGCGGCCTGGCGCTGGTGCAGGCCGAGCAGCTGCGCCGTCAGACAGGCCTGGTGGGCGCCTCCGATCGCCTCGTGCTGTTGGTGAGCCAGCGCCAGCTGAGTGTGCAGCTGCTGCAACACGGTTGAGCCGCGGGCTCCGGCTCAGCGGCGCTCAGGGCTGTGCCAGCACGGTGGGGATATCGGCCAGGCGGGTGGTGGCGGCCCGTGACAGGCGGCTGCGGCGCATCCGCCAGGGGGCCTGCAGCCCGCAGGCGGCCCACTGCACGGTGCCGCTGCCGTAGCGGCGGTTGAGCCGATCGACCGTAGCCATCAGGGCGCTGCGGCGCTGCTGCTGCTCCGGCGGCAGCGGCAGCAGCAGGTGGTGTTGCAGCACTGATCCGTCGCTCAGCTCCTGCAGCACCACGCCCGCCTTGTGCAGCGGCTTGTGCGGCCGGAACAGGGCGGCGGCCAGGGGCCGGGCGGCCGCCAGCAGCACGGCGGTGTCGTCGCTGGCGAGGGGCAGCCGCACCGTGGCGGCATTGGCGTAGAAGCTGGTGCCGTTGAACGGGTTGCTGCGCACGAACACCGTCAGCGCCCCGGCCCGCTGGCCCTGGCGCCGCAGCTTCTCCGCCGCCCGGGCCGTGTAGGTGGCCACGGCCTGGTGCAGCTGGGCCGGGTCGCTGATCGGGCTGCTGAAGCTGCGGCTGACGCAGGTTTCGCGCTTGGCCGCCGGCACCAGCTCCAGCGGCAGGCAGGCGTGGCCGCGCAGCTCCTGCTGCAGCCGCACCCCCACCACGCCGCAGCGATGGCGCAGCTCGCCGCTGGGCAGATCGCGCAGGGCGCGGGCATCGGCCACGCCCCGCAGCCGGCACCAGCGCGACAGCTTGCGACCGATGCCCCAGACGTCGTCGATGGCGGTGGCGGCCAGCACCGCCTCGACCTGGGCGGCCGGACAGGCCCCCAGGTCGAACACCGCCGGCGCCGGGCCACCGTTGCGAGCTGTTTTCGCCCACTTGTTGGCCAGCTTGGCCAGCACCTTGCTCGGGGCGATGCCCACCGCCACCGGCAGCCCCAGTCGCCGGCGCACATCGTGGCGCAGGGCGTGACCCCAGGTGGTGAGATCGCCGGCGCCCGGCCCATCGCCCTGGCCGGGTCGGTGCAGCAGCCCGAAGGCTTCATCGATCGAATAGATCTCCAGCGCTTCCACCCACTCCTCCAGCACACTCATCAGCCGCTGGCTCATGTCGGCATAGAGCGCGTAGTTGGAGCTGCGCACGATCACCCCCTGCCGCTCCAGCTGCCGCCGCACCTGGAAGTAGGGCTGGCCCATGGGGATGCCGAGGGCGCGGGCCTCGGCGCTGCGCGACACGATGCAGCCATCATTGTTGGAGAGCACCACCAGCGGCCGGCCGAGCACCGCCGGATCCACCACCGCCTCGCAGGAGGCATAGAAGTTGTTGCCATCGATCAGCACCACCGCCTCCCGGCTGCGGGCCTGGCGACCGCTCGCCGCATCGCCCATCAGAGGCTGTGGATGGCGTGGATGGCCACGCCCCAGATGCGGGCGTCGTCGCGCTCGGCCAGCTCCAGCGGTGGGTAGTCGGGGTGGGCGGCCTCCAGTCGCCAGCGGCCCTGGTGACGATTGAGGTATTTGAGCGTGAAGGCGCCGTCGAGCACCGCCACCACCACCCGGCCGGCGCGGGGTTCGATCGCCCGGTCCACCACCAGCAGATCGCCGTCGAGGATGCCGGCATCGCGCATCGACTCGCCGCTCACCCGCAGAAAGAAGGTGCTGCTGGGATGGCGGATCAGCACTTCGTTGAGGTCGATGCGGCTCTCGATGTAGTCGTCGGCGGGGCTGGGGAAGCCCGCCGCTACCGCCATGCCGGCCAGGGGCAGCACCAGGCGCCGGATGGAGGCGCTGGCGCCCTGTAGCTGCAGCGCGGGTGAGGGGTTCTGCTGGTCGAATGATGACTGGGGGGATGCAGGTGGGGCGCCAGCGCCTGTGGCGCGGGTTGCGCTGGAGCTTGCAGCCAGGGTCCCGCCGGGAGGCGCTGCGCCTGGGGCAGGCCCCGGAGACGAGCGGGGATCGAGTGACACAGCGATCACCATCAAGCTCTGACTAGTATGCCTGTACTAAGACGGGCTGGGGTGTTGATCCGGCCCCCTGGGGCCGGTGCTCCATACGATTGGCGCCAATGGCGTGTGGCTGGCGGATGGAGGCGGTGCAGATCCGGCGCTGGAGCGCTGCCAGCGGGCTGCTGCTGGTGCTGTTTCTGCTGCTGCATCTGGCGGGTGTCGCCCTGGCGCCGCTGGCTCCTGTCCGCTTCGAGGCCTACGCAGCCGCCCTGCACCGCAGCGCCTGGCTGCCGCTGGCGGAGCTGGCGCTGCTGGCGCTGGCCCTCAGCCACCTGGGGTTGAGCCTGGCCCGCGCCCTCGCCAATCGCCGCGCCGGCAACACCGCCGCCCTGCAGACGCGTCGCACCGGGTCCCTGGCTCCCCTGGCGGCC
>CBFHOT010000060.1:0-12734 GCA_965657465.1 Cyanobacteriota bacterium | reverse complement strand
GAGGTCCTGCTGGAGCCTGTCCCCCAGCGGCTGATCAGGTCTGGGACTGGATTGAACCAAGGCAAAACCCGGAAATCCGGCCGACAGCTACCTCTGGCAACTTAGCCAGCCGCCCTGCCGGCCTGGCCCGCTCAAGCCAGGGCCACCACAGCCAGCAGCGCGAAGGCGATCGCCAGCACCACAGCACGGCCGGTGCCGCCGAAGCGGCGCTGCTGCACCGCCAGGTCGCGGCCGAGGCGAGCCTGAGCCAGCTGCTGCTCCGCCTGCTGCAGCTGCGGGCGGATCTGGGCGTCGATGAACTCCCGGGCCTTCTGCTGCTTCTGCTCGGCGGTGGCATCGGCGGGAATGCGTCCCTCCTTCTCTGCTTCGGCGATCAGCTGATCCACGAAGGCGGGGTCATTGACCTGCTTCTTCTGCATCTCCAGCTGCATCGTCTGCTGACCGATGGCGGCGTCCTGCTGCTGGGCCTGCTCCACCAGGGCGTTCTCAGCGCTGATCGACAGGGGCACAGCGGCCACCATGGCGATGGTGAGCAGCACCGCCAGCACACCGCTGAGCCAGCGCAGGGGCGTGCGGCCTTCAGCCGGCTGCAGGCGCTGAGCCACCAGCACCAGCAGCAGACCGATCAGCGCCATCGGCGCCTCACCGACCAGGCGATCGACGAACAGCTGGCGGAACGGCTCCAGCGACCAGTTCCAGCTGAACAGCAAGGCCGCCAGCTGCAGCAGCATCAGCACCACCAGGGTGAGGCCGAGCCAGCGCAGCAGCAGCGCCGTGCGGGCGGATCCAACCGGACTGGAGGAAAGGCTCACGGGCGAAGGCGTCAAACTGGGGAGATGGCGCAACTGTACGGGTGGTGACCAGCCCGCACCGGGCGCTGGCGCAGCAGCTGAAACAGCAGGCGGGAGTGCTGGGCTTCGACCCGGTGGGGATCGCCGCGGTGCCGGCATCGCCGCGGCTGGGGCTGCGCACAGCCGCCCTGGAGCGCTGGCTGGCGGCGGGGCACCAGGCCGACATGGCCTGGATGGCGGATCCGCGGCGGCAGGCGGTGGAGCAGCTGCTGCCGGGGGTGCGCAGCCTGCTGGCGGTGGGTCTCAATTACTACGTGAAGGCCCAGCCGGCCCCCGGCAGCCTGCGGGTGGCGCGTTACGGCTGGGGCCGCGATTACCACCGGGTGATCGAGCGGCGGCTGCGGCAGCTCGGCCACTGGCTGGAGGCGCAGGTGCCGGGGGCGCGCTGGCGGGCCTGCGTGGACAGCGCACCGCTGCTGGACAAGGCCTGGGCGGAGGAAGCCGGCCTGGGCTGGATCGGCAAGCACGGCAACCTGATCCACCGCCAGCGGGGCTCATGGCTGCTGCTGGGGCACCTGCTCACCGACCTGGACCTGCCGGCCGATGCACCGGCGCAGCCCCTGTGCGGCAGCTGCAGCCGCTGCCTGCCGGCCTGCCCCACCGGCGCCATCGTCGAGCCCTTCGTGGTGGACAGCCGGCGCTGCATCGCCTTTCACACGATCGAGAACCGCGAGCCGCAGCTGCCCGCGGCGATCGCCGAGCGGCTGCAGTGTTGGGTGGCCGGCTGCGACCTCTGCCAGGAGGCCTGCCCCTGGAACCAGCAGCCCCTGGCCAGCAGTGAGGATCCGGATCTGCAGCCGCGGCCCTGGTGGCTGAACCTGCGCGCCGAGGAAGCACTGGCCTGGAGCGACGACACCTGGGACGAGAAGCTGCGGGCCTCGGCCCTGCGACGCCTCAAACCGTGGATGTGGCGGCGCAACATCGCGGCAGCGCAGGCTGAAGGGGACGGGGCGGAACACGGTCCCTAGGCTGGTCCCATTCGCCCGAACTCGATGGCACCGCGCTGGCTGCGCGCCCTTCCGCTGCTGGCCCTGGGCGCGAGCCTCGGCATGGCCACCCCGGCGCGTGCGCTGGTGCCCTACGTCTACGTGCCGCAGCGCCAGGAGCTGGAGGGGGCCGGCCTGGGTATCGCCCAGGCGGCGGCCCGGCTGCTGCAGCTGGGCCAGGCGGAGGATGCCGCCCGGCTGGCGGCCCTGACGGTGCAGCTGCTGCCGGCCGATCCCCGCGGCTGGGTGCTGCTGGCGGAGGCCCAGCTGCGCAGCAACCAGCTCAAGGCCGCGGCCGTGGCGCTGGCGCGGGCCAAGGAGCTCGATCCCGGCAACGCGGCGATCTGGTTCGCCGAAGGGTCGCTGGCCCTGCGCGACGGGCGACCCCAGGAGGCGGTGGAGCTGCTGCGCCAGGGCCTGAAGCGGGAACCGAACAGCGCCAGCGGCTACTTCGACCTGGGCAACGCCTACATCCTGTTGCAGCAGCCGAAGCCGGCCCTGGAGGCCTTCGAGAACGCCTCCAGGCTGCGGCGCGACTTCTGGGAGGCGATCAACAACCAGGCGCTGGTGCTCTATGAGCTGGGGCAGCCGGAGCGGGCGATCGAGCGCTGGCGCCGCGTGCTGGCGATCAAACCCGATGCGGCCGAGCCGAACCTGGCCCTTGCGGCAGCGGTGTTCAGCCGCGGCACAGGCGGCCTGCAGGAGGCGCTGGAGCGGGCCAACAAGGCGCTGGCCAGCGAGCCCAACTACGTGCTGGAGAGCTACCAGAAGGAGCAGCTCTGGGGCCCGAAACTGCGCCAACGCACCCAGGAGCTGCTGCACCAGGGTGAACTGAAGAGCGCCGTGGACCGGGCCCAGGCCAACGCCAGCCCCGACAGCGAGGACGACAGCGGCGAGTGAAGACCGGCTGGGCGAGCCGGCATCAGTAGGCTGAGCGCCACTTTGCGCCCTCAGACCGCGAGACCGGATGGCCGAGGAGCGACCCGAAGACCGGCGGATTCAGCCGATCGCCCTGCACCAGGAGATGCAGCGCTCCTACCTCGAGTACGCGATGAGCGTGATCGTGGGCCGGGCGCTGCCGGATGTGCGCGATGGCCTCAAGCCCGTGCAGCGCCGCATCCTCTATGCGATGCACGAGCTGGGGCTCACCCCCGACCGCCCCTACCGCAAGTGCGCCCGCGTGGTGGGCGACGTGCTCGGCAAGTACCACCCCCACGGCGACCAGGCGGTCTACGACGCCCTGGTGCGACTGGTGCAGACCTTCGCCAGCCGCAACCCGCTCCTCGACGGCCACGGCAACTTCGGCTCGGTGGACGACGACCCACCGGCCGCTATGCGCTACACGGAGACGCGCCTGGCACCGATCGCCCACGAGGCGATGCTCGAGGAGATCGGCGATGACACCGTCGATTTCGCGCCGAACTTCGATGGCTCCCAACAGGAGCCGACGGTGCTGCCGGCCCAGCTGCCCTTCCTGCTGCTCAACGGCTGCAGCGGCATCGCCGTGGGCATGGCCACCAGCATCCCGCCCCACAACCTGGGCGAGGTGGTGGATGCGTTGATCGCCCTGATCCGCAAGCCGGAGCTGAGCGACGAGAAGCTGCTGGAACTGGTGCCGGGCCCCGACTTCCCGACCGGTGGTGAGGTGCTGGTGGGCAGCGGCCTGCGCGACACCTATCTGGGCGGCCGCGGCAGCATCCCGATGCGCGGCGTGGCCCACTTCGAGGAGGTGCAGCCGGGCAAGGGGCGCCATCGCCGCAGCGCCATCGTGGTCACCGAGCTGCCCTATCAGCTGAGCAAGGCCGGCTGGATCGAGAAGCTGGCCGAGCTGGTGAACGACGGCAAGATCGGCGGCATCGCCGACATCCGCGACGAAAGCGACCGCGAAGGCATGCGCGTGGTGGTGGAGCTGCGCCGCGATGCCGATCCGAGCAAGGTGCTGGCCGACCTGCAACGGCGCACCGCCCTGCAGAACAACTTCGGCGCGATCCTGCTGGCGCTGGTGAACGGCCAGCCGGTGCAGCTGAGCCTGCGGCGGATGCTGCAGCAGTTCCTGGAGTACCGGGAGCACACCCTGATCCGGCGCACGCGCCATGCGCTGCGCAAGTGCGAGGACCGTCTGGAGGTAGTGGAGGGCCTGCTCAAGGCTCTGGCGGACCTGCGGCGGGTCATCGAGATGATCCAGGAGGCCCGCGATGCCGCCAGCGCCAAGGCGAGCCTGCAGGTGCATCTCGACCTGAGCGAACGCCAGGCCGATGCCGTGCTGGCGATGCCGCTGCGACGGCTCACCGGCCTGGAGCAGGAGAGCCTGCGCCAGGAGGCCGACGACCTGGGCCAGGAGCGCAGCCGGCTGCGCCACCTGCTCGACGACCGCACCACGCTGCTGGAGGCGATGGTGACGGAGTTCCGTCAGCTGAAGAAGCGCTACGCCACGCCGAGGCGCACCCGCCTGGTGGAGGGCGGCGATGAACTGGTGGCCCAGCGCAGCGCGGCGGTGCGGCCCAATGCCGAACTGCAGCGGCAGCAGGCCTGGTCGGCCCTGCCGGGGGAGGCGCGGCTGCTGATCCAGGCGGACGGCATCGTCAAGATCGTCACCCCGCAGGTGCTGGGACGCCTGCATCTCGATGAGCCGGCGGCCCTGAGCGAGCAGCCAGCCCCGGCGCGGCTGATCCTGCCGGTGCAGCAGCAGCCCCCGGTGCTGGCCTTCACCGGCGACGGCCGGGTGGCGCTGCTGCGCTGGGAGTTCGCCGGCCAGCAGCCCGGCGCCCTGGAGCGCTTCCTGCCGGACAGCCTCGATGGCGCCACGGTGGTGCAGGTGCTGCCGCTGCCGAGCGGCGATGCCGCGGCCGGGCTCAGCCTGGGGCTGCTGAGCAGCGACGGCCGTTTCAAGCGACTGCCGCTGGAGGAGTTCCAGGACCTCACCGGCCGGGCGGCCACAGTGCTGAAGCTGAAGGAGGGTGTGGAGCTGCGCCAGGTGGTGCCCTGCCGCAGCGGCGAAGACCTGGTGGTGGGCAGCAGCACCGGCCGGATGCTGCGGCTGGCCGTGACCGACACCAGCTTGCCGCTGCTGGGCCGCACCGCCCAGGGACCGATGCTGCTGCGGCTGCTGCCGGGCGAGACGGTGGTGGGCGCAGCCGGCGTCCGGGGTGATGGGGCGGTGCTGCTGGCCAGCGAGCAAGGCCTCGTGAAGCGGCTGGCGGTGAGCGATCTGCGCCACTGCCAGCGGGGCGATCTGGGGCAGATCGGCATCCGCTTCAGCCAGCGCCAGGATCAGCTGGTGGATCTCTGCGCTGGTGACAGCGGCCTGGTGGCAGCGCTGACCAGCGCCAACCGCCACGAGCGGCTGGCGCTCGAGAGCCTGCAGGCCGAAGGCAGCAGCGGCGGCGGCCAGCCGCTGGCGCTGCGCGATGGCGAGCGGCTGCAGAAGCTGGTACCCCTGCTGGGAGGGCGCTGATCCGGCAGGCGCCGCTCAGCGCCGCGATCGGCTCAGCGCAGGGTGGCGGCCAGGCCGGCGGGCTCCAGCATCAACTTGCTGGAGCGCACCTGCTCATCCATCTCGATCGGATAGGCGCCGTCGAAACAGGCGGTGCAGAAGTGGGAGGCATTGGCCTGGGCCGCTTCCACCATGCCCTCCTTGGTGAGATAGGCCAGCGAATCGACGCCGAGATGGGCGGCGATCTCCTCGAGGGTGAGGCGGGCGGCGATCAGCTGATCCTGGGTGTCGGTATCGATGCCGTAGAAGCAGGGATGGGTCACCGGCGGCGAGCTGATGCGCATGTGCACCTCGGTGGCACCGGCATCGCGGATGGCGGCCACCAGCTTGCGGCTGGTGGTGCCGCGCACGATCGAGTCGTCGATCACCACCACCCGCTTGCCGGCGAGCACATCCGGCAGGGGGTTGAGCTTGACGCGGATGCCCGCCTCGCGCATCGCCTGGGTGGGCTGGATGAAGGTGCGGCCCACGTAGCGGTTCTTGATCAGGCCGTCGCCGAAGGGGATGCCGCTGTACTGCGACTAGCCGATGGCCGCCGGAATACCGGAATCGGGCACACCGATCACGATGTCAGCCTCCACGGGCGTTTCGCGGGCGAGTACTTCACCGATGCGCACGCGATAGCTGTAGAGCGATTCGCCGAAGAAGCGGCTGTCGGGGCGCGCGAAGTAGATCATCTCGAACACACACAGCTTGGCGGGTTCGGTGATCCAGCGGCTGCGTTGGGGCGTGGCGTCGCCCTGGCGGAAGTGAATGATCTCGCCGGGCTCCACGTCGCCATCGAAGCTGGCGCCGATGATGTCCAGGCCGCAGGTCTCGCTGCTCACCACCCACTGGGCCTGGTGGGTCTCGCCGAGGTGACCGAACACCAGAGGCCGGATGCCATGGCCGTCGCGCAGGGCGAACAGCCCCTCAGGGGTGCCGATCACCAGGCTGAAGGCGCCGCGGCAGCGGCCGGCAGCCTGGCGGATGGCGGCGTCCCAGCCGAGGCCGGCATTCACCGCCTGCTGCACGGCGAAGGCGATCAGCTCCGAGTCGGTGGTGGAGGTGAGCTCACTGGCCAGGTCGGCCAGGTCGTGGCGCAGCTCGGCGGCGTTGACCAGATTGCCGTTGTGAGCCAGGGCGAACGGACCCAGGCGGGTGTTGAGCAGCACCGGCTGGGCGTTGCAGACCTTGCTGCTGCCGGTGGTCGAGTAGCGGTTGTGGCCGATGGCCAGCTGGCCGGGCAGGCGCTCGAGCACGTCCTGGTCGAACACCTGGCTCACCAGGCCCATGTCCTTGTGCAGCCGCACCTGCTGGCCCTCGGGACCGGCATCGAAAACCGCAATCCCGGCCGACTCCTGGCCGCGGTGCTGCAGGGCGTAGAGGCCGAAGTAGGCGAGGTTGGCGACGGGCTGGTCGCTGGCCATCACCGCATAGACGCCGCAGGCCTCCTCCGGCTTGTCGGGGCGATCCTGCAGCAACGGCTCGTTCAGCACAGGCCCGGATCCATTTTGATTTCTTTCAGCATTGTGCATCAGCCGCGACCTCATGCCGTGGGCGGCAGATCGACACCGATGCGGCGGGGAATCGCCTGCTCGAAGGTCTGCTCCAGCTCCGCCAGCCCGAGCTGCAGCAGGGTCTCCTCGCCCTGACGCACCCTGAGGCTGGGTTCGGCGCTCACCTGGCCGAGGCGCTCGGCCGGGATGCCAGCGGCGCTGATCGCCTGCTGCCAGGCCTGCTCGGCGGCGGCGGGCACGCTCACCAGGATGCGGGCACCGCCTTCGGCGAACAGCAGCCGATCGGTGCGCTCCTCACCGGCGGGCAGCGCCAGCTCAGCCCCGAGCCCAGCGGCGATGCAGGCCTCGGCCGCGGCCACCGCCAGACCGCCATCGCTGAGGTCGTGGGCGGAGGCCACCAGACCGGCGCTGATCGCCTGGCGCAGGCAGGCCTGCACGCTGCGCTCCAGCGGCAGATCGATCTGCGGCGGCCGGCCGGTCACCAGGCCGTGCACGGTCTCGAGGTAAGCGCTGCCGGCGAGGCTGATGCGGGCATCGGCCGCAGCCTGCAGCGGCACCCCCAGCAGCCAGATCGCATCGCCGGCGGTGCGCCAGGCCTGACCGCGCACGTGCTCCAGGTTGTGCACCAGGCCCACCATGCCCACCACCGGCGTGGGATGGATCGGCTGCATGCGGCCATCGGGCAGGCGCGTTTCGTTGTAGAGGGAGACGTTGCCGCCGGTGACCGGCGTCTCCAGGGCGGTGCAGGCGGCGGAGAGGCCGCGGCAGGCCAGGGCCAGCTGCCAGTAACCGGTGGGGGTTTCGGGGGAGGGGAAGTTGAGGTTGTCGGTGACGGCCAGGGGCTCGGCGCCGACGCAGCTGAGGTTGCGGGCGGCTTCCGCCACCGCCGCCATGCCGCCGCGCTCGGGATCCAGGGCCACCCAGCGGTTGGGACAATCGACCACCGCCGCCACACCACGGGTCGCCGCGGCCAGGGAGCCCTCACCCTGCTGGGGGCGCAGCCGCACCACGGCGGCATCGGCGCCACCGGGGGGCACCACCGTGTTGGCCTGCACCTGGTGGTCGTACTGGCGGTACACCCAGCGCTTGGAGGCGATGGTGGGGGTATCGAGCAGCTGCAGCAGGGCCTGGTTCCAGCTGACGGCCGGCTGGGCGGGCAGATCGGCCTCACTCCAGCGCCAGTGGGCCTGGATCTCGGCCGGCGGCTCGCTGATCAGCTCGTGGTGGTTGATCGGCGTGTCGTCCGCCAGGGCGCTGGCGGGCACCTCGGCGGCCACCTCACCCTTCTGCAGCACGCGCACCACGTTCTCCTCGAGCACGCGGCCCACCACGGCGGCCTGCAGGCCCCAGCGGGTGAAGCGGGCCATCAGCGCCTCTTCGCGGCCAGGCTTGACCACGAACAGCATCCGCTCCTGGGATTCCGAGAGCAGGAACTCATAGGGGGTCATACCGGCCTCACGGGCGGGCACGCGATCGAGATCGAGCTCGATGCCGAGGCCCCCCTTGGCCGCCATCTCCGAGCAGCTGCAGGTGAGGCCGGCGGCGCCCATGTCCTGGGCGGCCACCACATCACCGCTCTGGAAGGCCTCGAGGCAGGCCTCGATCAGGCCCTTCTCCAGGAAGGGATCCCCCACCTGCACGGCGGGGCGATCGTCGAGGGAGGCTTCGGTGAGTTCCGCCGAGGCGAAGCTGGCACCGCCCATGCCGTCGCGGCCGGTGGTGCTGCCCACATACACCACCGGATAACCCACGCCCCGGGCGCCGGCGCAGACGATCTCCTCGGTCTCCATCAGCCCCAGGGCCATGGCGTTGACCAGGGGGTTGCCGGAGTAGCTGGCATCGAAGGCCACCTCGCCGCCCACGGTGGGCACGCCCACGCAGTTGCCGTAGTGGGCGATGCCGGCCACCACACCCTCCATCAGGCCCACGTTGCGCTCCTCCTCGAGCGGACCGAAGCGCAGGGCATTGAGCAGGGCGATCGGCCGAGCGCCCATCGTGAAGATGTCGCGCAGGATGCCGCCCACGCCCGTGGCCGCCCCCTGGAACGGCTCCACCGCCGAGGGGTGGTTGTGGCTCTCGATCTTGAAGGCCAGGCGTTGCCCTTCGCCCAGATCGACCACGCCGGCGTTCTCACCGGGACCCACCAGGATGCGCGGGCCGCTGGTGGGGAAGCCCGAGAGCAGCGGCCGCGAGTTGCGGTAGCAGCAGTGCTCCGACCACATCACGCCGAACATGCCCAGCTCGGCGCGGTTGGGGGCGCGGCCGAGGCGGCGGCAGATCTCGTCGTAATCGGCCTGGCTCAGGTTCTCCTTCTTGAGGGCGTCAGGAACGGAGTACTCGGGGGCAGCGACCACAGCCAGCGGATCGGGGTGTCTCCAGTGTGGCTGAGCGCCCTGCAAGGCACCGGCGGATGCGCCTCAGATCCAGGGGTCGTCGTCGGAGCGGCGCGGCCGCACTGAGGCGGAGCGGGGATCCCGAGGCGAATCAGGCCACCGGTCGTCGTCGGCTGGATCGACGCGGGGCTGCCAGGCCTCGTCATCGTCCCAGGGTTCGCCGTGGCCGGCGACATCCGCCGGGACGCGCTCGTCGCCGGGCCGGGCGCGGCGGGGCCAAGGCTCGGCTTCCTCCAAGTCCTCTGGGGCGTCGCGCCAGGGCGGTTCGAACCCCCGCGACCAGGGGGCATCCGCCCGGTCCCAGGGAGGCTCCTCCAGCCAGCCCTCCACCCGCTCCTCGAAGCGCTCACCGGCCTGCTGCACCTGATCGCGCCAGCGGCGGGAGCGGCTGAGCAGCTCCTGGCGCACGCTGGCGCGGGCCAGGGGCAGGTCATCGAGGCCCGACAGCGCCGTGAACACCCGGCCGGGCTGCTGATCGACGATGCGCTCGGGGCTGAGGCGCCAGCGGCTGCTGCCGGGCAGGCGAGGATCGCTGCGGCTCACCAGGTAATGGCGGATGCGGCCCGTGGCCAGCTCGATGGCGGCATCGGCGATCACGCCGATCGGCTGGCGCTGGCGATCCAGCAGCTCCGCTTCGATCAGGGTGGGCAGCTGCAGCAGCGTGTCCTGATCGGTGGGAGAGGGTTCGCCCTTGACCAGCAGCTCCAGCTCCAGCACGGCGGCCAGCTGATCGAGACGCCACACCAGCCGCTCCGAGCCGAACATCGAGGGGCGGGTGGCCCAACCCAGCACCCGATGCACCGGCGGATGCA
Source organism: Cyanobacteriota bacterium (assembly GCA_965657465.1). Lineage (GTDB taxonomy): Bacteria > Cyanobacteriota > Cyanobacteriia > PCC-6307 > Cyanobiaceae > NIES-981. Next base: position 2,700 of record CBFHOT010000060.1, on the reverse strand, counting down.
TCCACACCACCACGCCGCTGCCCCGCTCCAGTCCCTGCTGGCAGCGGGTGCGGCGGCGCAGCAGATCGCTGAGCAGCAGTTGCTCGGGAAGCGTCAAGGCGATCAGGAGCGGATCTGCACCGGCATCACCAGGTAGGTGAAGCCGGTTTCATCGAGGGGGCGCAGCACCGCCGGGGTGGTGGGGGCGTTGCAGTGCAGCACCACCTGCTCCGAGCTCATCACCTTCAGACCATCGAGCAGGTAACGCACGTTGAAGGCGATCTGGATCGGATCGCCCTGCACATCGGCCGCCAGGGCCTCGCTGCCGCGGCCCACGTCCTGGGCATCGGCCTGCACCTGCAACTGACCGCTGCCGGCCTCGGTGCTCAGCTTGACGACATTGTTGTGCTGATCGGCGAGCACGGCCACCCGCTCCAGAGCCGACACCAGGGCGCGGCGATCGAGGCTGATGCCGCGGTTGAAGCTCTCGGGAATCAGCTGCCCGTAGTTGGGATAGGTGCCATCGAGGCTGCGGCTGGTGAGCACCTGATCGGCCCAGAGGAAGACCACCTGGCCCCGATCGCAGAACAGGCTCAGTGGTTCGCTGGACTGGCGGCCCGAGAGCAGACGCTCCAGCTCCCGCAGGGAGCGGGCGGGAACGGTGACGGCAAAGGGTTCGCCAGCGTCGTCGGCATCGCTGGCCGGGGCGGCCGCCTGGCCGCCATGGCCGAGACGCAGCACCGCTAGGCGATGACCATCGGTGGCGGCGCATTCCAGGGCATCGCCCTCAAAGCGCAGGTGCACGCCGGTGAGCAGCTGCTTGGCTTCATCGCTGCTGCTGGCGAACAGGGTGGCGCGCAGGCCCTTCACCAGGGTGTCGGCTTCCAGGCGGATCGGCTGACCGGTCTGCACCAGGGGCAGGTCGGGGAAGTCCTCCGCCGGCATGCCGCGCATCTGGTAGTCGCCGGACATGCTGATCAGCTCCACTTGCTCGCCCCCCTCCGGGCAGTGGAGGGTGATGGGGCTGTCGGCCGAGAGGCGGGCCACGATCTCACCGAAGAGACGGGCGGGCAGGGTGATGGCACCGCTGGCCTCCACCTGGGCGGGAATGCTGGTCTGGATACCCAGGCTCAGATCGAATCCCGTGAGGCTCAGCCGGCCGGTGCCGGCATCGGCGGTGAGCAGCACGTTGGCGAGCACCGGGTGCGTGGGACGGGCGGCCACGGCACGACTGACCAGCTGAAGGCTGGCACTGAGTTCCGACTGGGAGCAGACCAGCTTCATGGGGCGAGGGAGGGGCCTGGGGCGATCCGGACGGGCTTCCCACGCTTCCACAGGGCGGGGGATTGCGCAACGGCACCAGGCCCTGCCGTCCCGTTTCCCGACTGCCCTCCCACTGTTCTAAAAAAAAACTCCAAGACAAGAATTCAAACTCGTAGTCGCAGGGGCTGTGGGAATCGGGGAAAACGGCCAAAACCCGCTCTGGCCGCTGGATTTTGGTTTGCACAGGCCTGCGGATTGACGATCCGGCATCGGGGATGGCGACCCCTCTTTCCACCGTTTCCCGGGACTGTGGAGAACGGCAGCGTTTTCAGCAGGCTTTTCCACGGCCGGGATTCCCCAGTTTCTGCAGTCTTTTCCCGCGCCCTTCAGCAGACGCTTTGTTGATCGGTTGGCATGGGTTGGCCGTCTGATTCAGGTCGGATTCGGGCGCTCCGGCCCGGTTGCGTCGGTGCTGGCCTCGCCTGGGAGCGGCGGTTCCCGGCTCGGGTTTCGGCCGGCCGCGCTGTGGCCTGTTCCGGCCTGCTGCGGCTGCCGGGCTCAGCTGCCAGGCCAGAGAGGCCAACAAAAAAGCCCCTCGCAGGGCGAGGGGCGCGTTCGGGCCAGGGCAGACCCCATGGCCGGGGATCGCATCGATTGGCGGCGCTCCGTCTGCACCGATTTGTCTGTGTGGCGTTCTCTGCGTGGATCCGTCTGTGTGGCTTCAGTGGCCGCTGGAACCGTTGTGGCTGAATCGGTCGCTGCCGATCAGAACCCCATCACCCGGGCCACCGTGGCGGTGTCGGCCTCCAGGCCGGTGTGGAAGCGGGCCTCGTTGTGTTCGATGGCCGTGGTGGGGTCCTTGAGGCCGTTGCCGGTGAGCACGCAGACCACCGTGGCGCCGGCCGGCACCTCATCGCGGCGCTTGAGCAGGCCGGCCACCGAGGCGGCGCTGGCCGGCTCGCAGAACACGCCCTCCTGGCTGCCCAGCAGCTTGTAGGCCTCCAGGATCTCGGCGTCGGTCACGGCCATGAAGTCGCCGTTGCTCTGCTCCCGCACCCGCAGGGCCTTGTCACGGTTCACCGGATTGCCGATGCGGATCGCCGTGGCGATCGTGTCCGGCTGCTCCACCGTGTGACCCAGCACCAGTGGGGCCGAGCCGGCAGCCTGGAAGCCCATCATCCGCGGCAGGCGGCGGCTGTGGCCGGCCTCGCGGTATTCGTTGAAGCCCATCCAGTAGGCGGTGATGTTGCCGGCGTTGCCCACGGGGATGCAGAGCCAGTCCGGGGCTTCACCGAGGGCGTCCACCACCTCGAAGGCGGCCGTCTTCTGGCCCTGCAGCCGGTAGGGGTTGACCGAGTTGACCAGGGTCACCGGGTACTGGCTGGCCACGTCCTGCACGATCGCCAGGGCCCGGTCGAAGTTGCCCTGGATGGCGATCACCTGGGCCCCGTAGAGCAG
>CBFHOT010000059.1:0-12747 GCA_965657465.1 Cyanobacteriota bacterium | reverse complement strand
GAGCGCATGGTCACCGCCAATCTGCGCTTGGTGGTGAGTGTGGTCACGCGCTTTCGCCGCCTCGGCCGGCAATATCGACTCGAGCCGATTGATCTGGTTCAGGCGGGTAACCTCGGCCTGATTCGAGCGGCTGAGCGCTTTGACCCCAGTCGTGGTTACCGCTTCTCCACCTTTGCCTATTGGTGGATCCGGCAGGCGGTCACCCGTCATCTGCAGGAGCAGGGCGCGGCGATCCGCTTGCCCCATGCGCTGCGGCTGCTGGCCCAGCGCTATCAGGCCCTGCAGGAGCGTTCAGGGCCGGGGCTGAGCATCGAGGAGGCTGCCGCTCAGCTGGGGGAACCGCCCCAGCGCCTGTTGCACGCCATCCGCGCCCTCGACTGCGCCCGCACGCTCTCGCTGGATCAGCCCATGGGTGATGGCGAGCAGCCCGATCTCACCCTGCTCGATACGGTTGCCGGCTGCCATCAGCCGACGCTGGTGGACGACTACGCCTGGCTGGAGGCGCCCCTGCGCCAGCTCACCAGCCAGGAGCGCGATGTGTTGCGCAGTCGCTTCTGCGAGCGGCCAGTGTCGCTGATGAGCCTGGCTCAGCATCTGGGCAAGAGCCGTTATCAGGTGCAGGCCCTGGAGCGGCGGGCGGTGCGGCGTCTGCGGCAGTTGGTGACCCCGATGCTGGAGCCCTGAGCTCAGGGCTCTCCGCGGTGGCCGGCTCAGGACAGGGGCGGCCACTACATCGGATGCTGCCGCAGCGTCGGATGGCGTCGGTTGTGGCCATCGAGCCCCGCCGCCAGCGCTTGCCGCTCGTTGCGCGGCTGAGCGATGCCCAGCAGCGCCTCCTCCAGCAGGAAGGCGCAGAGATTGGAGACCGACCGCCCCTCCTCCTCGGAGCGGTTGAGCAGGGCTTCGTGCACGTGATAGCTGAGCGTGATGGAAATGCGGCGCGGCTGACGTTGCATGACGCGCAGACGATCCGACATTGTGATGATCAGCCGAAGGCACACTCAGCATGGAGCGTCATCTCGCTGGATGATGGTTGTGCATCTGCTGCAGATGTGCTGCATGGCGAGACAGGTGGCGGCTTTTGATCTCTCTACCGTGCGGATATCCCTGCATGAGGATTTCAATGGCCTTGCTCACATGGGAGCCGATGCGTGAGCTGGAGCATGTGATGGCCCGCCAGCTGCGCTCGCTTGGGTTGGCCCGTGGTCAGGCGGCTGAGTTGTTTGCCGATGGCGAGTGGCTGCCCAGCGTCGATATCGCTGAACATGATCAGGCCTATGTGATTCAGGTGGAGTTGCCTGGTGTGCGCAAGCAGGACGTCAAGGTCTGTGTCGACAACGGCGTGCTGCTGGTCAGCGGCGAGCGCAGTCGCGAGCAGGAGTCCAAGAGCTGGCGTTATCACCGCCTGGAGCGCTCCACCGGGCGCTACCTGCGCAGCTTCACCTTGCCGGCACGGGTGGATCCCGCTCGGCTCCATGCCCGTTTTGAGGATGGCCTGCTCGAGATCACCCTGCCCAAGGGCGAGGGGGATCAGGGTCAGGAAGTGGTTGTGCCGGTGGAGTGAGGGCATGGCTGCTGGGATGCTCGGCCGCGCGCAGCAGACGCTCTGTGCGCTGTATGCCTATCCGGTTGCTCCGCCGATTCACTGGCAGGACGTGGTGGCCCTGTTTGAGGCGCTCGGCGGTGAGGTGGAGGCCCTCTCCAGTGACAGCGTGCGTGTGCATCTGGTGATCGGCGGCTTTCAGTTCTGGATGCGGGCGGCGGTGGCGGAGAACGGTGGAGCCCTGAGCCTGCATGAGGTGTTGCAGCTGCGCCGTTTTCTGCGGTTGGCTGGTGTCACTCCGGCGCTGCCTGTGGAGCTGGCGATGGATGCTGTCTGCTCTGTCTCCTCAATGCATGGTTCTGCCGATGGTGCTGCAGATCCGGGCCTTGAGTGCTGATTGCTCGCCCACCGTTGTTGCATCGATCTATCACGGATATGGGCATCGTTGATGGTCATTCACCGGCGGATCTCTGAGGTCTGTCTTGATTGTCTGAGATGCCTCATCAACCTCAAATGGAGTTTTGAACATGGCTCGTTTTGACGTGATCGCTGACTGCGAAGCTGAAGCGCTGAATGGCGGTTTCTGGTTCAGCAGCCGCTACACCGTGAAGTCGGCTTCCACCAACCTCGGTCAGATCAACAGCGCCAACAACTACGGCATTGGCGCCGTGCTGGGATCCGGTGTTGCTGTCAGTGATCAGATGAACATCGCTTCGATCGGCACGGTCATCGGCTGAGCTGCGCCTGCTTCTGTCCACCCTTTCTTCTTCTGATCATGACCGCTTTCGTGACCCTCTCCGACGACCACGCCCAGAAGCTCGCTGGCGGCTTCGGCTTCTTCAGCACCACTAAAGTGTGGAAGCTGTCCTCCACCAATGTGGGCCAGATCAACACCGCCAACAACTACGGCATCGGTGCCGTGGTCGGTTCCGGCCAGGCGATGAGCTTCCAGGGCAATGCAGCCAACGTCATCACCGGTATCGCCTGAGCCGGCCTCGGCTCAGCGGCTCATCGGCTGACTGTGGGTGTCGAGCGCGTGGTGGCGCCAGCGGCGATGCCGCTCGCTCGACACCTTTTGCTCCTCTGATTCTGTTATCCCATGCCTGTTCACACTGCGCTCTCGGACGAGGAGATGGCCGCCGTCAATGGCGGTGGCCTCTCCATTGCGGTGGCCCCTCAGATCTCGGTGGATACCTCCGTGATCACGGCCCTGCAAGGCAACAACGGCGTTTCCGTCGCCCTCGGCTTGCTCGGCGGCTCCGCCGGCATCGGTCTGGCCCAGCTCACTGAGCTCGGTCTGGTGTCCGTGCAGGGCTGACGAGCGATCTCCGCGCCCTGATCGAACGCACGCCGCTGCCAGCGCTTGCTGTCCTCCCTGGTCAGCAGTGCGGTCCGGCGGCGGTTTTTCCTCTGCTGTCTGGTTCTTTTCCGGTTGTGATCATGTCCGTGAACGTCCTGGCTCCGCAATCGCTCCAGTCGCTGTCATCGCCATCGCTGTTGCTCTCCTCGCCGACGCTCTCCTCGCCATCGCTGGCCCGGCCTGAACTCACCTTGCAGCCGCTCTCGGATCACCACAGCGCCTGCCTGCAGGGCGGTCGCCGCGGCGGCTGGGGCGACTCCTCCCTCAGCCGCCGTTCTGGCGGCGGGCTGGCGGGCCCGGGGCGTGGCGGTTTCGGTCTGATGGCGATGATGCAGTCCCTGCTTGTGAACGTCAGCCAGCTCAACTTCTCGTTCAACATCGCCATCAACGGCAGCACGATTCAGACCACGCAGCTCAACGGCCTCACCCTCGACGCCAGCGTCTGAGCCATGGCCGTTTCCACGCTGCCGGCCTGGATGCTGCGGCTGGCGGAGGGGCTCGATCGCCGTGCTTCCCGCCAGCCCTGCATCCGTCAGTACGACGAGGAGGATTGCGGTGCCGCCTGCCTCGCCACCGTCTGTCTCAGCCACGGGGAGCGCATCCCCCTGGCCGTGGCGCGTCACTGTGTGGGCACCTCCAGCCAGGGCACCACGCTGCTGGGGCTCAAGCGCGGCGCCGAGAGCCTCGGGTTCCATGCCCGCGCCGTCAAGGCGGATCCCTCGCTGCTCGATGAGCTGCCGGCGGTGCCCCTGCCGCTGATCTGCCACTGGCAGGGATGCCACTGGGTGGTGCTGCACGGCTGGGTGGAGGGGCAGCTGCTGGTGGCTGATCCGGCCCACGGCCTGCGGCAGCTCGACCGCTCCACCTTTCTGGCCGGCTGGAGCAACGGTGTGCTGCTGCTGCTGGAGCCCGATCCGGCCCGCTTCCCCGCCCGCGATGCCGCCGCCGAGACCTGGAGCACGGGCAGCGGTCTGGCCCGCTTCAGCCGCTTCATCCGCCCCTTCCGGCGCCTGTTGCTCCAGGCCCTGGTGCTCAACCTGGCGATCGGCGTGCTGGCGTTGGGGATGCCGCTGCTGATGCAGATCCTCACCGACGACGTGCTGGTGCGCGGCGACAGCGAGATGCTGCGCAGCCTCGGCATCGGCATCGTCGTGCTGTTTGTGCTGCGGGCGGTGCTGGGCCTGCTGCAGGGCGTGCTGGTGGGCCATTTCGGCCAGAAGTTGCAGCTGCAGATGGTGTTGCACTACGGCCAGCATCTGCTGCAGCTGCCGCTCACCTATTTCGAAAGCCGCCGCAGCGGCGAGGTGGTGAGTCGGCTGGAGGACATCCAGAAGCTCAACCAGCTGATCTCCAATCTGGTGCTGGGTCTGCCGGGTCAGTGCTGCATCGCCCTGATCTCGCTGGTGTGGATGGCGCAGTACAACCTGCAGCTCACCCTGGCGGCCCTGTGCGGCTACGCCCTGGTGATCGGCTCTCAGCTGGCGGTGCTGCCGGCCCTGCACCGGCGCACCCAGGCGCTGCTGGTGCAGTCGGCCGAGAACCAGGGCTTTCTGGTGGAGCTGTTCCGCGGTCAGTCGCTGCTCAAGACCACCCAGGCCTCGCCCCAGGCCTGGCAGGAGTTTCAGCGCAACCAGGGCCGTCTGGCCCGGCTGGCCTGGACGGTGGGCCTGCTCGATCTCAAGGCCAGCACCGCCGCCGGCTTCCTTGGCAGCGTCACCGGTGTGGCTCTGCTCTGGTATGGCAGTGGCTTTGTGCTCGATCGCAGCCTCAGCATCGGCCAGCTGCTGGCCTTCAACGGCATGGGGGCCAATGTGCTGGCCTTCCTCACGGCGTTGGGGGCCCTCAGCCAGGAGCTGATGACCTCACGGGTGGTGATGGCCCGCCTCGATGACGCCCTGCAACATCCCCCCGAGATCGCCATCGCCCAGGGGCAGCAGCAGGCGGTGATTCCCGCCGATGCCGACATCCTCTGCGAGGGACTCACCTTCCATCACCCCGGCCGCTGCGCCCTGATGCAGAACCTGCAGCTGCGCATTCCCGGCGGCCAGATCACCGCCCTGATCGGTGAATCGGGCTGTGGCAAGAGCACCCTCAGCAAGCTGATCGCCGGCCTTTATCCGCTGCAGCAGGGGGCGATCCATTACGGGCCCTTCAGCGGCCGTGATCTCAGCCTCGACTGCCTGCGCCGCCAGGTGGTGCTGCTCCCCCAGGAGGACACCTTCCTCAACCGCTCGATCCTGGAGAACTTCGTCTTCGCCTATCCGGAGCTGAGCTTTGCCCGGGTGGTGGAGCTCTGCCAGCTCACCCTGGCCGATGGCTTCATCCGCCAGCTGCCGGACGGCTACGGCACGGTGCTGGGGGAGTTCGGCGCCAACCTCTCCGGTGGCCAGCGCCAGCGGCTGGCCCTGGCCCGGGCCCTGGCCAGCGATCCAGCCGTACTGCTGCTCGATGAATCCACCTCCGCCCTTGATCCGGTGCTGGAGGCCCAGGTGATGGATCGTCTGCTGGAGCATCGCCGCGGTCGCACCACCATCCTGGTGAGCCATCGGCCCTCGGTGATCCTGCGGGCCGACTGGATCGTGTTCATGGAGCAGGGGCGGGTGCAGCGCCAGAGCTCGCCCCAGGATCTGCGCCGCCATGGCGAGCTGACGCCCTATCTGCAGGCGGCCTGACCGTCCTTGCTGCTTTCTTGTTGTCCCCCCTGTCGTGGAGTTCTGCCATGGCTGATCGCCCCGCCTCTGCGCTGTCGAGCGACGGCGTTGCGCTGGCCCAATCCACCGCGCCGAACGCAGGGCTGCCGCCCGATGCAGCAGCGGCACCCCTGGCCTCGGCCGCTGGGCCGCAGCTGCCCTCCACCTTGATGGCGGTGGCGGTCGATGATTTCCTGCCCGAACCCGGTCCCTGGACCCGCGGTCTCAGCCGCCAGCTGCTGGGTCTGCTGAGCCTGGGGGCGGCGGGGCTGGCCCTCTGGCCGATGCACGAGACCGTGCGGGCCGAGGGGGTGGTGCGGCCCCAGGGCGAGAACACCTTGGTCCAGAGCGAGCGCGGCGGCAGCCTGATCGCCGTGCAGTTGCGGCCCAACCAGGCGGTGCAGCCCGGCCAGGTGCTGGCCCGCTTCGATAACCAGGCCCTCGAGGCCGAGCGCCGCCAGCTGCAGCAGGAGCTCTCCACCCTGGCGCAGCAGAGCGAGAAGGCCCGCGATGAGCAGCTGGCGCTGCAGAAGCAGTCGGCCTCCCTGGAGGCGATGACCAGCTCCCTCACGGCCTCGTCGCGGCAGGCGGTGGATCAGGCCCGCACCCGCCTGGCTCTGGAGCGGCGCGAGGTGGAGCGCTACCGCCAGCTGCTGGACAGCGGTGCGGTGCCGCGCAGCCTGGTGGATCAGCAGGAGGCGCGCCGCATCGTCAGCGCCTCCGAGGTGATCCGCGCCTTGCAGGGGGTTTCGGAGCAGCAGGCCCGCGGTGCCACGGAGCTGGCCCGGCTGCGTCAGAGCGCCTCCCAGGCCAGCTCCGCCGCCGATGAGCTGCAGAAGCAGATGGTGCAACGGCGCACGCGCCTGCAGGAGGTGGAGCGCCATCTCGCCCAGGGCACAGTGCGCTCGCCGATCCGTGGTTCGGTGGTGAGCACGGCGTTGCGCCATCCCGGTCAGGTGGTGGAGCCCGGTTCGGTGATGGCCGTGCTGGCACCGGATGGTGGGCATCTGCGGGTGCAGGCCCGGGTGCCGTCCGAGTCGATCAGCCAGCTGCGGGTGGGCCAGGAGGCCAGCCTGCGCCTGGCGGCCTGCCCCTTCAGTGAATTCGGTGTGATGCCGGCAAGGGTCACGAGCGTGGCCGCTGATGTGCAGCCGGAGGCTGCCCCCTCGCCCCGGGGTGACGCTGCCGCGGCCGGCTATGGCCTTGAGCTGGCCCCCCAGCGCAGCGCCCTCAGCAGCGCCCAGGGGCGCTGTGCCCTCAAGCCGGGCATGGAGGTCCGTGCCGATGTGGTCACCCGTCGCACCACGGTGCTGATGTTCCTGATCAACAAGCTGCGGCTGGGTCACTGATCTGCCGTAGTGGCGCCGCAGCCTGCGAGGGGCACCCTGCAGGCTGATCAGGCTGATCAGGAGCGCTCCCCGAGGATGGATGGCATCCAGCAACGGTCATTTTCTGCTGCAGTCGCCGGCCTTCGCCGATGGCGAGCCGATCCCGTCGCTGTATGCCGCCGAGGGCCTGGATCTCTCCCCGCCGCTGCGCTGGAGCGGTGAGCCGGCCCACACCAGTTGCTTCACCCTCTGGATGGAGGATCCGGATGCGGATGAGGGGCACTGGATTCACTGGGTGCTGTTCAACATCCCCGGCACGCTCCATCGCCTGCCGGCGGGGCTGGAGCGGCAGCCCCAGTTGCCCAACGGCGCCTGTCACGCCAGCTGTGGCGGCGTGCTGCAGTTCCCGAGACTCGGCTACCAGGGGCCGCGGCCTCCCGATGGCCAGCTGCATCGCTATGCCTTCCTGCTCTACGCGATGAACCAGCCGCTGCTGCTGCTGCCCGGTTCCTGTCCGGTGGCGGTGCGGCAGGCGATGCAGGGGCATGTGCTGGCCAGCGCCCGGCTGGTGGGCACCTACGCCAACCGCTGATGCGTGCCAGCCCAGTCGCCCAGTCGCCTGGCAGCCCGGCAGCCCGGCGCATTGACGTCAACGCGCAACAGTGCTGCTGCGGCGCAAGATCGCTCTGACTCTGTTTGGTTTTCTTGCCTGTCTCTCAGCCTGCAGGCCATCTCTGGGAGGATGCAATCGGTGGGGATGGCGAGAGCCGACTTAACGGATGACTGCCCAAGGACGCCCTGGCTTGCCAGGCTGTGACTTGGCTTGTCTGTACACGGCCTGCCATGAAATATGACTTGTCATCAGACATGGCTCGCTATGAGACATGATTGGCCTGAAATATGGTTTGCCTGGAATAGGGCTGCCTGGAATCGGGTTGCCTGGAATGGACCTGCCTGGGATAGGGCTCGCCTGAGTCAATCTGGCCTGGTTTCAATCTGGCCAGCCTTGGCCCTGGTCTGCCCTCAGCCCGGCTGCTGTCTTGTGGCGGTCTGATGCGTGTTCGGCTCTTGCCTCTGGTTCTTGTTGTGTTCTGATCTGGCTGTTATCTGATGACCCCCTGGCTTTGTTCCTGGTGCTGATTGGGTGATGGCTCTTTCGATTTCTCCGATGGCTGTGCCCCCTCCCGGTTTTCGTTATCCCCGGCGGATCACGATCACGCTGCCCTACGAGACCTACCGCCGTCTCTCGCTGCAGAGCGATGAACAGGGACGCTCGCTTTCCAACCTGGCGGCCTATCTGATTGAAGCGGCCCTGCGGGCGCTCGCCGAACCCGCTGGTTCGCCAGGTGCTGCTGCAGGGCCCGAGCGTCTCCGTCGCTGAGCAGGCCATGGCCCCGGCCAATCCCTTTCATGCCCTGCTGAGCCCCTACGCCACGCCGGAGCAGCACTGCCAGTGGCTGCATGGCCTGCTGCCCCTCGACGACTACCGCGCTGCCCCGGACGGCTGGGCGGCCCAGGGTCTGGCCAAGCGGCTGCCGGATCTGCTGCTGGGCGCCAGCATCTGCAGCGGCATCAGCCTGCGCTGGGCCGATCTCGATGAGGTGCCGGTGCTGCTGGTCTACGGCGGCGCGCTCACGGTGCGCCAGGCGGAAGGCTGCTGGTGCCTCGGCCCCGGCGATCTGCTGGTGCTCAATGGCGCCAAGGCGGAACTCCGCAGCGGGGCCGGCCGGGATGGCACCGATGCGGTGTTGCTGCTCTGCCAGCGGCGTCGGCTGGTGGGCGTGGCTCTCGAGTTGGCGGGCTCTGCCCGGCCCCGCCGCGCCTGGATTGAGCGGCTGGCCCACTCGGCCTGCTTCCGCGCCGGCCTCGATGGCTGCCGCGATGGATTGCTGCTGCAGGCGATCCGTCTGGAGCTGGAGTCCCTGGCCCTGCTGCTGACCCAGGGGCCTGTGCTGCTGCCGTTCCTCCAGCCGCAGCAGCGGCTGTTCCGGCTGCTGGCCCTGCTGCTGTTCCCCGAGCTGGCGCTGCGGCCATCCGTGGGATCGCCCTCCGCATCGGCTGCTGCATCTCAGCGGTCGTCCGCTGATCCAGCCCCGGCGGCTGGTGTGCCCCTGGAGGCCTTGCTGCTTCAGATCCAGAGCCATCTCGATCAGCCCCTCAGCCTGGAGTGGCTGGAGCGGCAGTCCCACTACTCCAGGCGAGCGCTGCAGTACGCCTTCCGCCGCCGCTTTCAGCTCTCGCCGATGGCCTGGATCCGCCAGCAGCGGCTCGCGCGGGCCCACCATCGCCTCAGTCAGCCCCAGCCCGGCGATTCGGTGGCCAGCATCGCCCGCAGTTGCGGCTACCGCCATCTGTCCTCCTTCAGCAAGGAGTTTCAGCGGGCCTTTCAGCGCCGGCCGTCGGAGCTGCTGCGGGCCAGCCGCGGCGTGGAGGAGCTGACTCCGCAAGAAGAGGGTGGAGCCCGGTGCCTGCAGGCACCGGGCTGAAGCGACTGGCTCTCACACAAGCCACTCCCTGGAGATCGGCGCCGAACCCCTCAACGGGGAGCGCGTCCTTCCAGCACCACCGCTCCGCATTATTACGGATGTCTGGTGCTTCGCGCGGCGGCGGCTGTGCATTGCATCCCTTCCGGCTGTTCCGGCGGGTCAGGGGATCACTCGCGCTGCAGCCGCACCTCCGCCGGTGCCAGCAGGAACACGTCATCGCTGACCCGCTCCGCCTGCCCCTCCAGCATCACCATGCCGCCGCAGGCGGTGTCGATCACCCGCTGCCCCAGCTCCGCATCGATGCCGCTGGTGTCCAGCAGCACGATGCTGCCGCCCCGCAGCAGGGCGATCACCAGGCGGGCATCCTCCAACGCCCGCGGCCGGAACACCACCAGCTGCTGCATGCCGGCGGTATCGAGGCTCTGCTCCGTCAGCAAGCGCTCCAGCAGCCGGGCGCCGTAATCGGCGTCCCCATCCCCCCAGTCCGGACCGTCCGCCATCGCCCTGCGCCCTGGCTGCGTCGCCCTGTGCGTGAGTGCACTGTCCCGGATCCGCGCTGCCGATGCAAGGGAGCTCCCCGCTGCCGCCAGGTTCAGCTGGCCTGGCCCGCCGCAGCGCTGATCGCCTCCAGGGCTGCCAGGCGGCTGCTGCGGAAGGCCACGCTGCCGTTGCCGCTCAGCCCCAGCCGCTCCAGCCGCTGCCGCTGCTCCGGTTCGGCCACAGCGATCAGCACCCGCCGGCCCTGCTGGGTGGCATCGCGGCAGAGGGCATCGATCGCCAGCGATGCCGTCACCCCCAGGTGGGTGACCTCCGCCAGATCGAGCACCAGGGTGCTGTAGGCCGCGCTGTCGCTCAGCAGCTGGGTGAGGTAGCGGCTGGCCCCGAAGCTCAGCGGTCCGCGCAGGCTGATCAGCAGCGCCGAGCTGCCGGCCCGCTGCAGCAGCGCCTGCTCCTCGGCCGTCAGCCGGGCGTCCCCCGTTGCCCCACCGCTTCCTGCATCCGCCGCTGGGCCCCCGGGCAGGCGCCGGCTGCTGCGCTGCAGCGCTTCGGCCTGGCCCTTGATCGTGAGCATGTTGGCGATGAACACACCGATCGCCACCGCCGTCACCAGATCCCAGAGCACGGTGAGCACCAGCACCAGCCACATCAGGCCGGTGGCCCGCAGCGACAGCTGCGGCGCCCGGCGCAGGAAGTTCCAGTCGATGATCTCCAGCCCCACATGCAGCAGGATGCCGCCGAGCACGGCCAGGGGCACCGCCGCCGCCAGCCGGCCGGCGCCGAGGGTGATCGCCAGCAGCACCAGGGCGTGCACCATGCCCGAGAGGGGTGTGCGGCCGCCGGCCTGCACGTTGGTCACCGTGCGCATCGTGGCGCCCGCTCCCGGCAGGCCGCCCAGCAGCGCCGCCGCCATGTTGCCGATCCCCTGGCCGATCAGCTCCCGGTCGGAGTCGTGCTGCGTGCGGGTGATGTTGTCGGCCACCAGCGAGGTGAGCAGCGAATCGATCGAGCCCAGCACCGCCAGGGTGAGGGCGAAGCCCCCCACCAGGCGCAGGTCCTGCAGCTGCAGCTGCGGCCACTGCAGGCTGGGCCAGCCCTGGGGGATCTGCCCCAGGCGCGCCAGCGCCTCCATCGGCAGCAGGCTGCTGAGGGCGGTGATCAGCAGCAGGGCCACCAGCGGTGCCGGCAGCACGGCGCTCCAACGCCGCGGATAGAGACGCACGAGCGCGAAGGTGAGCAGTCCGGCGGCCAGCGCCAGCGGCTGCAGCTGGCTCAGTGCCGCCGGCAGCCCCATCAGGATCTGCGGGATCGAGCCCTGCACCGCCACCCCCAGCAGCACCGGCAGCTGCAGCACCACCACAATCACGCCGATCCCGGACATGAAGCCCGACACCACCGAATAGGGCATCTGCACGATGTACTGGCCGAGTCGCATCAGCCCGAACAGCACCTGCACCGCCCCGGCCAGCAGCGCCACGGTGAAGGCCATCGCCAGGCCGGTTCCTGGCCCGTAGCGCTGTACCAGCGCCGTGATGATGCCGGCCATGATCACCGTCATCGGGCCGGTGGGGCCCGACACCTGGGCCGGGGTGCCCCCCAGCGGCGCCGCCACGAAGCCGAGGGCAATGGCACCCCAGAGCCCGGCGATGGCGCCGGCCCCGGAGGTCACCCCGAAGGCCATCGCCAAGGGCAGAGCCACCACGGCGGTGGTGAAGCCGCCGCTGAGGTCACCGCGCCAGTTGCTCAGCCAGGGCTGCCGCCAGGTGCGGCTCGGCTGGGCCGGCCGCAGCGGCGGCGGTTCGCGGAAGGGGGAACGCATGTCGGCCGGCGGCTGTGCGGCTTCTAGCCGGGATCGGCGCTGCCGGCCTGCCTATGTAGGCGCCGCTGCGAGCCTGGGCAGAGTTGGGCCGATGGCAGCCCAGCACCAGCAGCGATGACGTGTCCTCCGGTCGGAGATCCTGGCTTCAGCAGCAACACCTCCCCCGCTGCCAGCACCAGCTCCGCTGCTGGCAGCGCCGCGGAGCTCGCCTCGGCTCCGGCCCGGCTGCGCCAGCTGCTGGCGGCCGAGGGCTGCCACGCGATGCCCTGCTGCTTCGATGGCCTCTCGGCGCGGCTGGTGCAGCAGGCCGGCTTTCCGCTCACCTTCATGAGCGGCTTCTCGGTGGCCGCCGCCCGCGCCGCCCTGCCCGACACCGGTCTGCTCAGCGTCAGCGAGATGCTTGATCAGGGGCGCTCGATCTGCGGCGCCGTGTCGATTCCGGTGATCGGCGACGGCGACACCGGCCATGGCAACCCGGCCAACGTGCAGCGCAGCGTGCGCGAGTTTGCCCGGGCCGGTTTCGCCGGAATCATGCTGGAAGACCAGCTGGCCCCCAAGCGCTGCGGCCACACCGGCGTGCGCGAGGTGGTGGAGCGGCCCGAGGCCCTGCGCCGCATCCGGGCCGCCGTGGAGGCCCGCGATGCCCTGCGCGCCACGGGCGGCGATCTGGTGATCGTGGCCCGCACCGATGCCCGCTCGGCCCTGGCGGCCAGCCTCGGCGAAGCGCGGGCGCTGGAGGAGGCGCTCTGGCGGCTGCAGGCCTTCGCCGACCTCGGCGCCGAGGTGCTGTTTCTGGAGGCGCCCCGCAGCCTGGCGGAGATGGAGCGCTGCTGCGCGGTGGTGCCGGGCTGGCGGATGGCCAACATGCTCGAGGGCGGTCTGACGCCGCTGCTGCCGCCGGAGCAGCTGGCGGCGATCGGCTTCCGGCTGGCGGCCTACCCGCTCACCCTGGTGGCGGCGGCCGCGGCGGCGATGCGCAGCGCCCTGGCGGAGCTGGCGGCGGGGGCCCCCCCCGCCCCGCCG